>JADLAB010000337.1 GCA_020848455.1 Polyangiaceae bacterium
CCGAGCACGTCGCGCTCCTGCGCGGCATCAACGTGGGCGGCAAGAACAAGCTGCCGATGAAGGAGCTCGTGCCGCTCTTCGAGCAGGCCGGGTGCCGCGCGGTGCGGACCTACATCCAGAGCGGCAATGTCGTCTTTCGCGCCGCCCGGGCGCGGGCGGCAAGCGTGCCCGAGATCGTGGCCGAGGCCATCCGGGCGCGCCTCGGCTTCCGGGCGCCCGTCGTGCTGCGCACGGCCGACGAGCTCGGCGAGCTCGCGCGCGGCAACCCCTTCGTGCGGAGTGGCGCGGATGTCGGGGCCCTGCACGTCGTGTTCCTCGCGGAGCGACCGACTGCGAGCCGGGTCGCGGCGCTCGATCCGGGCCGGTCGCCGCCGGACGAGCTCGTGGTCCGCGGGCGCGAGATCTACCTCCTTCTGCCGAACGGCGTCGCGCGCACGAAGCTCACGAACGCGTACTTCGACGCGACGCTCGCGACGACGAGCACCGTCCGGAACTGGCGGACGGTGCTCGCGCTGCTCGAGATGACCGACCGCCCGAGCGGGCGCTGAGCACGCGGCCGCGAGCCCTGCCTGCGCGCTGTTCCCGTCGCCCCGGGTTCGTGGCAGAAACGGGAACATGAGCGAGCAGAAGTACCGTTTGGTGACGCGCAGCGACTTCGACGGCCTCGTGTGCGCGGTGCTGCTCAAGGAGCTCGACATGATCGACGAGATCCTGTTCGTGCATCCGAAGGACATGCAGGACGGCAAGGTCGAGATCACGGGCCGCGACATCTCCACGAACCTGCCGTACGTGCCGGGCGCGCACCTGGCGTTCGACCATCACCACAGCGAGACGCTGCGCGTCGGCAAGCCCGACAACTACATCTGCCGGGCCGATGCGCCGTCCGCGGCGCGCGTCGTGTACGACCACTTCGGGGGCAAGGAGCGGTTCCCGCGCGTCGCCGACGACCTCATGGCCGCCGTCGATCAGGGCGACTCGGCCGCGTACAGCGAGGAGGAGATCCTGAGCCCGAAGGGCTGGACGCTGCTCAACTTCCTGATGGACGCCCGCACGGGTCTCGGCCGCTTCCGCTCGTTCCGCATCTCGAACTACGACCTCATGATGCAGCTCATCGACGCCTGCCGGACGCACGGCGTCGCCGAGATCCTCGAGCTGCCGGACGTGAAGGAGCGCGTCGAGCTCTACTTCGAGCACCACGACAAGTTCAAGGAGCAGCTCCGGCGCTGCGCCACGGTCCACGACAAGCTCGTGGTGCTCGATCTCCGCGGCGAGGAGGTCATCTGGCCCGGCAATCGCTTCATGCTCTATGCGCTCTACCCGGCGTGCAACATCTCGATCCACGTGCTCTGGGGCAAGCAGCGGCAGAACACGGTCTTCGCGGTCGGCAAATCCATCCTCGACCGCAGCTCCCGCACCGACGTCGGCGAGCTCATGCTCACCTTCGGCGGCGGCGGGCACATCGCCGCCGGCACCTGCCAGGTCGACAACGACAAGGCGCAGGCGACGCTCGACGAGCTCATCGAGATCATCAACGAGGACGGCTGAGCGTCGCTCCGAGGTCGGGCCTTCGCCGTGTTCTCGTTCCTCAAGAAGAAGCGCGCCGCGGCCGATCCGGGTCGCGCGCGCGAGCTCTACGCCGCCGTCCGCAGCGCGCTCGGCGACGACGACGACGTGCACGTGCGCATCGTCGCCTCGACCGCGGCCCTGCTCGTGTGCATCGCCTATGCCGACTGCGACTACTCGCCCGAGGAGGAGGCCGTCGTGCGGAGCACGCTCGCCCGCGTGCAGGGGCTCGACGCGGCGGGCATCGCGGCCATCGCGGAGGTGCTGCGCGCCCACACGGTCGCCATCGCCTCGGCCGAGGCGACCACCTACGCCCGCGAGCTCGTCGAGCTCACGGAGCTCGACTTTCGGGCCCAGCTGCTCGACGTGCTCGTCGATCTCGCGGGGGCCGACGGCGTCCTCACGGTGAGCGAGACGAACGCCCTGCGCACGACCACGCGCGCCCTCGGCCTCCCGCAGGAGATCTACACCGCGTCGCAGGCGCGGCACCGCGACAAGCTCGCCGTGCTCAAGCGCTGACGGGTCGGGTCGGGGTGGGTGGGCGTCCGCCGCGCGCGAGCCAGCGAACGACGGCGTCGGCGAAGTTCCGCGGCGCGGCCTCGTCCATGCGAAAGTAGAGCGAGGGCTCGATGGCCTCGAGCTCCATCAGGGCGAGCGTGCCGTCGTCGAGCCGCACGAGATCGACCCGCGCCTGCAGTGGCGCTCGGCCGAGCGCGCGGAGGACGCGCGCGCCGGCCGCGTGCAGGGCGGCGTCGGGCTCGAGGCGCGTGATGAGCCCGCCGTGCTCCTCCTGGACGCGGAAGTCGCCCCGCTTCGGCTGCTTCGTGACGGCGTGGCTGTAGCGGCCGTCGAAGTAGAAGAGCGAGTGCTCGCCCTCGTCGAGCACCGCGCGCACGAAGGGCTGTGCGAGGTAGGCGCGACCCGCGAAGCGCGCGGCGAGGGCGCGGGCCGAGTCGTCGGCGAGGGCGGGCGTGATGCGGTAGGCGTCGTCGGCGTTGGCTCCGACGGCGGGCTTCAGCACGCACTCGTCGCAGGCGAGGCGCGCGGGCAGGAGGCGAAGCTCGCCGGGCTCGAGGCCGACGCCGAAGAGCGTGGGGACGATGGCCACGCCGCGCTCGCGTAGCTCGCGGAGGTAGGTCTTCTCGGCGTTCCAGCGCACGAGCGCCGCCGGGTTCGCGAGCCGGACGCCGAGCGCCTCGATGCCGTCGAGCACGGCGAGGAACCCGGCGAGGTCGCGCTGGTAGTCCCACGGCGTGCGCACGATGACGCCGTCGTAGGCGCGCCAGTCCCGTGCCCTGCGCCACGGGATCTCGTCGACGACGAGGCCGCGGCGCTCGAGCTCGGCGATGGCGAGGGCGTCGTCGATGACGAAGCCCGTGCGATCCTCGAGCGTGAGCAGGGCGAGCCGGGGCATGGCGTGGGTCGCGGGGCGCTCAATCGGCGGGCTTGCCGCTCGCCCGCTCGAGCTGGCGCAGGCGTTCGAAGAGCTCGCGCGCCTCGTCGGAGAGCTCGGTCGGGACGTCGACGCGCACGATGACGTAGAGCGCGCCGCGCTCCCCGCCGCCGAGCTCGGGCAGACCCTTGCCCGGGAGCGGGAAGACGGCGCCGGGCTGGGTGCCGGCCGGCACGGAGAGGGCGGTCGGGCCGTCGAGCGTCTCGACGGCGAGCTCGGTGCCGAGCGCGGCGTCGGCGACCGACAGGCGCGCGACGTGGCTGAGATCGGTGCCGCGGCGCTCGAAGCGCGGATCGGGCGCGGTCTCGAGGAAGACGAGCAGGTTGCCCGCGGGCCCGCCCGGCGTCGGGCTCGGCATGCCGTGGCCCGCGACGCGCAGGACGACTCCGTCCGTCGCTCCGACGGGGACGCGCACGCGCACTTCCTCCTCGCGCAGCACCGCGCCCGTGCCGGAGCAGCTCGGGCACGGCCGGTCGATGAGCTTGCCGCGGCCGCCGCAGGTCTCGCAGGTCGTGATGGTCTCGAACAGGACGTTGCCGCGTCGCGAGCGCTTCGCCTGCTGGCCGGTGCCGTGGCAGCCCTCGCAGGCGCGCGGCTGCGTCCCGGCCTCGGCGCCGCTGCCCTGGCAGGCGTCGCAGCTGTGGGTGCGGCGGAAGCGCACGGTCTCCATGCCGCCGTGGAGCACGCGCTCGAGCGGCACCGCGAGCGCAACCTCGATGTCGGCGCCGGGCATCGGCCCCGCGCGGCGTGGGCGGCGCCCGAAGCGGTCGAAGAAGGGCGCGCCGAAGCCGAAGCCCAGGCCGCCGAGCAGATCGCCGAGGTCGAGGCCACCGAAGAGGTCGTCCTGCGAGACGTCGCTCACGGCGGCGAAGCCGTGCCGGTCGTAGCGCGCGCGCTTGTCGGGATCGGACAGGACGGCGAAGGCCTCGGCGATCTGCTTGAACTTCGCCTCGGCGTCGGGCGCGCGGTTGCGGTCCGGGTGGTACTGCTTGGCGAGCTCGCGGAACGCGGTCTTGATCTGCTTGTCGTCGGCGTCGCGCGGCACGCCGAGCACCTCGTAGTAGTCGCGACGTGGCTCGGGCATGGGAGCACCTCGGGGGGCGGGCTCAGCCGAACACCGCCACGCACTGGCGCGAAGCGGCGACGAGCCGGCCGCGGTCGTCCCACATCCGGCCGTCCACCGTGGCGTAGCCGTCGCCCGCGGCGATGCCGTCGGCCTCGAAGCGCCACCAGGCCTCGGGCGCGAAGCCCTCGGCGGGGGGCGGCGCCGCGACATCGACCATCCACGTCACGGTGCTCGCCGGCACGCGGGCCGGCAGGAGCGGGAGCACGGGCGCGGGCCAGGCGTCGACGAGCGCGAGCAGGGCGGCGGCGTCGACCGGGGTCGGCGCCGCGTGGCGGATCCACCCGCCGACGTTCGCGACCGAGGCGCCCGCGAACGGAAAGCGGTCCGAGGCCCAGCGGAAGTCGAAGTGCTGCGTGAAGGCGGGCGTGACGCCCTCGAGGTAGGGGAAGCGGGCGAGCGCCTCCGCGGGGGGCGCGGCCGGCGGGGCGGCGGGTGCGAGGGCGAGCGTCGAGGGGCGCGACGCTCCGAACGCGGCGACCACGACCGCGCACGTCTCGCGCGCCTGCACGATGCGCGCCTCGGCGTGCGTGAGGGCCCGGCCGGCGCGCAGCAGCCGCACCTCGATCTCGACCGGGCCCGCGACGGCGGGCGATACGAAATCGACGACGACGGAGCGGAGCGCGCGCTCGGGCGGCACTCGCGCGGAAAGTGCGCGCAGACCGTGCGCGGCGACGAGCCCGCCGAAGGCGCCGCGGCCCTGCGTCCAGTCGTCGGGCACGCGGCCGACGAAGCCGTCGCCGCGCGGCTCGACGGCGGAGGCGAGGGCGAAGGGAGTGCTGGACGCGGGCGCGGTCATCGGCCGAAGGGCGTTCGGGTGGGAAAGAGCTGCGCGAGGAGCTCGGCGCGCGCCGCCTCGTGGCGGGCCTCCGCGTCGTGCACCGCCCGAGCGATGCCCTGCGCCTCGCGGACGGAGAGCGCGCGGCGCAGCGCGTGGAGCTCGCCCGCATCGAACCAGGTGCCGTGCACGCCGCACACGTCGAGGCGCATCCGGACGCCGTGGCGCCGCTCGTCGGTCGTCGTGCCCGCGAGCTCGGCCTCGCAGTGCGGGCAGGCGAGCGCGCCGGTCGGCGCGGCTGCCGCGCGGAAGGCAGGGCCGGCTGCCGGAGCCTCGGGCGGCGAGCCGCCGGGAGGTCCCGTGCGCAGGCGCCCGATGAGCGCTCGCGCGGCGTCCGAAAGCGGCATGGCGAGCAAGCGCTGGCACCAGCGGCTGTCCACCCAGGCGCCGTAGCACGTGCCGCAGGCGTGGATCTCGAGGTCCGGGATGCGCGCGGCGTAGAGCTCGACGCGACAGCGCGGACAGCGGAGCTCGCTCCCTTCAAGCATCGCGCTCGACGCTAGCACGCGCGCCCGAGCGCCGCGGCCCCACCGCGCCCGCCCGCACGCCCGCGCCCGCCCGCGCCCGCCCGCCCGCGCCCGCGCCCGCCCGCGCGCCCGCGCTCGGTGCGAGGTGACGGCGGCTGCCGGACGCGCGATAGTGCTCTCATCCGCAGCGGCGGCGTGCGGAGGTACCGGCCGATGTGCTCCTCTCTCCAGCTCGCAGCCCTGTGTCTGGCCATTGCGTTGCCCGCGTGCACCGGCGGCGACACGACGAGCGCGGGCGGCGGCGGCTCGGGCGCCGTCGGCGCGGGGACTGCCGGTTGGGGTGCGGGCGGCGGAGCCGGAGGCGCGGGCAGCGGGGCAGGTGGGCACGGCGCTGGCGGCGCTGGCGGCGGCTCGACGCCGGCCCCGCTCCGGCTCGCGCTCATCGGCGACTTCGGCGACGACTCGTCCGAGGAGGCCGCGGTCGCGGCGCTGGTCGCCGGCTGGAGCCCCGACTTCGTGGTGACGCTCGGCGACAACAACTACCCGGCCGGCACGGCCGCCACGATCGACGCCTCCATCGGGCAGTATTACCAGGCCTTCATCGGCAACTACGCGGGCGCGTACGGAGCGGGCAGCGTCGCGAACCGCTTCTTTCCCTGCCCGGGCAACCACGACTGGATGGCGGCCGGGCTCGCGCCCTACCTCGACTACTTCACGCTGCCCGGCAACGAGCGGTACTACGAGGTCGACTTCGGCCTCGTGCGCCTGTTCGCACTCGACAGCGACTCGCACGAGCCCGACGGGGCGACGGCCTCGAGCGTGCAGGCCGGCTGGGCAGAGAGCCGCATCGAGGCCTCGCCCGCGTGCTGGGATCTGGTCGTGTTCCACCACGCCGCCTACTCGTCCTCGGCCGCGCACGGTTCGACGACGCGCATGCGCTGGGCGTTCGAGGCGTGGGGCGCGGACGCCGTCTTCGGCGGGCACGACCACACCTACGAGCGGCTCGCGGTCGGCGGCATCCCGTACTTCGTCAACGGCATCGGGGGCGCCGGGCTCTACGCCTTCGGGACGCCCATCGCGGAGTCGGTCGCGCGCTACAACGACCGGCACGGCGCGATGCTCGCGACCGCGACGGTGAGCGACCTCACCTTCGAGCTCTACAGCGACGACGGCGTGCTCCAGGACAGCCACGTCGTGCAGAAGAACTGCCTCTCCCCATGACCGAAGCCTCTCTCCAGGCCCTGCGCGGGCTGCGCGATCCCTCGACCCTGCGCTGGTACGTGATCCCGCTGCTCGCGTTCGTCTTCTACGTCTACGTGCGCGAGATCCAGGCGGCGCGGCGTAGCAAGAACTGGGACGCCGTCGTCGCGGGGCTCGTGCTCTTCGGCGTGGACTTCGTGAACGAGACCGCCAACGGCTGGATCCTGAACCTGACCGGCCGCTCGGCCCTCTGGACCACGCCGGGCGAGACGGCCCTGCGCACCATGGTGGGCTGGAACATCGAGATCATGTTCATGTTCGCCATCGGCGGCATCGTGTACTTCCACACGCTGTCCGACGACCCGAAGGCGCGCATCCTCGGCCTGCCCGAGCGCTGGTTCTGGGCCGTCGCCTACGCGGCCTTCTCGGTGCTCGTCGAGTGCCTGCTCAACGCGGGCGGCCTGCTCGTCTGGGAGTACCCGTTCTGGAACCGCTCGTTCGCGGGCGTGTGGCTCATCTTCCTCTTCTGGTACTTCCACTTCTACGTCGCCATCATCCTCGTGCTCCGTCTCTCGACCCTGAAGAGGCGCCTGGCCGCCGTCGGCGGCATCTACGGCCTCGCCGTGGCGGGCAACGTGGTCGGCCTCGGCGTGCTTGGGTTTCAGTACTGAGGAAATTGCGGTCGAAGGTCGCCGGTCGAAGGTCTGCGCGCCCCAGAGGCCCGCACCGAGCCCGCTCGCGCGCCCGCTCGCGCACCCGCTCGCGCGCCCGCTCGCGCACCCGCTCGCCCACCCGCGCGCGCACCCGCACGCGCCCGCGCCCGCACGCGCGCCCGCGCCCGCGCCCGCGCCCGCTCGCGCCCGCACGCGCGCCCGCTCGCGCACCCGCACGCGCACCCGCACGCGCGCCCGCACCCGCGCCCGCGCGCGCGCCCGCTCGCGCACCCGCACGCGCGCCCGCACCCGCACCCGCGCCCGCGCGCGCGCCCGCGCGCGCGCCCGCGCCCGCACCCGAGGCCTGCGGACGTAACCACCCCCGGCTAGCCCGAAACGGACCGGGGGTTGGTTACGCGCCGAGGGGCCGTCGGGGCGGCCGCGCCGGTGGTGCCGACGAGCGGACGCACACTTACGAGCGCGCGGCGAGCCGCGGGCGCGCGCCCGAGGCGCACGGACGTAACCAACCCCGGCTAGACCGAAACGGACCGGGGGGTTGGTTACGCGCCGAGGGGTCGTCGGGGCGGCCGCGCCGCCTGGTGTGTGGGTCGGCTGCACGACGTCGCCTTGGCGGCAACCGCGGGGAGCCAGCCTGGCGGAGTCGTCTCGAGCCGCGCCCGGCGGGGCGGTCACTTTCCTCGCAACCCGCGTGGCCGCGGTGTCGACCTGCACCGAGCACCGAGGTCGAGTCCACGAAGGAGCGTGACATGGCACTGGGGCACCACGTCGTCCTGAAGCTCTACGACGAGCGGGTGATCGCGCCGACACCCGCGGCGCAACGGGTCCTCGGGCGCACGGCCCTGCGCGTCGGCGAGGGCTTCCCCCTGGTCGCGTTGCGGGCCGCCGACACGCACATCCATCTGCTCGTCGCCTGCGACGAGGCGACCGCGCGCGAGCTCGCGCGGCGCGTCGCGGGGAGCCTGCGGCGTGCGCTCGCGCTGCCCGTGCGCTTCGACCGGGCGCGCGCGACGCCCGTCGTCGATCAGCGCCACCTCCTGAACAGCTTCCGCTACGTGCTGCGGCAGCACGCGCGCCACGGCATCGCCTCGGACCCGCTGTTCGACGCCAGCAACCTGCCCGATCTGCTCGGCATGCGCCTGCTCGGCGCGTTCACGCAGGCACACGTGGGCGCCCTGCTGCCGAGGCTCGCGCGGCCCGAGCTCCGCGCGCTCCTCGGCGTGCCGGAGCTCGACGAGCCACGCCCGGTGTCGCTCGACGACCTCGCCGACGCGGCGGCTGGTGCGGCCGGCCTCGCGGACCTTTGCGACCGGTCGCGCGCCGCGGTGGCCGCGCGTCGTGCTGCCGCCCAGGCCGTGGCCCACTCGACCGCGACTGGCGCAACCGCGGCCTGCGCGACCGCGACTGGCGCGACCGCGAGCACCTCGACCGCGACCCACCCGAGCGCGCGCGAGCTCGCGTCGGCCCTCGGCGTCGGCCAGCACGCCGTGCGCAAGCTCCTGCTCCAGCCGGTCGAGCCCGCCCTCCTGCGCGCGGTGCGCCTGCAGCTCCGCGCGCGAGCAGCGCTGCGGACGCGCGCCCTCGCGGGGGCCGCCCTCGCGGGCGACCTCGCGGGCGCCGCGTCTTGAGACGCGACCCCGACGCGAGTGCGGGTGCGAGTGCGAGTGCGAGTGCGGGTGCGGGTGCGGGTGCGAGTGCGGGCGCGGGGGCGGGTGCGAGTGCGAGTGCGGGCGCGGGCGCGGGAGCGGGTGCGGGGGCGGGTGCGGGTGCGGGGGCGGGTGCGGGTGCGTCAGGGGGCTTCGCTCTGCCAGGCGACGAGCTTGCCGGCTCCGTTGCCGAGCTCCGGATCGAGGATGATCTCGATGCGGGCGTCGCGGCCGAAGAGCTCGCGCAGGGCGTGATCGACGACCTCGACGGAGATCGGCACGTGCGGCAAGGGGCGCAGGCGGAGCTCGAGCGCGAGGTCGGCGCGCTGCACGAGGGCCTGCTGCACGAAGGGCACGAGCGGGCGGATGGTGCGCGCCACGTCGACCGAGGTGACGGTGCTGCCGTCGAGGGCGCGGAAGCTCACGCTCGCGCGGCCCTCGAGGTCGAGGATGACGCGGGCCCGGCGCCCGTCGGGCAGGAGCGTCGTGCCGAGCCGGCCGTGGTCACCGGTGCGGTAGCGCACGAGGGGGAGGTACGGATTGCGGCCGCCCGTCACGGTGAGCTCCCCGCGCGCGCCCTCGGGCACGCGCTCGCCGTCCGCGTCGAGCGCCTCGACGTACACGTCGGGGCAGAGCACGACGTGCCCCTCGACGTCCGGCAGGGTGGCCGCGACCGGTCCGGTCTCGGTCGCGGAGTAGAGATCGACGACCGCGGCGCCGAGCCCCGCCGACACGGCGCGCGCCGTGGCGGGGGTGAGCGTGACCGCGCTCGACACGACGAGCTTCGGCCGGAGCGGCAGCTCGAGGCGCAGCACCTCGCCGAGCGACACCGGCTCGGAGGCGAGCAGGGTCGGCGCCCAGGCGGCGAGGAAGCGCGCGCGTGACGCGGCGCCGCCCGCCCAGTCGTGGGCGGCGAGGTTCACCTTCGCGAGGAGCGCGCCGGCCCATCCCGAGAGCGAGGTCGCGAACACGTAGGTGCGCTGCTGCACGCCCGCGTTGAGCGCGAAGGGCACCCCCGCCTCGGGCGCGAGCGCCACGCCGTGGAGGGCCGCGAGCCGCTCGAGGTGGGCGAGGTTCTGGACCATGGCACCCGGGTGGCTCGGCACGACGACCGAGTGGCCGGTGGTGCCCGAGGTCGAGTACACGATCGCCCGATCGAGCTCCGCGTCGCGCGGCACGAGCTCCTCGAGCCGCCGCGCGATGTCCTCGCGCGACGAGGTCGGCAGGTCCGCGAAGTCGCGCGCGCAGTCGAATCCGTAGGGCAGGGCGTCGAGGAGCGGCAGCGTGCCGCGGAGGGCGTCCACGCGCGCCGCCATGGCGGCCGAGGGCTCGCGCGCGGCCTCGAGCGGCTCGTCGGCGAGGGCGCGCCGGAACCGCGCCAGCGCCTCGAGCTCGCGTTCGCCCACGCGGTCGCCCATCGTGCGGTTCCACCGCGGTGCGTCGGGGTGCTCGAGCCAGCTGGTCAGGCCCTGCCACGCGCGCGCGCCGAGCAGGGGAGCCCTCGTGCGCCAGTCGTCGGGGATGGCGGTCGGCTGCATGGTCAGTCCTCGAAGGTCGTGCGCGCCGCCTGCAGGCGCTCCTCGTCCTCGCGGCGCTTGAGCTCCTCGAGCTTCTTCTTCCGCTCGGCCTCGCGCGTCTGCTCGCGTGCGCGCGCGTCGGCGAGCAGGCGCGCGCGCTTCGTGCTGTCGAGGGTCGCCAGCCGGTCCTCCGCGTCGGCGGAGAGCTCGTGGTCCGGCGCGAGCCCGAGGGCGTCGAGGCACACGCGCACGAGCTCCTCGCGCCTGTCCGGATCTTCGACGAAGGCGCGGGGCACGACGAGCGCCGCGAGCTCGCCGAGGCGGCCGGCGAGCAGGGCCGCGAGCTTGCCGGCGTCCGTGCCGGCGAACGCCTCGTCGTGGAGCAGCCAGGCCGCCACGAGCGCGACCCCGAGATGGCGCCGCGCGGCCTTGCGCGCGTCGCCACCGAGGGCGGCGGCCATGCGCACGGCCTCGAGCTCGGCCGGCTCGGCGGCGCGGGTCGCGCGATCGCGGAAGAGATCGGCCACGATCGCGGCCACGTCCACGCTGCCGGTGAGCCGCGCGTCGACGGGCGAGAGGAAGCACGCGGGCGCGGCCGCGAGCCGGTTCGAGAGTCGCTCCACGTCGAGCGTCATGCGCCTGCCTCCTCGAAGTGGAAGGTACGCCGCGCGAAGGCGCGCGCGAAGGCCACGAGCTCGGGCTCGCTCGCCACGAGGTGCACCTCGAAGCCGCACGCGGCGAGCTTGTCGATGTGCGCGCGGTAGTGCTCCGAGGCCGCGAGGCGCAGCACCGCCGTGGCGCCGCCCCCGGCGCGCTCGACCGCGAGCCGGGCCGTGTCCCAGCCGCCCACCGTGCCCTCGATCTCGCCGAAGAGGTCGCTGTCGCTCACCACGAGCACGTGTGCGGGGCGGCCGCGCGCCCGCGGCGCCCGGACGAAGGTCTCGGCCAGACGCGGCAGGCCGAAGGAGCAGCCCGTGCCGAGGTAGTCGACGAGGACCGCCAGGATCGCGGCCTCGTCCCGGACGAAGCCCGCGGTCTCGGTGTGCGAGCCCTGGCCGTGCCACTCGCCCGACAGACACGCCATGACGCGCGCGCCGGCGCGCAGGGCCGACAGCGTCAGCACCACGCCGGCGACGACCGGATAGGTGAGCTGGTGCGCCGGGTTGCCCATCGAGCCCGAGCAGTCGATGCCGACGTAGAGGTCGGGCGGGCGCCGCTCGGGCTCGCCGCCCTCGGTGACGCCGTAGCTGCGCTCGACCGTGGTCACGCCCGGCACGACGATCGGGCTCTTCAAGAGGGTCTCGAGCCAGTCGATGCGCTCGAGCGGGCTCCCGGCTTCCCAGGCGTCGAGGCCCTCGGGCAACGGCTCGCCCGCGCGCTCGACGCGCATCGCGGGAAAGGGGATGACGTGCGGCATGGCGAGCTCGCGGTAGTAGCGCGCGAGGAGCTCCTTCGGCTTGCGCGTCACGCCGACCGAGGCGAGCAGATCGAGGTACTGCTGGGGCGAGCGCCGCACGCTCCGTCGATCGGGTCGCCCGTCGCCGCGGACCGCGGGGCGGGTGGCCGTACCGGCTGGTGCGTCTCCGTCGCCCTCGTCCGCGTCGCTCGCCTCGTCCTCGAGGTCGCCCGCGATGCGCGCGTCGACGGCGGGGTGCTCGACCGCAGCGGGGTCGAAGTCGTCGTCGGTGAGCCCGTCGGGGATGGTGTCGCCGACCGGCGTGCCCGCGGTGTCGAGCCACTGGGGCACGGGCGGCGTGTCGGGCGCCATCTTCTCGAGGTAGGGCTCGAGGAGCTTCGCGAACGACGCCGCCCCGTCGAGGAAGCGCTCGCGGAACAGGCGCACGATGCGCGCGCCGAGCTCGGCGTCGGCGTCCACCTCGGGGCTCGGCCGGGCGACGAGCGAGCCCCCGGGCAGGCGCCAGAGTCGCTCGTACATGCGCTGGTACACGGTCCAGAGCGGCCCGGCCGGGTCGCGGCGCAGCACCCGGTAGACCGCGGCGAGATCGACCCCGGCGCTCCGCACCAGCCGGTCGTTGAGCAGGAGGTCCGTGTAGAGGTTCGCGACGAGGCCCGCGAGCGAGGCCTGCGCCGGCGGCAGCGTGCGGCGGATGCGGTCGTGCAGACGCACGTGCTCGCGGAGCGTGCCGGGCGCGTGCACGTAGTGGCCGACCTCGTGGGCGAGGATGGCGCGCGCGTGGGGCTCGAGCCCGAGCTCGACCACCTGCCGGAGGCTCACGACGATGCGCTCGTCCCGGAGGCGGATCATCGCGAACGAGCCCGTCAGGCCCTCGCGCTTCTCGTCCGCCACCGTGTGGCAGTAGAGCGGCGGCAAGAGGCGCGTGTAGGGGCTGAGCGCGGCGAGCGCCGCGGGCCAGGCCGCGGCGAAGGACGCCTCGGCGCGCGCCAGGGCGGCCGGTGTGACGGCCGACTCCTCCGTGCCGGTGGTGACGGGTGGGCCGGGCGCGCCGGGGGTGGCGGGTGCGCCGGGTGTGGCGGGTGCGCCGCTCATGCGCCCCCGGCCCGTCGCCCGAGCACGAAGACGGCGTGGCTCGTCGCGAGCGCCACGGCGGCGACGCCGGGCGACCTGGCTCCGCTCTTCGCGTCGCGGAGCTCGGGGAGCGACACGCGGGCGCCGTCCCAGTCGACGACGCCGGCGGCGTTCAGCGTGAGGACCTGCGCTTCCGAGGCTCCCTCGAGCAGCGCCTCGCAGCCGAGCGGGGTCGGCACGAGCCGGGCCCCGAACACGTCCGCGAAGAGCTCGCGCACGACGTCGCCGTCCGTCGCGTAGAGGCGCCCGCCGAGGCCGTAGACGTCGGGGGGGCGGGCGAAGGGACCGCCGAAGCCCACGAAGCCGCCCACCCGCGCGACGACCGCGGGCGGGCCGAGCCGGGCGCGGGAGCCGGGGGGCGCGAAGCGGCGCTCGGGAGCGGGGTCGAGCTCGCGTGCGCCCGTCAGCGCCTCGCAGAGCTCCGGCCCGAGCGCCGCGGCGCGCGCGAGCGCCTTGTCGCGCGCCTCGGCGAGCCCGAAGCGCCAGGCGAGCACGAGGCCGGCGTCGTAGAGGGCCTCGTCCGACGCCGTGCAGCTCGGCGCGACGGTGCTCCAGGCGTCGAGCCAGCGCGTCGCCGTGTCGCGGCCGAGCTCGCGCTCGAGGCGCGCCCAGCCGTTGCCGAGCGCGCCGAGGAGCCGGCGCGGAGCGCGCCCGAGGGCCGGGCCGAAGCGGGGCAGGGCCGCGACGAGCGCCGTCTCGAAGGCGCCCGCCGTGCGCGCGCCGAAGAGCCCGCGCGCCTGCCCGCGGAGCGCGACCTCGAAGAGCGCGGTCGCGACGGCCGGCGCCGCGCCCGCGGCCGGTGCGCCGAGCGCGTCCACCACCGGCGCGACCGTGCGCCGCAAGAGCTCGAGCGCCGCGTCGGGCTCGACCCCGCGGCCGTGCGTCCGGAAGAGCGCGTTCAGCCGCTCGCGCTCCCCGGCGCAGACGCCGCGGAAGAGCTCGCTCACGCCCGGCATCGCAGCCAGATCCGGTAGTTCGTGTAGCGCTGGTGCAGGTACTTCAGCGCGAGCACGTCGTCGTAGAGGTGCCCGTAGAGCTTGCCGCCCTTCTCGACGTCGCGGAGCGCGCGCTCGATGGCAGCGAGCCGCTCGTCGACGGCGCGCTCGCCGAGCCCCTCGAGCCCGCGCTCGAAGAGCTCGAGCTCGCGCGCCGCGGGATCGCTGCTGTCGCGGTCGAGCCGGTCGTACTCCTGGCACGAGCGGTCGAAGAGCATGCGGATCCAGCTCACGAGATCGCTGCGGTAGGCCGCGTGCTCGGGCGCGTCGAAGGCGGGCGCGGTCTTGTGCTGCACGAGCTTGTCGTGGAGCACGAAGGGCAGGATCTGGCGCACGTCCTCGAAGCTTACCTCGGCGTTGCCGCGGAAGTAGGCGAGCGCCTTGGCGAACACGAGGCAGGTCATGAGCGCACGCACCGACAGCCCGTTGCGGGTCTGGGCGCCGATCGAGGTCGGATCCTCGAGCTCGCCCAGGCTCTCGAAGGGCACGCCCGCGACCTTGACCGTGTCCTTCGTCATGTACTCGAGCCGCCGCGCGGCCGGCTCGAAGAACTCGAGCTCGGACGCGAAGAACGCGATGCGCTTCTGCAGGCCGGCGGCGAGCGGGACGGCGCGCACCTCGCGCTCGATGCGGTCGAGCTCCGCGGGGGTGAACACGATCTCCTCGGGCACCGCGTTCTCGGGGCTCACCCCCTCTTCGATACGCTCCAGCAGGGCAGCGAGGAAGCGCGTGTTGAAGTGCAGCGCCTTGACGACGACGTCGATGCGGTCGCGCAGGGCCTCGATCACCTGGTAGGTGCCGCCGCCCGCGTCGTCGTTGGCGGTGAGGTACCAGGCGGCCGGCGGGCACTCGAAGATCTGGTCGTAGATCTCCGCGTAGTCGTCGCCCATCACCGTGAGCAGGGCCGACTGCGTGCGGGTCGGGATGCGGTTGTACTCGTCGATGATCTTGACGCGCATGCCGAGCCATTTGCGCCAGGCGATCTGGATCTCGTCCATGCTCTTGGCCGACACGAGCGACGACGGCAGCGGGTTGCCGAGCAAGTCCGCGATGGTCATCTGCGGCTGGCCGTGCTGGATGCCCTGCCTCACCTCGCGGAGCGAGTAGCCGGCGAGGAGCGCGAGCAGGGTCGCGATGACCGTCTTGCCGCGCCCCGGGCCGCCGACGAGCAGGCAGCGGCGCCGGACCGCGAGGTTGAGCAGCGGCAAGAGCACGTAGCTCGAGTAGCTCTGCGCCGTCGGCAGGCAGAGCGGCACCTTGCGGGCGCCGAGCGCGAAGGCGGCGGGCGGCTCGGCCTGGAACTCGATGTCGTAAAAGGGGCTGATGATCGCGTGGTTGACGACCCAGAAGTAGGCCTGGCGGAGCTTCTCGTCGAGGGGCACGCCGCCCTCGGCGTCGCGGGGCGCCGCGTCGCCGAGCGGCCCCGAGTAGAGGTCGGCCACGTCGAAGGCGTGGCGCTCCGCAGCCGGCCGTGGACGGGTCGGCGCCTGACTGACTTGCTTGGACTTCGTGGGCATGGGGTCGCGGGCGAGGAGCGTCGCCGCGACGGGGGCGCGGGGCAACGGGGACGTGTAGGGGCTCCCGGCCCTCGTCCGCCGTGCGGAGCTCCGTGGTAACGTCGGTCCGATGGTGCGCTTCGTCGGCCACGCCATCCGTCACCTCTACCGGCGCGAGCGCTGGCCCGCGCCGCTGCGCCGCCTCCTCGTCGCCGAGGGCATGTGCGAGTTCTACCGCACGCTCGCGCGCGGTCTCGCGCGGCCGCTCGCCCTCGCGCGCGCGGGTGCCGACGGCGCCGCCGAGCCCGACGGGCGCGCGCGCCGCGCCGCGGCCGAGGAGCTCCTGTCGCAGCTCTCGGTGCGCATGTTCGCGCGCCGCTACGCGATCCTGCGGCGGGAGCACGCGTCGCTGCCCGCGCTCGAGGACGAGCCGCGCGCCCTCGCGCTCCTCATGTCGCAGCTCTACCTGGTCGATCTCGCGCCGCGCTCGGCGTGGATCTTCGCGGCGCTCGGCGGACCGGCGCGCGGCCTCGGCGAGCGCTGGCGTGCGCGGCAGCTCGGCGCGCCGCTCGACGCCGAGGCGTGCTGGCGCGAGCTCACGGTGCACCTCGGCGAGGTGCTCGTCGTGTTGACGCAGGAGCTGCCGGCGCACCTGCCGCACGCGCGGCGCGTGCTCGGCGACATCTGCTTCGTGTCGGGCCAGCGCTATGCGGGCCACTTCCGGCGCCTGTTCGCCCTCGCCGGGGAGCGCGGTGCCGATCCGGCCGCGCTCGCCATCGAGGTGCTGCGCACGAGCGAGTACCTCTACCGCGTGAACCCGGAGCACTGGGGTGGCACCGACGCCGCCGCGCGCACCGGCTACCTCGAGGGCACGGCCTGTCCCTGGTACACCGAGCCCGGCTGGGAGGCCGGTCACTGCGGGATCTTCGGGCGCTTCCAGGCGGGCGTGTGCGCGGAGTTCGGCCTCGGCTACGCCCTGACGAGCACGATCCCGAAGCACGGCGGCGCGACCTGCCGGGTGGATCTGAAGCCCCTGCCGGCGGAGCGCCTGCGGCGGCCGAAGGCGGCCGCGCTTTCGACCTGAGCGCGTTGCGGGTATCGTGGGTCGTCGTGGGCGCCGCTGGGGCGCTCGCGCTTCTGGGGAGAGCTCCGTGAACCTGCGCCTGCTTCTCGCTTCCGCCGCCGCGCTCGGCGCGGCCGGTCTCGTCACGCCCACCGCGCACGCCGCCACGTGCGACTTCAACGCCTGCACGCAGCAGATCCTCGCGGCTGCCGGCGTCGTCGTGAACGACATCTTCCGCGACACGAACGGCAACGACGCCTACAACTTGCCGGTCTACGGGTCGCTCTACAACGTCTGGCAGGGCTGCCCGCAGGAGTACCCGGCCGTGTGCGCAGGCACCTCGCTCCCGCCCTACAACTGCCCCGGCCAGTACAGCTGCGCCTCTCCGGCACCCACGTTCGCCAACGCGAGCAACTACCTCAACGCCGTCGACCACCTGTGGTGGCAGCCCTGTCGCCTCGGCAACGCCGCGCTCGTCGACGTGGGCGGCGGCCTCATGTGCCCGCAGGACTTCACCTGCATCACGGACGACGTGGGCGGCAACTTCTACCCGTGGCAGGGGCTCGTGTTCGACCTCCACGGCCCGTCGAACAAGGTCGCCATCTTCGCGCAGAACGACCACGGGCCGCAGCCCTGCGAGTCGCTCGAGTACACGGTGTTCCTCACCGACAACCCGCACGCGACCGAGATCATCCTCCAGCCCGCCGTCGACGGCGTCGACCCCAACAAGTGGAACCGCGCGGTCCTGTCGAAGATCTACACCTGGGGCTTCTTCAACACCCGCGCGCCCGATCCCGCGACCTACGGCGTCGCCTGCGGCGACGTGCCCGAGTTCGCGGTCGAGGACGACTCCTTCGCGCAGGTCTTCTCGCTGCCCTGCGGCATCACCTTCCGCTACGCGTCGATCGTCGCGGGCAACGACGGCCTCGATTTCCCGGCCTGCTCGTACAACAGCAACGAGGCCGAGCTCGACGCCGTCGCCGGCCTGACCGAGAGCGGCGCGGGCGTGTGCCCGGACGCCGACTCCGACCACTACGTCGACTGCGCCTGCCCGGGTGCCCCGCCCGTGTGCGACTGCGCCGACGCGGACCCCACCGTCCACCCCGGCGCCCCCGAGGCGTGCGATGCGCCGGCCGACGTCGACTGCGACGGCGCCGTCGGCACGCCGTGCGGCGAGGGCTACGCCTGTCACGCCAGCGTGTGCATGGTCGTCTGCACCGGCGGCGAGAACTCGTACTGCCCCCCGGGCACGACCTGCACCCCCATCGGCAACGGCAACGCCTGCGTGCCCGACGACTGCGGCTGCGCACCGGGGCAGGTGTGCGTGAACGCCGTGTGCGTGGACGCGTGCTCGACGGTGACGTGCCCTGGCGAGCAGATCTGCCAGGACGGCCAGTGCCTCGACCCGTGCGCGAACGTGGTGTGCCCGCCCGGGCAGAGCTGCCACGGCGGCACCTGCGTCTCGCCGTGCAACTGCTACCAGGGCAACGTCGGCTGCACGGAGGCCGGCACGGTGTGCGACGGCGGCAACACCGACCTCTGCGTCTCGCCGCTCTGCGTCGGCGTGGTGTGCAACATCGGCGAGAGCTGCGACCAGGCGACGGGCCTCTGCGTCGGCTTCTGCGACGCCGGCGTGCACTGCCCCGAGGGGCAGAAGTGCGTGGAGCCGGACGGCTGCGTGCTCAACTGCGACGGCGTGACCTGCCAGCCCGGCTGGACCTGCGACCCCGCGACGGGCCAGTGCGCCGACACCTCGTGCGACAACGTCACGTGCTTCGCGCCGCAGTACTGCCAGAACGGCCTGTGCGTCGATCCCGGTACCGGTGGCGGCGGCGGCGCGGGCGGTGGGGGTGGCGCCGGCGGCGTCGGGGCGGCGCCGGCCGGGCCGGGCGTGGCCGATCCCGTCGAGGAGGGCAGCTGCGGCTGCCGCACGGTGGGTCGGTCCGAGGGCGGCACGCTCGCGGGTCTCGCGCTCGCGCTCTTCGCGCTCACGGCCGGCTCGCGCCGCCGGCGCCCGGGGCCCCAGGCCTAGCTCTTCACCTCGAAGCTCGTGCGCCCGAGCTCCTTGCCGTCCTCGTCCCGCACGACGACGTGCCAGGTGCCGGGCGCCTTCGCCGCGGTGCGCTTGGCCCAGGTGCGCCACCGGGGGACGTCGCCGACCTTGAGCTTCACCGTCGTGCTCGCGCCCTTCGGCGACACGAAGGTGACGCGGATCTCGGTCGCCTTGCGCGGGGCGTTGTCGAGCTCGACGAAGGCGTAGACCTCGGCGTCGCCGGCCGAGAAGCTCGTCGCCGAGCCGACCGGCTCACGGCCCTCCACGCGGTGGCTGAGCACGAGGCGCTTGAGGCGGAGCTTCGCGTCGACGGCGGCGGGCTCGGCCGGGTCGTCGTCGTCGCTGCTCGCGGCCTTGTGGTGCGCGCTGCTCTTGGCGCGGTGGCGACCCTTGCCCGTGCCATGCTCGGGCTCGCCGCGGTCGCGCGTGGGCACCTTGGTCTCTGGCGCGGCGGCCGGCTCGTCCGCGGGCTCGTCGTCGTCGCCGCTCGCCTTGTCGGGCTGTGGCGGCGACGCGGGGCTCTCGGGCGCGGGCGCACCGGGCACCTCGAGGGCCTTGCCCCGGGAGAGCGGCGGCGCCTGCTCCGGCGTCACGGACGCGATGCGCTCGGGCTCGGCGCGCTCGCGCACGCGGTCGCACCCGCCGAGCAGAGCGAGCGCCGACACGAAGGACACGATGGGGATCACAGGGGT
This sequence comes from Polyangiaceae bacterium, assembly GCA_020848455.1. Classification (GTDB taxonomy): domain Bacteria; phylum Myxococcota_A; class Polyangia; order Polyangiales; family Polyangiaceae; genus JACRDA01. The sequence goes on from JADLAB010000337.1 coordinate 19,326, forward strand.
CGTTGCCACGCTCCGCGCATACGCCGAGTCGGGCGACAGGAGAAAGAAAGTGGCGAACTCTTCGCGCCCGCGCTCGAGCGCCCGCGCTCGAGCAACGCGCCCGCGTTCCCTCGCCCCGCACCGTGTCGCGCGCGCCCTCGTTAGCTCGAGGCGCTCGTGTAGCTCCGGATGGCGGCGCGCCACACGAGCCGGCTCAGGCCGAGGAGCGCGAGCGCGCCGCCCGCGCTCGCGAGGGCCGTCCCGGCGTCGAGCGCGCCGAGCAGGGCCATCGCGGGGTAGGTCGTCATGACGGCGACGGGGATGACGAACGTGAACACGATGCGCCACGCGCCCCGGAACACCTGCACGGGCCAGCGCGCGGTGTCGAAGATCGCGCTCAAGAGATACGTGAGGTTATCTAGTCTAACTACCCAGAATGATGCGGCTGCGCACAGGATCCACAGCGCGTACATCGCCAGGACGCCGGTCGCGAAGAGGGCGAGCCCGACGAGCAGGTGACCGGGCTCCGGGCCGTGGCCGCGCAGGACGAAGGCGTACACGGCGACGCCCGCCGCGCCGAGCAGATCGAGCACCTTCCAGGGCTCGTAGCGCGACCCCGACACGAGCAGCTGTGCGTCGACCGGCTTCAGCAGGACGTAGTCGAAGGCGCCCGTGCGGATGCGGTCCACGAGCTCTACGAGCGAGGGGTTCACGACGCCCTCGACGACCGCCCGCACGCCCATGAAGTACGCGAGCACGACGAGCGCCGAGGGCGCATCCCAGCCCGCCACGGTGTCGCGCTCGCCGTAGAGCACGAACAGGGGCAGCAGCGCGACGGCCATCCAGGCCGCCGACATGGCGCCCTCGACGAGGAAGTCGGCGCGGTAGGCCATCGCCGAGGCGACGCTCATCCGGAGCTGCACGCCGAGGAGCCGGAGGTAGCGTCTCATCCGCCCACCGCCTCGAAGCGCCGCACCCCGAGGCGCCACACCGTGAGCGCCACGAGGACGGTCGCCGCCGCCCAGCCGAGCTGCACCCCGAGCAGGCGGGCGAGGTCCGCACCCGACAGCGTGCGTGTCAGGAGCTCGACCGGCGTCGTCAGCATGGCCGGAAACGGCGTGAGCTCGGCCACGGTCGCCACCCAGCGCGGCAGGAGCGGCAGCGGCAGGAGGTAGCCCGACAGGAGCGAGAACAGGCCGAAGTACAGGTTCGCGATCGCCATCGACTTCGTGATGAAGAAGGCGAGCGAGCCGATGGTGAAGAGCGTGGCGAAGGTGACGAGCCAGGCGAGCGCGACGGACGGCAGCACGCACAGGAGCTGCCCGGGGTCGCCGCTGAGCGCGCTCGCCCCCGAGCTCGCGAGCAGGACGAGCGCGATCGGCAGCGCCACGATGGTGCGGAAGGGGACGGCCGCGAGGTGACTCGCGCCGAGGGCCACGAAGGGGTGCACCGGCCGCAAGAGGCGCATCGCGAGCGCGCCCGTGCGGACTTCCTCGCTCACCTGCCACGACACCCACGAGCCCGTGAGGTTGCGCACGACGAGGGTCGCGAGGTAGTACGCGACGAAATCCGGCGAGGCGTAGCCCCGGAACGGGCCCTCGCCGGCCACGCTGGTCCACAGGCCGAGCATGACGAGCGGCAGGGTCGAGGTGAGCAGCCAGACCAGGAACTCGGCGCGGTAGGCCACCGTCTCGGCGACGCCCACGCGGAACAGGGTCGGCAGCGCCCGGAGCGCGCGGCTCGTGCCGGACCTCACGTGGCGCCGCCCGCCTCGGCGGCCTCGCTCGCGGCCCGCTCCTCGCGCGCCTTGCCGAACATCGCCCGCAGGATCTCCTCGAGCGGCGGGTCCTCGATGGCGAGGTCGGCGACGTGCAGCGGCCCGAGCAGCCGCCCGACCACGGCCGGGATCTCGCGCTCGACGACGCGCAGGGTCACGCGCGTGCCCTCGCGCAGGATGACGGCGCCGAGCCGCTCGAGCTCGTCCGCGCCGACCTCGCTCGTCAGCGTGAAGGACACGCGCTTGTCGGGGTCCATCGTCTTGACGAGCTGCCGGAGATCGCCGTCGTGGACGAGCTTGCCCTCGTCGATCACGAGGATGCGCGGGCACAGCGCCACGACGTCGTCCATGTAGTGCGACGTGAGGAGCACCGTCGCCTCGTGGCGCTGGTTGTAGCGCCGCACGAAGTCGCGGATCGCGAGCTGCATCGCCACGTCGAGGCCGATCGTCGGCTCGTCGAGGAACAGCGTCTTCGGCCGGTGGAGCAGGGCGGCGGCGAGCTCGCACTTCATGCGCTCGCCGAGCGACAGCTGGCGCGTGGGCTTGTCGACGAGCTTGCCGAGCTCGAGCAGCTCGGTGAGCTCCGCGAGCGTGGCGTCGAACTCGGCCTTCGGCACGTCGAAGATCGCGCGGTTCATCGCGTAGGTCTCCGACGGCGGGAGATCCCAGATGAGCTGGGACTTCTGGCCCATCACGAGCGTGATCGAGCCGAGGAGCTCGGGTGGTCGCTTCGAGGGCACGTACCCGTCCACCGTCACCGCGCCGCTCGTCGGGTGGAGCAGCCCCGCGAGGAGCTTCAGCGTCGTCGTCTTGCCGGCGCCGTTCGGGCCGAGGAACCCGACGCGCTCGCCGCGCTCGATGCGGAAGCTCACGTTCTCGACCGCCCGGACGACCTCGTAGCGGCGCCGGAACACCGAGGCGAGCGCCGCCGCGAAGCCCGGCTTGCGGCGGTGCACCTTGAAGTGCTTCGTCAGCTCGTCTGCGCGGATCACGGCCTCGGGGGCAAGCTACACGAGGCCGCGGCGGATCGCGACCGCGGGTCGGCGCCGGAATGCACTACAATGCGCGCCGTGGCGCGCGACCCCGGCGACGAGCTCGTGGATCCGGCCGGGCACGCCCCGACCGAGGCCCTCGTGCGGGGCCCCCGCACCGCCGGCGCGCCCGGTGGCCTGCGCTTCGCCGCGGTCCTCGGCCCGGACGCCGAGACCTCGCACCCGATCTTCGCGGGCCTGTGCGAGGCGCTCGGCCGCGCGCTCTCGGTCCCCGTGACGGGCGCGGCGTACGCGAGCTACGACGAGCTGCTCGAGGTGGTGGCGCTCGGGCGCTTCGAGCTCGTGTGGCTGCCGCCGCTCCTGGCGCTCCGGGCGGCGCGTGGCGCTGCCGCCGAGGCGGTCGTGCTGCCGGTGCGCAACGGGGCGGTGAGCTACTCGACCGCGCTCTTCGTGCGCCCCGACTCGCCGATCCGGGGCGTCGACGATCTCGGCGGCAGCCGCATCGCCTGGGTCGATCGCCTCAGCGTCGGCGGGCACCTCGTCGCGCGCGCGCTGCTCCGCGCGCGCGGCCTCGATCCGCAGCGGGTCTTCGCCGAGGAGCGCTTCCTCGGCTCGCACGGCGCCGTCGCCCGTGCGGTCGAGCGCGGGCGCGCCGACGTGGGCGCGTCCTTCGCGTACTTCGCGCGCCCCGAGGGCGGCGCCCGGCAGGTGCGGCACGCCGGCTGGGGCACCCTGCCGGTGCGGGTGCTGGTCGACGTCGGCGGCATCCCCATGGACCTGCTCGCCGTCCGACCGGGGCTCGCCCCCGAGCTCCGCCGCGGCGTGTCCGACGCTCTGCTCGCCCCGGGGGACGGCGACGTCGCGCGCCTCGCTCGGGCGCTCTTGTCCGCCGAGTCCTTCGAGCCGGCGCCGCCTGGGCTGTTCGACGAGCTCGCGGGCGTGCTCGCGCACGTCGACTTCGACCCCACCGACGAGTGACGCGCGCGGGTGCGGGCGAAGGTGCGAGCGCGGGCGCGGGCGGGAGCGAGCGTCTGGCCGACGGTGTAGAATCCGGCCGATGGCGCCCGCGCTCCCCACCGGCTCGTCGCGTGCGGATCTCGCGCTCGGGCTCGCGCTCGTGGCGAGCGTCGCCTCGTGCCGCGCGCCCGAGGTGGCGCCCGGGAGCGTGCCGATCGTCGAGCTTGCGCCCTCCGGCAGGACCGCTCCGGCGCCGCGTGCGACCGACGCGACCGAGGCGACGGACGCGCAGGGCGGCCTCGAGTCGAGCGCGGCGCCGGCCTACGTGCCGCCGGCGCCGAAGAAGCCCGGCTCCGCGGGGCCCGGCGCGGTCGGGGGCGCCACCGACCGCGATGGCGACGGCATCCCCGACCTCTACGACCGGTGCCCTTCGAACGCGGAGGACGTCGACGGCTTCGCGGACGCCGACGGGTGCCCCGAGGGCGACGACGATCGGGACGGCGTGCCCGACGTCGCCGATCGTTGCCCCACCGTGCCGGGCCTGCCGCCCGATGGCTGCCCCCGCGCCTCGACCCCGTGGAGGCCGTGAGCGTGGCCGCGCTCCCCACCCGGTGGCTCGCGGCGTGCGCGCTCGCGCTCGCCGGTGCGCTCGCGCCAGCGGCCGCCCGCGCGGAGGAGCCCGAGCCGTCCGACGGCGACGAGGACGTCTGGCTCGAGCCCGCGCCGCCGCCGCCGACCGAGCCCGCGTCCGCCGAGGGCGGGCTCCACTGGATCCTGCGCGCCGACGGCGGTGCGATCCTCCCGCCGGCGGGCCTCGGGGCGCTCACGGTCGGCGCTTCGCCGGATCCGCTGCTCTGGTTCGAGCTGTCCTTCGGCGGCAGCCCGTGGGGCTTCGGAACGGCGATCTTCCTGCGCGTGGAGCCCGCCGCGGCGCAGGCGCCCGAGGTCGTGGTCGCCCCCAGCCTCGACGTCGGCATGAGCTCCGTCTACGGCCCGGGCGGCTGGTACGTGATGGCGAACCTCGAGATCGGGCTCGCCCTGCGCCACGCGAGCGGCTTCGCGCTCCTCGCCGCCGCCGGCGAGCCCCTCGCCCTCACCGGCAACGCCGTCGCGGGCCTCGAGCGCTGCATCCCGCCCTGCGGCGCGTCGACGACGTGCGTGGTCCGCTTTCCGCCCACCTGCGGCTGGGGCATGCCCTATGGCCGTCTCGGGCTCGGCTACGTGTTCTAGGGCGGTGGCGTCGGGGCTCGGCACGCGCCGCGCGCGCGCCCGTATCGCGGGCGGCTCTTCTCCCCGCGCGGCCGCCCCGCTATGCACGCCGTGCCTTGGCCAGCAAAGGTCGCCCCTACCGCACCGTCCTCGTCGAGGGCTTCGAGGTCCTCATCGGCCGCGGCGCCGACGACAACGACTACCTCACCTTCGACGTCGCCGCGCCGCACGACCTCTGGATGCACGTCGCGGGCGGCACGGCGGGCAGCCACGTCGTCGTGCGCAACCCCGATCGCGTCGAGGTCCCGCGCTCCGTCCTCGAGGTCGCCGCGGCCGCGGCCGCCTGGTACTCCAAGGCCTGCGGCGCCCCGAAGGTGGAGGTGCACGTCTGTCGCGCCTCGGACGTCTCGAAGCCGCGCGGTGCGCCCGCCGGGCTCGTCGAGCTCGCGCGCTGGAAGAGCCTGAAGGTGCGCCCGGCCGCGCCGGGGCCCGAGGGCGACTAGCGCGCGCCGAAGGCGTGGCGCGCGACCCCGGACCGCGCCATGGTTCCGCCCCTGGAGGAACGCATGACCGCATCGATCTACGCCATCCCGGTCCGGACCATCGACGGCGAGGAGACGACCCTCGAGAAGTACCGGGGTCGGGTGCTGCTCGTCGTCAACGTCGCGAGCAAGTGCGGCTTCACGCCGCAGTACGACGGGCTCGAGAAGCTCCACAGAAAGTACGCCGCCCGAGGCCTCGCCGTGCTCGGCTTTCCGTGCAACCAGTTCGGCGCGCAGGAGCCCGGCGACGAGGCGGAGATCAAGACCTTCTGCTCGACGAGCTTCGACGTCACCTTCCCCATGTTCGCGAAGGTCGCCGTGAACGGCGGCGACGCGCACCCGCTCTACGTCGCCCTCAAGAAGGCCCGCCCCGGCGTCCTCGGCACCGAGGCCATCAAGTGGAACTTCACGAAGTTCCTCGTCGGCCGCGACGGGCAGGTGCTCGAGCGCTACGCGCCGAACGACAAGCCCGAGTCCCTCGAGAAGGACATCGAGGCGGCCCTCGGCGCCGGGACGTGAACGGGGTCGAAGCTCGCCGCTCGCGGCGCGCAGCTCGAAGGTTCGAGCTCGAAATGTAAAACGGGCGCGGCGCGGTCCCCCCCGGGAGCCCGCACCGCGCCCGCGCACGCTGGCGAGGACGCGCCTTGCGCCCGTCAGCCCGCGCGCTCGAAGAGCCCCGCGGCGCCCATGCCGCCGCCGATGCACATGCTCACGACGGCGTAGCGAGCGCCGCGCCGCCGCAGCTCGTAGAGAGCCGTCGCGACGAGCTTGGCGCCGGTGCACCCGAGCGGGTGGCCGAGCGCGATCGCGCCGCCGTTCACGTTGAGCTTCTCGTCGGGAATGCCGAGCTCGCGCTGGCAGTACACCGACTGGCTCGCGAAGGCCTCGTTCACCTCGAAGAGGTCGATGTCCTTCACGGAGAGGCCCGTCTTCGCGAAGAGCTTCCGGATGGCCGGCACGGGCCCGATGCCCATGATCGTCGGATCGACCCCGACCGTGACGAACTGGCGGAAGTACCCGAGCGGCTTCACGCCGAGCGCCTTCGCCTTGTCGGCGCTCGTGACGAGCGCCGCCGCGGCGCCGTCCGAGACGGGCGAGGCGTTGCCGGCCGTGACCGTGCCGTTGAGCGCGAACACGGGCTTGAGGGCGGCGAGCCCCTCGAGCGTGGTGTCCGCGCGCGGCAGCTCGTCCACCTTGAACTCCCGGGGCACGCGCTCGCCGTTCTTGAACGAGAGCGCCGTCACGGGGACGATCTCGGCGTCGAAGCGGCCCTCTTTCTGCGCGGCCGCCGCCTTCTGCTGGCTGCGGAGCGCGAACTCGTCCTGGGTCTGACGGCTCACCTCGAAGCGCTTCGCCACGGTCTCGGCCGTGATGCCCATCGGCGTGTAGACCGACGCGAAGCGCTCGATCGCCTCGAGCGAGGCCGAGAGCTTGTTGCCCGTCATGGGCACCATGCTCATCGACTCGACCCCGCCCGCCACGACGACGTCCGCCGAGCCGAGCGCGATCGAGCCGGCCGCGAGCGCGATGGCCTGCAGGCCGCTCGAGCAGAAGCGGTTGACCGTCACGGCGCTCGTCTCGACGGGCAGCCCGCCGAGCATGCCCACGACCCGCGCGATGTTGAGGCCCTGCTCGCCCTCGGGGAAGGCGCAGCCGAGCACGAAGTCCTCGACGTCCGCGGGCTTGATCTGGGGCAGGCGCGCGAGCAGGCCGCGCACGACCTCGCCCGCGAGCTCGTCCGGCCGCCGCAGCGCGAGCGAGCCCTTGCCGCCCCGGCCCACGGCCGAGCGGACAGCATCCAAGATGACGATGTTCTGCATGGGTCGCTCCCTTAGTTCCGCAGGGGCTTGTTGTTGATGAGGATGTACTGCATGCGCTCCTGGCTCTTCGCCTCGCCGCACAGGCTGACGAAGGCCTCGCGCTCGAGCTCGAGCACCTCGTCCTCCGTCACGGGCCGGGCCGCGCCGCCGCGCCCGCCGCAGAGGACGACGGCGAGCTTGCGCGCGATGAGCCCGTCGTGCTCGGAGGCGTACCCGCCGGCGACGAGGGCATCGACCATGAAGGAGAGGGTCGCGATGCCGCCCTCGCCGGGGAGCACGTAGCTGCGCGGCGTGGGCGGGCGGTACCCGGCCTCGGCGAGGCCGATGGCGCGCGCCTTCGCCTCGGTCACCTGCCGCGACCGGTCGAAGGACACGCCGTCCTGGCGCCGGAAGTAGCCGAAGGCCTTCGCCTCGTCGGCGCTCGTCGCGACCTTGGCCATGGCGATGTTCTTGAAGGTCTGGGTCACGAGCTCCTGGGTGTTGAGCTGCGCGCCCTCGGGGATGCCCTCGAACGCCCGCCACAGCATGTTGAGCGTGCCGGCGCCGCCGGGGATGAGCCCGACGCCGACCTCGACGAGGCCCGCGTAGGTCTCGGCCGCCGCCTGCACGCTGGAGCAGGCGAAGCAGAGCTCGAGCCCGCCGCCGAGCGTCATGCCGTAGGGCGCCGCGACGATGGGCACGGTCGCGTACTTCAGGCGCTGGGTCACGTCCTGGTACGCCTTGACCATGCCGCGGATCTGGTCCCAGTTCTTCTGGCCCGCCGCCATGACGACGAGGAACACGTTCGCGCCGACGCAGTAGTGCTCGCCCTGGTTGGCGATGACGAGGCCGCGGAAGTTCTTCTCGGCCTCGGTCGCCGCGTCGCCGAGCATCTTGATGACGTCGGGATCGAGGCTGTTCGCCTTGCTCTTGAAGGTGAGCCCGAGGATGCCGTCGCCGAGATCCCAGGCCTCGGCGCCGTCGTTCTTCAAGACGGCGGCGCTGCCCTTGCGGAGCTCCACGACCGACCGGTTGCGCGCGTCGAGCTTGCGCGGCACGTAGGCGCCCTTCTGGAGATCCCAGACCTCGCTGCCCTTGTAGAAGCCGGTCGCGCCCTTGTCCTTCATCGCGAGCACGCTCGCCGGCAGCTTCACGCCCTCCTTCTGCATGCGCTCGAGGGTGGCGGCGAAACCGAGCGCATCCCAGGCCTCGAAGGGCCCGAGCTCCCAGTTGTAGCCCCACTTCATGGCGTCATCGACGGCCGTCACCTCGTCGGCGATCTCCCCGATGCGGCGCGCCGAGTAGGCGAGCGAGCGCGAGAGCACCTTCCAGGCGAAGGTACCCGCCTTGCCGCCGTCGGCCACGAGCTTGCGGAGGCGCTCCTTCGGGTCCTCGATCTTCGACAGGCCCTTGGTGAGCTTCGCGACGGCCTCGTCGCCACCCTTCGCGCGGTAGGCGAGGGTCTTCGGATCGAGCGTCTGGAGGCTCTTGTCCGGACCCTTCTTGTAGAAGCCGCCCTTCGTCTTGTCGCCGAGGAGCTTCTTGTCGACCATCTGCCGCACGAAGTCCGGCAGCTTGAAGACGTCGCGGTCCTCGTCCGACGTCAGCGCCGCGTAGCAGTTGTCGGCCACGTGCGCGAAGGTGTCGAGGCCGACGAGATCCGCCGTGCGGAAGCTCGCGCTCTTCGGGTGCCCCATGGGCAGGCCCGTGATGTTGTCGACGTCCTCGGGGGCGAGATCGTCGGCGAGCATCTGGTGGATCGCCGCCATCATCGCGTGCGCGCCGATGCGGTTGCCGACGAAGTTCGGCGTGTCCTTGCCGAGCACGACGCCCTTGCCGAGGCGATCCTCGCCGAAGCGGCGGATCTGCTCGAGCGTCTCCTGCGACGTCTCCGGGCCGACCACGAGCTCGAGGAGCTTCATGTAGCGGACCGGGTTGAAGAAGTGCATGACGAGGAAGCGCTGCTTGAACGCGGGCGAGAAGCCCTCCATCATCGCCGCGATGCGCAGGCCCGAGGTGTTCGAGGCGACCACGCAGTGCGGCGCCACGATCTTCTCGAGCTTCTGGAACAGCGCGCGCTTCGGCTCGAGCTTCTCGATGATCGCCTCGACGACGAGATCGACGTGCGCGAGCTTGCCGAGGTCGTCCTCGACGTTGCCCACCGAGACGAGCCCTGCGAACGACGCGTGGAAGAAGGCAGCCGGTCGCGACTTGACGGCCTTGTCGAGGCCGCCCTGCGCGAAGCGGTTGCGGGCCTTCGGGTCGGATTTCTCGTGGTCCTTCAGGTCCGGAGGGACGATGTCGAGCAGCAGCACACGCACACCCGCGTTCGCGAGGTGCGCTGCGATGCCACTGCCCATCACGCCCCCCCCGATCACGGCTGCGCTCTTAATCGGGGTCATGGAGAGCTCCTTCGTTTGGCGCGGCGGACGCTAGCGCAACCGGGGGGAGCCTGCCACCCGGGCGGACGCCTCGCGAGCGCGTTTGACGCGCGTCAACTCGGGGCGCGCGGCCCAGGAGTCCGCGCGGGGGCGGGCGTGAGGACGGGCCTCGCCGTGGCTCCCGTGCCCGTGCAAGGCGGGCCCCGGGCGGCCCGCCGAGGCGCGCGCTGGCGTGGCGTCCGCGCGCTTGTCGCTCGGCCGGCTCCGCGCGAAGCTCGCCAGATGAGCGTCACACGCCACCCGGGAGCCCGCGCCTTCGGGGCCCTCTGCCTGCTCTTCGCGGCCTGCGTCCCCCCCGCGCCCCCGGTCGCGCCGGGTCCTGGGCCCGCACCGACGCGCTCCCCGGCCGCCGACCGCTGCCTCCCGGAGCCGGTCGTGGCTTCGCTCTTCACCTGCCCCGCGCGGCGCCCCGACGACGGCGAGCCCATGATCTGGCCGCGCCCCTCGCACGTCGTCGACCCGCGACCGCTGCCGGTCGAGCAGCCGGTCACGACCGCGGCGATCGCGGCGCTCGTGCGCCGCGACGAGCTCCTCCCACGCCTCGACCCCGCCGCGCAGAAACCTCTGCTCGCCGCCGACGCTGCTCTCGCCGCAGCCGCTTCCGACGACAGCAAGCTCGCGCCGGCGCGCACGGCCTACGAGGCCTTCCTCGCGACGCCGCCCACAGCGGGCGGGGCAGGGGCTCTCGAGCCCTACGCGCGGTTCCAGCTCGCGCGCACGCTCTGGCTCCTCGGCGAGCCCGCGGCCGCGCAGGCCGAGCTCCTGAGGGTGATCGGGCTCGGCGGCGAGCTCGGCGAGCCAGCGCGGCGCGAGCTCGTCGCGCTCTACGCGCGCCACGGCGATCCGGCGAGCGCGTACGACGTGCTCCGGGCGCTCGCGCCGGCTGGCGGCGCAGGCGACGGGCGGGCGCTCGAGCTCGTCGAGGCCGTCGCGCGCGAGGCCGAGCGCACGGGGCAGCTCGCGACCGCCGCGGCGCTCTACGAGGAGCTCGAGCGGCGCGCCGGGGCGAGCCCGCGCGCGTGCGCCTACGGCCTCGGACGCGCGCGCGCGGTCGTCGGCATGAAGAGCTACCCGCCGCCCGTCCTCGAGGCGTTGAAGCACGAGGTCGAGCGCTTGCAGCGGCTCGCGGCGGCCGGTCAGGACGGCGCCGCCGGGGCGGAGGTCGCGCGCTGCCGCGCGGCGGCCCTTTCTCTCGGGACCGAGGTCGCGACCCGCTGGCACGTCGAGGCCGTGGGCGCGCGCGGGGTGTGGGGCACCCGCGACAACCGCACGTTCGGCGCCGCGCGCGAGCTCTACCGCCTCCTGCTCGGCGCCTTCGGCGACGCGGACCTCGCGTCTCCCGAGGTCGATCTCCTGCCCGCGGCGCGGCCGAGCGCCCACCGGTTGAAGTGGGCCCTCGCCGAGCTCGACACGGCCGAGCGCCGCGGCGAGTGCGCTCCAGCCTACGACGAGCTGCACGCGCTCGAGCCGGACGCGGCCGAGCCCGTCTACCGCGCCGTCGCCTGCTACGCCGAGCGCCCGGACTTCGGGCTTGCCGCCGGCCGCCTCGAGCCCGGGCCGCGCGAGGAGCTCCGCCCGGAGCTCGCGGCGCGCGTCGCCATCCTCGGCCGCTACCTCTGCCTCGGCGAGCCACCGCGCTCGTTCGCCGAGGCCTACGCCAGCTACGTCGCCGCGAAGCTCGACCGAGCGCGCATCTTCGCCGCCGCGCACGAGTGGCCGGAGGCCGCCGCGGCGCTCCGCGACGTCGCCGTCCACCATCCGGACCACGAGGACGCCCCGCGCGCCGGCCTCTTCTACCTCGAGATCCTGAAGCTCCTCGGTCCCGAGCGCTCCGCCTGCGCCAGCGACCTCGCCGCCGAGGCGAAGCTCCTCCACGACCTGCACTGCGGCGCGCAGGGGGTCGGCCACGGAGACTTCGAGCCGTTCCGGCGGAGCTCGGACGCGAGCGAGCGACGCACGCTCTGCGCCGCCCTCCGGGTTCACGCCGCCGGCCTCGTCCCCCCGCCGCTCGACCCGCCGCTCGCCGCGTTGCCGCGCCCGTCCGAGCCCGAGGACCCGCCGCTGAGCATCCGCATGGGCGGCGGCGCCTCTCGCGAGCACATCCTGCCCATCGAGCTCGTCGAGCAGCGCGCCCGGGCCCGCCTCGGCGCCATGCGCGGCTGCTACGAGCTCGGCCTGCGCCGCAACCCCACGCTCGAGGGCCGCATCGAGCTCCGCTTCGTCATCGGCCGCGACGGCTCGGTCTCCCAGGTCGACGGCCGCTCCTCCGCCGAGCTCGAAGCCGCCAAGGTCACGGCCTGCGTCGTCCGCAGCGCCTACGGCATGAGCTTCCCGCCGCCCGGCGACCACATCCTCACGATCGACTACCGGCTCGGCTTCACCCGCGCCCTCGGCCTCATCCCGCCCCAGCCCGAGGACGCCGCCCGCGTCGTCCGCGATCCGGGCGAAGGGCCGGGGCCGTGACCCCGGCCACGTGACACGGCGGCGCCCCGCACCCGCACCCGCTCCCCGGGGCGTCGGGCGCGCGGCGTGGGGCGCGACGGCTACCACACCTCGAAGTACACGCTCTGTCGTCGCGCCCGCACGGGCCGCAGCGCCACGTAGGCCGACGCCGGCGGGGCCACGGTCGGGTTGCGGGCCTCGACCGTGAGCTCGCCCGAGCCCCAGGTGAACTGCGTGAGCCAGTCGTGGGGGAGCCGGAGCTCCGTCACGCCGGAGGGCGGATGGCAGATGAAGACGGCGTTGTCCCAGTCGAGGTTGAAGTCGAGGCGCACGCCGACCTCCGTCGCGTCGCCGGGCTGCCAGGCGACGAGGTGCGTACCGTCCGGCTCGAGCGGGGCAGGGGTCGGGCCGGGGGGCGGCGCGAGGATGGTCGGAGCGGAGGGGAGGACGGCCGGGGCCGTGAACGCGGGCACGTCGGCGGCGCCTCCGCCCGCGAACCCGAGGTCGATCGGGCCCGGGACGAGCCAGCCTGGCAGCGGATGCGCGGGATCGCCCGTGGCGCGCGAGTCGACCCCGTAGTGCGCGCCGTCGAAGTCGATGGCGAGCAGCTCGCCGGCCGTGCCCGCCGTGAGGTGCCCGGCGTCGACCTCGGGCGGCGGCGGCGGCGGCGGCGGGTCCGGTGGCATGCCGCCCGATTGATAGTAGAGGTCGCAGACGACGCCGTCCGGCGTCGGCACCGTGTCGACGAAGCCCGAGACGGGCGCGTCGGGGTCCCACGGCTGCGCGTAGAACGCCGCCGACAGCGCCAGTTGCTCCCACGCGCCGACGCTCGTCTCGAGCAGATGCGTGAGCCGCACGAC
>JADLAB010000338.1 GCA_020848455.1 Polyangiaceae bacterium
CGTACTCGTCGAGGTGCTCGGCCACCGGCTCGCGCGGCATCGAGGCCGCCTCCGCCGCGTAGTCCTTGATCTCCACCTCCGGCTCCTCGGGCATGCCGAGCAGCTTGGGCAGGGTGACGAGCTCCTTGACCAGCGCGAGGATGTCGTCGTGGGTCAGGGTCCGCGTCTCGAGGTCGATGTCGAGGCCGAGGCGCGAGTTGAGCTTGTAGCGGCCGACGCGGGTGAGGTCGTAGCGCTTGGGGTCGAAGAAGAGCTGGTTGAGCAGCGCGCGCGCGTTGTCGACGCTGGGCGGCTCGCCCGGGCGCTGCTTCTTGAACAGCTCGATGAGCGCCCCCTCCTCGGTCTTGGTGACCTCGGTGTCGGAGTCGATCGTGTTGCGGATGTAGAGCGAGTTGTCGAAGAGGCGCAGGATCTCCTCGTCGCTCGCGTAGCCCATCGCGCGCAGCAGCACGGTGACCGGCAGCTTGCGCTTGCGGTCGATGCGGACGTAGACCTTGCCCTTCTTGTCGATCTCGAGCTCCAGCCACGAGCCGCGCGCGGGCATCAGGTTGGCGATGAAGACCTGCTTCTCGCGGTCCTTGGGCTCCATCAGGTAGGCGCCCGGGGAGCGCACGAGCTGCGTGACGACGACGCGCTCGGTGCCGTTGATGATGAACGTGCCCCGGTCGGTCATCCACGGGAAGTCGCCCATGAAGACGGACTGCTCGCGGATCTCCCCGGTCTCGCGGTTGACGAACGCGACGGTGACGGTCAGCGGGCGGGCGTAGGTGAGGTCCTTCTCGCGGCACTCCTCGATCGACGCGACCGGCTCGTCGAAGCTGAACTCGCCGAAGTCGACGGCCAGGTTGCCGGTGTAGTCCTCGATCGGCGTGATGTCGTCGATCGTCTCGCGCAGCCCACCGTTCTCGGGGTCGGTGAGCCACTCGAAGGAGCGGCGCTGGATGTCGATGAGGTTGGGGACCTCGAGGGGCTTGTGCAGGCGCGCGAAGCTGCGGCGCGTGCGCGTGGCGTCAACGGAAGCCAAGACGGCGACTCCTCTGAAGGGTCGAAGGTGCGAGAGGCGTGGGGTCCGCGCGCCGGGAAACGCGCGACCATCCAAGTTAGCACAGCGCGGAGCGGAGCCCCCCAGGGGGCGCGTCAGCGCTCACGGACCCCGCCCGGGGCGACCGCGTATGTGGCGCGGTGCTCGTGACTTGGGCGGCTGCGACTATCGGCAGACGGCGCGTACTGTACCAAGCAGCATGCAGTTCGACCACGTCGCCCACCAGGTCCCCGACATCGCGCACGCCGTGGCGTGGTGGCGGGAGATGATCCCCGCAACCAAGGTCCTCTACCAGGACGACACCTGGGCGATGATCGAGGCCGGCGGGGCGAAGATCGCGTTCGTCACCCCCGGCCAGCACCCCGACCACATGGCGTGGCGCGTGTCGAACCTCGAGCTCGAGCGGCTGGCCGAGCGCCACGCGATGGAGATCCACGCGCACCGCGACGGCTCGCGCTCGTTCTACCTCGAAGCGCCGGGCGAGCAGCCGATCGAGCTCATCGCCTACCCGGAGGCGGAGTAGCACCCACGGGGGCCCGCCTCACGCCGGCAGGTTTCAGTACTCGACCTTGTCAAGCCGAGGGCCGGCATCGGCACCCCTAGCACCCAGCGCCGGGCGCCACGAGCCCGTGCTCGTAGGCGAAGATCACCGCCTGCACGCGGTCGCGCACGCCGAGCTTGGCCAGGATCCGCTTCGTGTGGGTCTTGACCGTCGACTCCTCGATGACGAGCCGGGCCGCGATCTCGGCGTTGGACAGGCCCCGGGCGACGAGCTCGAGCACCTCGCGCTCGCGCCCGGTGAGCTCGGCGAGGCGGGCGTCGAGCGCCAGGTCGGGCGCGGGCTGGCGCGCCATCCGTTCGATCACCCGGCTCGTGACCGACGGCGACAGCAGGGAGTCGCCCGCCGCGACCGTGTGGATCGCGGCCACGAGGTCCTCCGGCCGCGTGCGCTTGAGCAGGAAGCCCGAGGCGCCGGCGCGCAGGGCGCCGAAGATGTAGTCGTCCTGCTCGAAGGTCGTGAGGATGATGACCTTGACCTCGGGGAACGCGCCGAGGACGTCCCGCGTGGCGGCGATCCCGTCGCGGCCCGGCATCCGGATGTCCATGAGCACGATGTCGGGCCGAAGGAGCCGGGTGCGGTAGAGCGCGTCGCTGCCGTCGGCCGCCTCGCCGGCGACCTCGATGGCGGGGTCGGCGCTCAGCACGCCGCGCAGGCCGGCGCGCATCAGCGCGTCGTCCTCGACGATCAGCACGCGGGTCATGCGCCGGCCGCGGTCAGCGGGAGCCGGGCGTGCACGCAGAAGCGGCCGTCGCGGCGGCCGGCCTCGACGCTGCCGCCCAGCAGCGCGGCCCGCTCGCGCATGCCGGCGATCCCGTGGCCGCCGCCGGGCCGGGCGGGCACGCCCGCACCGACCGGGTTGTCGACCGTGATCTCCAGCGCGTCGGGCGCGAAGGCGAGGTCGACGCCGGCGTGGCCGTCGCCGTGGCGGGCCGCGTTCGTCAGCGCCTCCTGGACGATGCGGTAGGCGCCGCGATCGACGCTCGGCGCGAGCGGCCGCTGCTCGCCGTGGACGTCCACGGTGACGTCGAGGCCGGCGACCCGGTGGCGGTCGGCGAGCGCGTCGAGGGCGGCCAGGCCGGGCGGCGGCTCCACCCCGGGCCCGGCGGCGTCGTCGCGCAGGGCGGCGACGAGCTGGTCGATGTCGGCCACGGTGTCGCGCGCCACCGCCTCGATGGTGGCGAACGTCTCGCGCGCCTGCGGATCGTCCGTCGCGCGCACCCGGCCCAGGCCCGCGTGGACGAGGATGACGTTGATCGCGTGGCCGGCGGAGTCGTGCAGGTCGCGGGCGATGCGCGTGCGCTCCTCGGCAGTGGCCAGGCGCCGCTCGCGCTCGGCCTCGTGCTCGGCGCGCAGGGCGCGCTGCTCGAGCTCGGCCATTCGCTCCTGGCGCAGCCGGGCCCGGTCGCCCGCCAGCCACGCGCCGCCCCACACGAGCACGCCGAACGCGATCGC
>JADLAB010000339.1 GCA_020848455.1 Polyangiaceae bacterium
GCAGCGCGAGCCAGGGGAGGGGCCCATGCCGCGCCGAACCGCATGCCCCTGCCCCAGGGCGAGCCGCAGCGCGAGCCAGGGGAGGGGCCCATGCCGCGCCGAACCGCATGCCCCTGCCCCAGGGCGAGCCTCACTCGACGATGCGTCCGCCCGCGAGCGCCAGGCGCCGGGCACCGAGCCCGTCGGCGAAGTCGAGCTCGTGCGTGGCGAAGAGCGCGGCGCCGCCCGCGCCCGCGTGCTCGGTGAGGAGCTCGGCCAGCATCGCGACGCCCTCGGCGTCGAGGCCGTTCGTCGGCTCGTCGAGCACGAGCAGCCACGGCGCGCCGACGAGCGCGAGGAGCAGGCAGGCGCGCCGGCGCTGGCCGAGCGAGAGCGACCCCATGCGCTCGCACAGGAACGGCCCGACCCCGAGCCGCTCGACGAGCGACTCGGCTGCCGGCGGCGCGCCCTTCAGCGCCGCGACGAGCGCCGCGAGCTCCGCGACCGTGAGGAGCGGCAGGGGGCAGGCGCCCTCGGGCACGTAGCCGAGCTCGCGCCGCGCCGCGGCGTGCGCCGTGTCGAGCGGCGTGCCGTCGAGGGTCATGCGGCCGGCGTCCGGCAGGAGCTCGCCCGCGACGATGCGGAGCAGCGTCGATTTCCCGGCGCCGTTGTCGCCCGTGAGCGCGACGAGCTCGCCGCGCGCGCAGGTGAGGCTCGCGCCCGCGAGCACCACCTTGCCGCCGAGGCGCTTGTCGATTCCGGTGACGACGAGGCTCACGGTCGCGCGCTCCGCTGCGCAGCGGAGCGCGCACGGACCCCGCCGCGGCACGCGACGGCGAGCGCGACCGCTGCCCCGAGGGTCCAGAGCGCGAGCGCCGCAACGCCGAGCGCGACGGCCGCGACGAGCGCCCCGACCGCCACCGCGACGACCCCGACGAGCACGCGCTCCGCGTCGCGCGGGCTGCCGCGCTCGGCCGCGCGCGTCACGGCGAGCACGAGGACCGCGAGCGCCGCCCCGCCCGCGGCGCCCGTGAGGGCGAGCACCACCGCCTGCCCCGCGTCGGCGCTCGCGCCGAGCGCGACGAGCACGCCGTGGGCGAGCCCGAAGAGGGCGCCCGCGCTCGCGAGCGCGCCCGCCGCCGCGAGCGCGCGCAGGCCGGGGCCGGCCGCGTGGGCCGCGAGAAAGCCGTCCGCCGCGCGCTCCCCGGCCGTGAGCGGTCGGGCGAGCGCGGCGCTCGCGAGCGCGAGGGGCAGCGCCATCGCGGCGAGCGCGACCACGAGCCGGCCCTCGAGGGAGGTGACGCCGTTGCTGCGGATGGCGAGCGAGGCGACGGCGCTGCCGAGGAGCGTGAGGGCCGCGCTGCGCCCGAGGGTCGCCCCCTCCCCGCGGCGCAGCATGGCGAGGTGCGCGAGCGCGAGCGCGACGGGCGCCGGCCCGCCCACGCTCTGGCGCGCGCGGCGCCGATCGTGCTCGGGGGCCCGCCCGAACGCGGCCGCGACCCCGACGCGCGCACCCCACAGGCCGACGACCAGCATCGCGAGCCGCTGCGTCGCCAGATTCTCGCCCTCGTCCGGCACCGTGGGGATCGCGATCGCCGTGGCGACGAACACGGCCGCGAGCCACTCGACGGCGCCGCGCGGACGGGCGACGACGAGCGCGTGGGCCGCGACGGCGAGCGCGGTCGCCGCGGCGCCCGCGAGCCAGCCCCCACCGCGGCCCCAGAGGATCGTCCAGGGCAGCTCGGCCGCCGCGAGGTGCACGCCGCACACGAGCCAGAAGTGGCTCCGCGGCACGGGCAGCGAGCGAAGCCAGCGCGTCGCGGGATCTTCGAGCAGGGTGTGCGCGAGCGGGGTCAGCGCCACGAGCCAGCTCGCCCAGAGGCCGAGCCTCACCGGCCACGAGCGCTCCGCGAGCGCGACGACGGTCGCGGCGTCGAGCCCGTTGCCCGCGAAGAGCACGGCCGCGGCGATGCCGATGCCGAAGTAGAGCGGTGCGGCGCGCCGGAACGCCGCCGCGGCGCTCACCGTCGTGAGCGCGCGCGCGAGCGACCAGAGGCGCAGCATGCGCTCCGAGCTAGCGCCGTTTGCCCGACCATGCCAGGAAGGCGCGCATGCGGCGCTCGCTCCTCGCGCTCCTCGCGCTCGTGCTCGCCCTCGCGCTCGGTTGCTCGAAGTCGCCGGGCGAGGACAAGGCCGCGGGCGTCGAGCGCGTGAAGCTCGCGCTCAACTGGGTGCCGGAGCCCGAGTTCGGCGGCTTCTACGCGGCGCGCGACTCGGGTGCCTTCGCGCGCGAGAAGCTCGAGGTCGACATCCAGGGCGGCGGCGCGGGCGTGCCGGTCGTGCAGATGGTCGCCACGGGCCGGGCCGAGTTCGGCATCGCGGGCGCCGACGAGGTGCTCATGGCCCGCGACAAGGGCGCGCTCGTGGTGCCGCTCTTCGCGACCTTCCAGATCTCGCCGCAGGGCCTCATGGCGCACGCCTCGCGCGGCGCTGCGGGCATCGGCGATCTCCTGAAGGACGGTGTGCTCGCCATCGAGCCGGGCCTGCCCTACGCCGCCTTCCTGAAGAAGAAGTACGGCGCCTTCACCGCCAAGGTCGTGCCCTACGACGGCGGCGTCGCGC
This sequence comes from Polyangiaceae bacterium, assembly GCA_020848455.1. Lineage (GTDB taxonomy): Bacteria > Myxococcota_A > Polyangia > Polyangiales > Polyangiaceae > JACRDA01. The sequence continues at coordinate 2,602 of JADLAB010000339.1, forward strand.
GCTTCGTCGCCGACGCGAGCGTCGCGCAGCAGTGCTACGTCACGAGCGAGCCCATCGCGGCGAAAAAGCAGGGCAGCGACCCGAAGGTGTTCCTCGTCGCCGACGAGGGCTTCAACCCCTACGTGGGCGTCGTCATCACGAGCGCCGAGACCGCGCGGAACAAGCCCGAGCTCGTGCGTGCCTTCGTGCGCGCCGTGCGCGCCGGCTGGGCGAGCTACCTCGCCGAGCCGGGCCCGACGAACCGGGTGATGGCCGCGCTCAACGGCGCGATGGACGCCGAGACCTTCGCCGCGGCCGCCGTCGCCCAGAAGCCGCTCATCGTCGGCGGCGACGCGGTCGACAAGGGCGTCGGTACGATGACGAAGGAGCGCTGGGAGACCCTGGCGGCGCAGCTCGCGGAGCTCGGCGTGCTCGGCAAGGCCGCGCCCGTCGATTTTCTCGTCGCGGTCGACTGAGCGGCTGGCCGCGCAAGCGTAGCCGAGGGCGCGCAGTCGTTGCGCGGCGGGGCCGGCGAGCCGTGCGCTCGGGGCCGGGTGATCCCGCGCCAGCCCGTGTGGCGGCGCGGAGCTGGCCGGGACGTGGGTCCAGGCTCCGGCCTGGATCGTTCCGTGCTTCCGGGATGTGGCCGCCTCCGATCAGCCGCGACGGGGCTCGGGCCCCGAGCCCGGGTCGAGCCGGGGAGCTCGAGCGGCGTTCTCGGTCGAGCGCGGCGACGGGAGGCTGCTGCTCGGCGGTGATCTCGGGCTCCCGGTCGCCGCGCGCCTCTGGCGCGACCTTCACACGCTGAGCCGCGCCGCGCCGCCGCCGCGTCTCGACCTCGACCTCGGCGGTGTCGCCGCGGTGGACGGCGCGGCGATGGCCCTGCTCGTCGAGCTCCGTGCGGAGCTCGCGACGCGCGGCATCGAGTGTGAGATCGTCGGCGCCTCGCGCCGCCTCGAGCCGCTCGTCCACCTGTACGGCGGCCACGCGCCGCCGCGCCTCCGGGCCACGCCCGCGCGCACCGGGTGGCTCGAGCGCCTCGGTCGCGCCACGGTGGACGCCGGTCGGGGTCTCGAGCTCGCCGTCGCCTTCGTCGGCGCGATCGTGGCCGCGCTCGGCGGCGTCTTGCGGCGGCCGGCCAGCGGCAACTGGCGCGCCGTGCCGTCGCTCGCGGAGCGCGCCGGCATCGACGGCGTGCCCATCGTGCTCCTGCTCGACTTCCTGGTCGGCTTCGTCATGGGCTACCAGTCGGCCGACCAGCTCGCGCTCTACGGCGCGCACGCGTTCGTCGCCGACGTCGTCGGCATCTCGGTCGTGCGCGAGCTGTCGCCGCTCATGACCGCCATCGTCGTGAGCGGTCGCTCGGGCGCGGCGTTTGCGGCCGAGATCGGCACCATGCGCGTGTCGGAGGAAATCGACGCCCTGCGCACGATGGGGTTCTGCCCGGTGCGCTACCTCGTGTTGCCGCGGGTCGCCGCGCTGGCGCTCGTGGGCCCGGTGCTGACGCTGCTCGGCGACATCGTTGGCGTGGCGGGTGGCGCCCTCGTCGGCGTGATCAAGCTCGACATCGGGCCGACGGCCTACCTCGCCGAGCTCCGCACCGCCATCTTCCCCGCGGACGTCGCGACGGGCCTCGTGAAGGGCGCCGCCTTCGGCGTCGCCATCGCGCTCATCGGCTGTCACCACGGCTTCGCGACGACTGGCGGGGCGGCCGGGGTCGGACGTCGCACGACCGCCACCGTGGTCACCTGCTTGTTCACCATCGTCGTGCTCGACACGCTGTTCACCGTCTTCTTCAGGATGCTCGGCCTATGAGCACGCCCTGCGTCCTCACGGTCGAAGACCTGTCGGTCGGATGGCGCGGCGAGCCGCCGCTCGTCGAGCACGCCTGCTTCGAGGTGAAGCGCGGCGAGGTCTTCGGCCTGCTCGGCGGTAGCGGCTCCGGCAAGTCGACGCTCCTGCGCTGCCTCGTCGGCCTGGAGGAGCCCCTCGCCGGGCGCCTCGACGTCCTCGGCGCGGGACCCCCGAGGCTCGACGCCACGCGCCCGCGCTACGGCGTCATGTTCCAGGCCGGCGCGCTGTTCGGCTCGCTCACGGTCGGCCAGAACGTCGCGCTGCCCATCCAGCGCTGGACGGACCTGCCGCGCGCCGCCGTCGCGACGGTGGTGCGCTCGAAGCTCCGCCTCGTCGGGCTCGAGGACGCGGAGCACAAGCTGCCGGCGGCGCTGTCGGGCGGCATGCGCAAGCGGGCGGCGATCGCGCGCGCGCTTTCGCTCGAGCCCGACCTGCTCTTCCTCGACGAGCCCTCGTCGGGACTCGATCCGGTCACCTCGGCCGAGCTCGACGTCCTCATCGTCACGCTGCAGCGCGCGCTCGGCCTGACCGTGGTGCTCGTCACCCACGAGCTCGGGAGCATCTTCGACATCGTCGACCGCTGCGCCCTGCTCGACCGCCAGGCGCGCTGCGTCGTCGCCATCGGCACCCCGCGCGCGCTCGCCGCGAGCGCGGACGGGCGCGTGAGCGGCTTCTTCCGGCGCGCGTCGGGGGGTGCGTGATGTCGGCCAAGACGCACCTGAAGCTCGGGCTCTTCACGCTGCTCGCAGCCAGCGCCGCGGTCGTCACGGCCTTCACCTTCGGGATGCGCAGCGTCGGCGGCGAGAAGCTCGAGTACCACGCCTACTTCGACGAGTCGGTCCAGGGGCTCGACGTGGGCTCGCCCGTCAAGTTCCGCGGCGTCGCCATCGGCAAGGTCGCCGCGATCGGCATCGCCACCGATCGGCGCCACGTCGACGTGACGGTCGCCATCGATGCGCGCGACATGCGTCGGCTCGGGCTCCTCGCCAAGGCCGACGGCGCGGCGCCGCGCCTCGACGTGGCCCCCGAGCTGCGCGTGGAGCTCGGGACGCAGGGGATCACCGGCGTGAAGTTCGTGGACCTCGACTTCTTCGACCCGGCGACGAGCCCGCCGCCCGCGCTGCCGTTCGAGCCGGCGCCGAACTACCTGCCGACGGCGGCCTCGTTCTTCGGCGAGCTCGGCGACCGGGCGCTCGACACGGTGCGCGCGCTGCCCGAGCTGTCGCGCGAGCTCACCGGCACCGTGAAGAAGCTCCAGCAGATCCTCGACGATTTCTCGGCCGCCGCCCTGCCGCGGCGGGTCGCAGAGGTGCTCGACGACGTCGGCGCCGCGATCGGCGAGCTGCGCGTCACGCTGCGCCAGCTCGAGCGCGCCGACCTGCCGGCGCGCGTCGCCGCCACGCTCGCTGCGCTCGACGGAGCGGTCGCGAGCATCGAGCGCGTCGTTTCGCGCTTCGGCGCCGACGGTGGCCTGCTCGCGAGCGCCGAGCGCGCCACCGACGCGGTCGGCGACGTGGGCCGCGGCGCGGCGGGCACGGCGGCCGAGCTCGGGCGCACGCTGCGCGCGCTCGCCGAGGCGGCTCAGGCCGTGCGCGACCTCGCCGAGACGCTCGAGCGCGATCCCGACATGCTGCTCAAGGGCCGCGCGATCGGAGAGAGACCATGAAGGCCATCGCGCTCGTCGTCGCCTCGGGGCTGGTGGGCTGTGCGCTCACCTCGAACGCCCCACCGGTAGCGCTGCTCTTCTTCTCCCCCGAGCCGCCGGCGAGCGCGAGCGAGACGCACCGGCCGGCCGAGGCCGGCCTCGCCCTGCGCCTGGGGCGCCTCGAGTCGGGGGCGCACCTGCGCAACCGCATCCTCGTGCGCCGGACGCCGGTGGAGGTTGCTGCCTACGAGGATCGACGCTGGACCGAGTACCCCGAGGCGTACGTGCGCCGGGCGGTGGCGCACGCGCTGTTCGAGGAGCGCGCGCTCGTGCCGGTCGTCGCGGGCGCGGCGCCGACGCTCGACCTCGAGCTCGTCGCCTTCGAGGAGGTGCGCCGCGGCGACGGCTCGAGCGCGCGCATCGAGCTCCGCTACGCGCTCTGCGGCGAGCGGCAGGTCCTCGCGAGCGGCGTCGTCGTCGCGGAGCGGCGCGCCGCCGCCGAGCCGTTCGAGGCGATCGTCGTCGCCATGGGGGCCGCCCTGGCGGCCGCCGCCGCCGAGCTCGCCGAGGTGGTCGTCGCGCGCCTCGCCGCGACCGAGTGACGACTCACGCCCCGTGAAACTGCTCGTCGCGGATCGCGGGCACGGCTTCCTTGTGGAAGCTGTACACCTCGCCGAAGGCGGCCAGCATCGCGTCGAAGGGCAGGTCGAAGTGCCGCCCGCGGTCGCGCAGGTACTCCATGTGGCGGCGGCCGTCGGTGCTGAGCTCGTGGAAGAGCGCGTCGCTCCGGCCGTCCCACTCGAGCGGCCGGACGTGAAAGTGCTCGCACAGCTCGCGGTTGAAGGCCGGCGTCGCCTTGTGCCACGCCCCCTCGAGCCACACGTCGGCGTAGCCGTGAAAGGCGAAGACGTCGGTGCCCATGACCTCGCGGAGCTTGTCGCTCGTCAGGTGGTTCTTCACGTCGGCGAAGCCGAGCCGCGCCGGGATGCCGACCGCGCGCACCACCGCCGTGAGCAGGACGGCCTTCGGCACGCAGAAGGCCTTGCGGCGCCCGAGGACGCGGCTCGCCTTGTAGTCCTCGGGCACGAGCGTCATCGAGTAGGGGTCGTAGCGCCAGCCGTCGCGCACGGCGTAGAAGAGCCGCACCGCGCGCTCGAGCGCCGTGCCCTCGCCGGCGTGCGCGCGCGCCCAGGCGACGATCTCGGGGTGGTCGCTGTCGACGTAGCTGCCCGGGGCGAGGTAGTCGCGTGGGTCGTCGCTCGGTGTCGCGGTCGGTGGCGAGGGCTCGGGCACGGTCATGCGCTCACTCTACTACGCCGCCGGCGCCCGCACCGCCCGGGAGCGGGGGCGGGCCCGGTGTACCTGCCCGCGACGGGTCACTCCGGCGCGCGCGTCGCCGCCCGCTCCGCCGCCTCGCGCAGGAGCCGCTCGTCCTCCTCGCGGGCCTCGCGCTCCTCGAGCTCGCACCGCTCGTCGCCGCGACAGCCGGCGAACGGGCGCAGGTGGATAGGGGCGTACGCGATGGGCACGCACCGGTGGCTCTCGCGATCGCAGCTCTCGTCGTCGGCGCAGGCGCTGTCGCGGTAGCAGGTGCCGTTGGCGAGGTCCTCCAGGGCGGCCGCCGCGATCGTCACCGCCGTGTAGGCCGCCACCGTGGCCAGGGTCTTGGCGAACGACCCCGCCGACTTGCAGCCCACCGGCAGCACGAGGGCGAGGGCGAGCGGCCACGCGCGCCGGAGCATGCCTCGAGGATACGCCCCATCTCGCTGCGTCGCCACGCGCCGTGGCGCGCCGTGGCGCCGATGCGGTGTACCATGGCGCCTTGAGCTCGAACCACGAACGAGGCCGCACCCTGGGATCCGCCCTGCTCGCGGCGGCGTTCTGCGTCGCGTGCACGAGCGGCGCGGACGGCACGGCGCGCGCGGGCACGACGAGCGCACCGCGCGAGTCGAGCGATAGGAGCGCGTCGGGCTCCGCCCCGGTCACGACGTCGGCCGGCGACCGCACGCCGGCCCCGAGCGGCTCGGCGAGCGCCGCGCCGCAGGCCGCGGGGGCGCGCGCGCCCGCGAGTGCCGCGTCGAGCGCGCCCGCGAGCGTCGCGTCGAGCGCGCCCGCGAGCGTCGCGGCGAGCGGTCCGCGGGCCGACGCCGAGCTGCGCCGCGAGGGGCGCAGCCCCATCGTCGGTTACCTCCTCACGCTGCCGCCGTCCTTCGCGTCGGCCGACGGCAGCTACGACCTCGTCGTGCACTTTCACGGCAACCCCGACGTGGTCGAGGAGAGCTGCGCGGTCGCCGGCCTCAACGCGGCCGTCGTGCTCGTCAACGCGGGCAACGGCATGCGGAGCTACCTCGGGCGCTTCGCCTCGCCGCGCGATCTCGCCAGCATCGTCGACCGGAGCGAGGCTCTGCTCGCCGAGCGCGGCCTGCGCGACGCGCGCGTGCGACGCGTCGCGCTCAGCTCGTGGAGCGCCGGCTACGGCGCCGTCATGCAGATCATCCGCCAGCCCGAGCACCGCGCGCGCGTCGCGGCCGTCGTCGTGCTCGACGGCGTGCAGGGCCGGCTCGACGGCAGTGGCGCCTTGAACGTGCAGGAGATCGAGCCCCTCGTGGAGCTCGCGCGCGAGGCCATGCGCGGCGACAAGATGCTCCTGCTCACGCACTCCGAGATCCCGAGCGCGGGCGACATGGGCAGCACCACCCAGGCCCTCGGCGCCCTGCTCCAGGGCCTCGGCGTCGCGGAGTCGCCGCTCGAGCGCGCGGTCGAGATGGAGCCCCTGCGCTCGACGCTCGAGAGCTTCCCGGCGCGCACCCTCGCCAAGCTACGGCAGCTGAGCGAGGGCCACTGGGGCGGGCTCACGGTGCGCGGTTACGCGGGCATCCGGCCCGAGGACCACAACGCCCAGCTGCTGCAGATGGCCGCCATCGCCGTGCCCGATCTGCGCCGCTACCTCGAGTCGACTCCGCCCCCGGCGCCGCCGGCCGGAGCGCCTCCGCCGGACGTCGTGCCCTCCGAGCCGGTGCGGGCGCCGTAGGGCGAAAGGCCTCCGCGCCGCCGAGTGGCGGGCCGCCGCGGGTCACGGCTGCGCGAGTGCGTGCACGCGCACCCGGTCGCGCTTGCCCCGGATGCCGAGCTCGCCGAGCGCGCAGAGCGCGAGGCCGGGCACGCGGGCGGCCGTCTCGTCGCTGAGGAGGACGTCGACGCCGTGCTCCTTCGTCATGCTCTCGAGGCGCGCCGCCGTGTTGACGGTGTCGCCGATGACCGTGAACTCGAGATCTGCCGCGGTGCCGACGCAGCCGACGAGGACTGGGCCGGTGTGGATCCCGATGCCGAGGCGCAGGGTCGAGCGACCGGTGCTCGTGCGCTCGGCGTTGAGCTCGGCCAGGGCGCGGCGCATGTCGCGCGCGGCGTCGACCGCGCACGCGGCGTGGCTCGAGAGCGGCTCGGGGGCGCCGAAGACGGCGAGCATGCCGTCGCCCATGAACTTGTCGACGGTGCCGCCGTGCCGGCGCACGGCGGCCGCGAGCTGGCCCTGCAGCGCGCTCAGGAGCGCGAACAGCTCCGCGGGCGGCAGCGCCTCGGACAGCGCCGTGAAGTCGCGCAGATCCGAGACGAGCACGGTGGCCTCCACCTGGCGCGGTGCGGTCAGGAGCGCGACGGGGTCGCGGTGCGCGCCGTCGACGACGCGCGCCGGCAGAAAGCGCAGGAGCGTGAGGCGCGCCACCTCGCTCTTGGCCGCGCGCGCGACCACCCCCGTCGTCCACAGGGCGACGACCCCGGCGGCGAGCAGGAACGCGAGCTGGTAGACGGCCGAGGCGAGCGGCTCGACCTCGGCGGCGCAGAACGTGAAGCCGACGGCGGCGAGGACCATGGTGAGCAGGGTCGAGAGTCGGTCGTAGCGCAGCGCCGAGGCGCCGATCGTCACGACGAAGCCGAGCCCGAGCGACACGTGCGACCCGACCTCGCCGAAGCGCGGCCAGCCGACGAGCGCGGCAAACAAGAGGTGCGCGGCCTGGACGAAGGCCGCGTCGCCCACCGGCACGGCGAACCGCAGCCAGCGGCGGTAAAAGCCGCGGCGCAGCAGGAGCAGGAACAGGAGCGAGAGCGCGAGCCACCCCGTGCTGAGCAGCGGCTGCGACATCGCGTACGGGCCGGCGGGCGCCAGCTCCGGGAAGAACAGGAAGCGCGCCCAGTCTCCGGCCACGATGAGGACGAGCGCGACCACCCGCGCGCGCCCGATGCGGATCTCGTTGGCGCGCGCTTCGCCCTGCATCGTCGCGCTGACCGCGCTCGCCAGATCGCTCCGCACCGACATCGCGGCGGGTCGGTCGAGCTGCGCGCGGCGCGGAGGCATCGGCTCGCACGTTGCCCCGAATGGGCGGCGGCGTACACGGATGGCGCACCGGCTCGCCCGTGCGCGTCCGTGACGGCTCAGCCCGGATCCGCTGGTGCGCCGGCCGTGAGCGTCCCCGCTGCGGCCACCACCTCGGGTCCGGGGGCGGTCGCTCGCGGTCGCCGCCACCGGAGCCAGCCGCGCGCGCGCTCGAGGACCCGGCGCCAGAGGCTGCGTCGGGGGCGCCGCGCTGCGACGAGCAGCGTCCGGCGCAGGGTCGCCCGCGGGTGGCTCGGGGCGTCGACGAACTCGCGCAGGGCCGCGCCGAAGGGCCCGGGGTGCTCGCGGTGCGGGAAGTGGCCGCAGTCCTCGAAGCGCGTGAGCACGACGCCCTCGAGCAAGGCGGCCGTGCGCCGCCCGTGCTCGATCGGAATCACCGGGTCGCGGTCGCCCCAGAACACGGCGATGGGGGGCAGGGCCTCGATCTCGCCGGCGCGGTCGAGGAAGTGGCGGTGCTGGCCGCCGAGATCGATGACGTCGCGCA
>JADLAB010000340.1 GCA_020848455.1 Polyangiaceae bacterium
CCGTGCTCGATCGGAATCACCGGGTCGCGGTCGCCCCAGAACACGGCGATGGGGGGCAGGGCCTCGATCTCGCCGGCGCGGTCGAGGAAGTGGCGGTGCTGGCCGCCGAGATCGATGACGTCGCGCACGGTGCGCGCGAGCGCGCGCGCGCTGCCGGGCCGGTCGTTCATCCAGGAGAGCGTGTCGAGCTCCTCGGGCTCGTAGCCGCAGCCCGCCGCCGCGATGCCGAGCCGCGTGCCGAGCCGCATGAAGGGCTGGCCGAGCCGCTCGACCACCCCCGGCAGCGAGCACAGCCGGAGCGCGAGGCTCACCTCGCGCCCGAGGCCGCCCGCCGCCACGAGCCCGAGGCGCCGGATGCGCGCGGCGTGGGTCAGCACGAGCCACTGCGCGACGCCGCCGCCGAAGGAGTGCCCGACGAGATCGATGTCGTCGAGCCCTAGGGCGTCGAGCCAGGCACCCATCACCTCGGCGTGCCACGCGAGCGCGTAGCTCGCGTCGGGTCGACCCGAGAGCCCGTGGCCCGCGAGATCGGGCGCGAGCACGCGGTGCGTGGCGGCGAACTGCGGGCTGACGCGGCTCCAGGTGAGGTGGGAATCGGTGAGCCCGTGCAGGAGCACGAGCGGCCGGCCCTGCCCGACTTCCGTCCAGTGCAGATCGACGTCGTGGATGCGTGCGATGGACCGTCGAGCGGGCGGCGACATGGATTGGATGTAGCACGTCGTGATACATGAAGCACAGATTTGTATCACAACGAATCACCGAGCTGCGGACCGTGATGCCGTAACGTCATGTTTCGTTGTGCGACGACCCGGGGCGACGTACCTTCCGCCCCACACGAGATCAGGAGAATCGCCCTTGAGAACGCTCCGCATCCTCACGTACGCCGCGCCGGTCGCCGCGCTCGTCGCGGCCTGCCACGGCAAGACCCCGACCAATCCCCCGGCGCCGACGGGTCAGCCGCTCGCCACGGCGGCGGCCTCCTCGGTCGTCGCACCCGTGGCGTCGCCGCCGCCCGCACCGGCGCCCTCTGCCCCGACCGAGATCACGGTGACGCTCGAGGCGCGCAGCGGCTCGAAGCTCGCCGGCACGGCCGTGCTCACCGCGGTCGACGGCGGCGTGAAGGTCGTCCTGAAGGTGACCGGCGCGCCTCCGGGCAAGGTCGGCACCCACGTCCACGAGAAGGACGACTGCAGCGCGCCCGACGCCAAGAGCGCCGGCGGGCACTTCAACCCCGCCAATCACCCGCACGGCCTGCCCGATGGCGAGCGCCACCTCGGTGACCTCGGCAACATCGAGGTGGGCAAGGACGGGACGGGCAGCCACGAGATCGTGGTCAAGGGCGCGACCCTCGTCGCGGGCGAGCCCAACTCGTTCGTCGGCCGCTCGATCATCGTGCACGAGAAGCAGGACGACGGCGGCCAGCCGGTCGGCAACGCGGGCGGTCGCATCGGCTGCGGCGTCATCCACCTGCCGGGCGGCTGAGCGCGGCGCGGGCGCTCGCCGACTCAGCCGGCCGGCCAGTCGGCGTCGGCTCCGCCGAGCGTGCGCCACGCGCCGCGGAGCTCCGCCGGCACGGGCGCGCGCGCGCGGACCAGGTCCTCGAGCACGAGCTCGAAGGCGTGCAGGAGCACGCGACCGAGTGCCGTGACCGTGCCCGACGGGTCGGTGAGGGTCGTCGGGCCTCCGTACAGCCGGTCGCCGTAGAGCGGTGCGCCCGCGAGCGCCGCGTGGGCGCGGAGCTGGTGCATGCGCCCGGTCTCGGGCACGAGCCCGAGCAGGGCGGCAGGGCCCGCGGTGGCGAGCCGCTCGAAGTGGGTGACCGCGCGGCGTCGCTCGGCCACCCGTGCGCTCGCGCGCAGCTTGCCGCGCCCGTCGCGCTCGCTGCCGAGCGGCGTGTCCCACGTCCCGCGCTCGGGCAGGGCGCCCGGCGCGTGCGCCACGGCGAGGTAGCGCTTGTGCACGTGGCCCTGCTGCCGCAGGCGCTCGAAGCGCCGCGCCGCGTCCGGGCCGAGCGTCGCGATGACGAGACCGCTCACCCCGAGATCGAGGCGGGTCGCGGCGTGGACCGCGACGCCTCCGAGCCGCGCCGCGAGCTCCGCGACGAGCGAGCTCGCGTGACCGCGCTCGGGCTCGGTCGGGATGCCGGCGGGCTTGGCGGCGAGCACGAGGCCGTCTCGCTCTGCGACGACGCCGATCGCGTCCTCGTCGGCGCCCACGATCCAGTCGAGCTCGGGCGTCACCCGGCGCGCGCCCCCGGTGCGGCGAGTCGCTCGAGGGTGCCGCGGCGGCCGTCGAGGCGCAGCCGCTCGCCCGGGCGAATGCGCCCGAGCGCCCCGCGCACCCCGACCACGGCCGGCACGGCGAGCTCGCGCAGCACCTCGGCGCCGCTGCCGAGCGCCCCGCCCGCCTCGGCCACGACGCCGCGTGCCAGCGAGAAGAGCGGCGCGAGCGCCGGATCGAGCGAGCCGAGGACGACGATGGGGTCCGCGGCCATGCGCCCGGGCGGGCGGCCGTCGGGGAGCAGGAGCGCCGTGCCCTCGACGACGCCCTCGCTCGCGCCAATGCCCTCGAGCGGTGCCGTGCGCTCGAAGCGCGCCGGTCCGCGCGGGGGCGCGCCGACGAAGGCGAGCGGCGGCCGGAAGTCCGCGCGCAGGCTGCGCTCGAGCATGCGCATGCGCATGAGCTCGGCGAGCTCCGGCCGGCCGCTCTTCAGGGCGGCGGCGAGCTGCGGCATCGTGCAATGGAAGGCTCCGCCGCGCGGCACCGCGCCGTCGAGGCGCCGCAGGCGGCGATCGACGTCGAGCACGACCCGGCGCACGAGCGCGAGCGCGCGGTAGAGCGCCCGGTCGACACCCACGCGCAGGCGCGCGAGCTTGCGCTGGCTCGCCGTCAGGCTCCAGAGCAGGCGGCGGGCGACCGGGCCGAGGGCGGGCTCCGAGCGGGCGAGCGCGCCGTCCGCGAGGGCGCGCGCGCGGTTCACCGGATCCTCGGCCGTCGTGCCGGCGAGGACGGCGAGCCGCACCATGGCGAGCAGATCGCGCGGGTCCTCGCGCCAGCGCGGTGCGGCGAGCTCGCCGGCGCCGAGGCAGAGATCGCCAAAGGTGGCCACGAGCTGCCCGACGGCGCCGCGCCCCGGCCCGTCCGCCAGGTCGGCGAGCGATGCGAGGGGCGCCGCCGCGAAGCGCTCCCGCGCGACCGGATCACGCCGGACCTCCTCGGCCACGCGGGTCACGGCGAGCGCGAGGGCGGCGCCGAGCAGGTTGCCCGCGCCCGCGGTGAGCGCGTAGGCGACGTCGGCGGGCGCGTCGGGCAGGCGCCGGCGCACGAGCGCGTCGATGGCGAACAGGTGCCCGAGCTCGCCGGCCGAGCACTCCGCCCACAAGGCGGCGCTCTTGGCGAGCACGGCCTCGGCGGCCGCGAGCGTCGTCGCCATGGCGTCGTCGGGCAGGAGCGTGAGATCGAGATCCTGCATCCCGCGGAAATCGCGCTCCACGACCCGCTCGAGCTCCGCCACGCGGCTCTCGAGCCGCAGCTGCTGCGCGATGCCACCCGCCGCGACGAGCGGCAGCCGCACGAGCGCCGTCACCCCGAGGCGAGGCGCCGGCGCGGCGCTCGTCGGACGCGGCCCCCCGAGCGCGTGGTAGAGGCCGAGCGCGCCCGCCGTCGGGACGTCGGCGAGCGCGGCGGCGAGGCGCGTCACGTCGAGGTAGGGCCGACCGTGGGCCTCGAGGAGCAGGCTCGGCTCGGCGTCGGGCGCGCTGCGGAACGCGCCGAGCGCGGCGCGCAGGGCCCGCTCGCCGAGGTGCACCGAGGTCGAGGCCGACAGGGTCGTCGGCGGCTCGGCGCCGGGCGTCGCGGCGCGGAGCTCGACGTAGCCGGTCGTCGCCTCGCGCCAGAGCGGCAGGTGCGCGCTCTCGTGCAGCGACACGAGCCAGAGCTCCGGCCCTGCGCCGCCGGGCGCGGCGGGGGGAGGCGCGAGGTGGAAGGTGGCGCGCACCGGCCGGCCGAGCTCGCGCTCCGAGCGCTCCGCGAGCCGGCACAGCTGGCGCACGAGCGCGCCGGCGTGGAGCGCGAGCCACGCGAGCGGCTCCCCGCGCTGGCTCCCGACCTCCTCGGTCAGCTCGGCGGCGGCGGCGCAGAGCTCGGCGCCGGCCTCCGCGCTCGCGAGCTCGGCCGGCCGGTCGGCGCGCGCCCGCACGACGTAGCCGACCGCGGACGGCGCGGGCGGGCGCTCGCCGCTCGGGTGGCGCGGACGAGCGACCGTGATGCGGAAGTCGCCGTGGAGCTCGCCGTCGACCGTGCGGCGCGCGCTCGCCGGGTGGCGGTCGACGTGCGCGACGAGCGCCGCGTCGAGCTCGGGCTGCACGAGCAGGGCGAGCGACGGCTCGCGCACGCCGGCGGCGGCGAGGCCCGCGACGGCTGCGGCCGTCACGGTCCGCGCGAACAGATCGTGCACGGCCGTCACGAGCTCGGCCTCGCCCGCGACGCCGTGCACGGCCTCGAGCGTGGGGTCGGCCGCGTCGAGCGTCTCGCCCTCGAAGGCGAGGCTCGGTCGGACGCACAGTCGCGCCCCCGGCTCGCGGGCGAGCCAGAAGGCCCGCAGACCCGCGACGAGGGCATCCGGCAGCGGCTCGGCCGCCACGCGCGCGTACGCTCGGGCGCAGCGCTCGTCGCCCTGTCGACTCGTCGCCGCGCGCACGAGGGCCCGCAGATCGTGGCGCCGGGGCACCGCGGCGGCGAGGAAGGCGTCGAAGTGGCCCGCGTGGAGCGCCCAGGTGGGCGGGACGGGCACGCCGGCCCGCGCGGCGGCGGACAAGGCGAGGCTCTTCGGGCCGAGGCGCCGCAGGCCGTCCTTGCGACGCGCGCCGACGGCGGACACGGCCGCCGTCAGCTCGGGCAGCGCCAGGGGAGCCTCGCTCATCGAGCAGCCCTATAGCAGCGCGCTCGCCGGGCGGCAGCGCGCGCCGGGCAGCGAGCGCGCGCCGGGCACTCGTGGCGGAGCAGGGGCCGTGACTAGGGGGGACCCGGGGGTGAGGCGCGCGGCCGCACGCCGTGGACCAGCACGTCGATGAGCGTCGCGATCTCGGCCTCGTCGTCCCAGTCGGCGCCGGGGCGGAGCACGAAGCGCGCGAGCATGTAGCCGACGCTCACGGTGAGCACGATGCGCGCGAGCGACCGGTGCGGCAGCGGGCGGATCTCGCCGGCGCGCTCGAGCGCCGAGAGGGCCTGCTCGACGCGCGGCTCGAGCAGCTCGCGAAAGGCGCCGAGGAACAGCTCGGTGCGCTCGGGGTGCAGGAGCAGCGCCTGCGCGATGAGCTTCAGCTTGGCGGGGTGCTTCTTCACGAAGGCGAGCCGGTTGTGCAGGAACGCGTCGAGCAGGGCCGGGGCCGACCCCCACGGCAAGGCGAAGGTCTCGCGCACGCCGTCGATCGCCTCGGGCAGCGCGAGCTCGAGCGCGGCCGGATCGAGGATCCGCCCGTAGAGGCGGTCCTTCGTCCCGAAGTGCGCGAAGATCGTCTTCTCCGCCACGCCCGCGCGCTTGGCGATGGCCGCCGTGGTGGTCGCCGCGTAGCCCCGCTCCGCGAACAGATCGAGCGCCGCGGCGAGGATGCGCCGCTCGGTCTCGGAGGGCGCCGCGGCGCGGTCGACCGGCGTCCGTCCGCTCTTCGGCGCCCGGTCTTGCGCCGCACCAGGCGCCCGGTCGCGCGCAGGCGCCCGGTCGCGCGCCGCGCGCGCAGGCTCCTGGCGCGCGCTCGATCGGGGCGCCGGCCGCGCGGGCGCGGGCTTCTTCGCCATCGAGCGGGAGCTTGACACGGCCCGCCAAACGGCGCAAGTAAGTGCTTACTAACCGAGGTCGGTGCGATGAAGAAACAGCTGATCGCCGGCGCGCTGCTCGTGATCGCCCTCTCGATCGTGATCGCCTACCGGGTGCACGCGCAGAACGCTTACAAGGACGCTCCCTCCGGCGGCTCCGCCACGCTCGAGGGGACCGAGCTCGTCGTCGCGACCAAGGTGGGCGGGCGCCTCGCCGAGGTGCTCGTCGAAGAGGGCGACACCGTCACGGCCGGGCAGGTCGTGGCGAAGCTCGACTGCGACGACCAGTCGGCCGCGCTCGCCGTCGCGCGGGCGCGCGTGAAACAGGCCGAGGCGCAGGTCGCCGTGGCCGAGGCGGCGGTGGCGAGCGCCAAGGACGTCGCGACCGCCGCCGGCGCGCAGGTCGCCGTCGCCGCGGCGCACCAGAGCGCGCTCGACATCCAGCGCCAGCAGGCCGCGCGCAACCGCGAGCGCGCGAGCGCCCTCGCGAGCGAGGGGGCCGCCACCGCCGTCGATCTCGAGTCCGCCGACACCGCGCACAAGGGGCTCGAGGCCGAGTCGCGGGCCGCGCGCGCCAGCGTCGGGGCGGCGAGCCTCTCGGCAAAAGCGCAGTCGTCGACCATCGTCAACGCGAGCGCCCAGGTCGAGCTCGCGAAGACCGGCCTCGAGGCCGCCCAGGCCGACGTCGCGCGCGTCGAGCTCGCCGTGCGCGAGTGCGTGCTCGTGGCGCCCCACGCCGGCACCATCGTCGGCCGGCTGCACGAGCCGGGCGCCGTGCTCGGGCCGGGCGCGCGCGTCCTCCCGCTCATCGATCTCGCCACCGTGAAGGCGGTCTTCTTCTTGCCGAACGCGGAGCTCGGGCGCGCGCGCATCGGTGCCGAGGCCGAGGTGCGCGTCGACGCGTACCCGGCGCGCGTCTTCTCGGGCACGGTGCGGCGCGTGGCGAGCGAGGCGGAGTTCACCCCGCGCAACGTGCAGACGCGCGAGGATCGCGACCGGCTCGTGTACGCGGTCGAGATCACGCTCGACAACCCCGAGCGCGAGCTGCGCGCCGGGATGCCCGCCGAGGTCGTCCTCACCGGGACCCAGCCTTGACCCCGCCCGAGCCGCCGCCGGCGCTGCTCGAGGCGCGCGGCGTCGTGCGCCGCTTCGCCGGTGTCACGGCCCTCGACGGCGTGTCGCTCGCGCTCGCGCCGGGTGAGCTGCTCGGCCTGGTCGGGCCCGACGGCGCCGGCAAGACGACGCTCATCCGCGCGCTCACCGGGCTCATCGACGTCGACGCCGGCCAGGCGCTCGTCGACGGCGTGCCGTGGCGCCGCGCCCGCGCCGACGCGCGCGAGCAGCTCGGCTACATGCCGCAGCAGTTCGCGCTCTACGGCGATCTGTCGGTCGACGAGAACCTGCGCTTCTTCGCGCACCTGTTCGGGCTGTCGCGTGCCGAGCTGCGCGAGCGGCGCGCGCGCCTGCTGTCGATCACCCAGCTCGAGGCCGCCCGCGATCGCCCGGCGGCGGCGCTGTCCGGCGGCATGTACAAGAAGCTCGCGATTGCCTGCGCTCTTCTGCACCGCCCGAGCGCGCTCGTGCTCGACGAGCCGACCAACGGCGTCGATCCGGTGAGCCGGCGCGAGCTCTGGGCGCTGCTCTACGAGTTCGTCGCCGAGGGCATGGGCGTCCTCGTCTCGACGCCGTACATGGACGAGGCCGCGCGCTGCGGGCGGGTCTGCCTGCTCGCGGGCGGCAAGGTGCTGACGAGCGGCGAGCCGACCGCGCTCGTGCGCGCCTGCGCCGACGTGGTGCTCGAGGCGCGCGCCGCCGACCGCGCGCCGCTCGACGCCTACCTCGAGGCCCACCCCGGTGTGCTCGCGGTCACGCCGGCGGGCGAGCGCGTGCGCGCCCTCGTCGCGCCGGCGAGCGCGGCCGAGGTGACGGCCGGCCTCGAGGCGCGCGGCGCCCACGTCGCGCCGAGCGTGCCCGATTTCGAGGACCTCTACTTCTCGCTCGCGGCGCGCGCCGCGGCGGAGGCGGCGTGACGGTCATCCTCGAGGCGCGCGCGCTCGTGAAGCGCTTCGGCGCCTTCACGGCCGTGCGCGGCGTCTCGTTCAGCGTCGAGCGCGGGGAGATCTTCGGCTACCTCGGGGCCAACGGGGCCGGAAAATCGACCACCATCCGCATCCTGTGCGGGCTCCTGTCGCCGACCGAGGGGCACGCCGTCGTCGCCGGTCACGACGTCGGGCGCGACGCGGAGGGCGTGCGCCTCTCGGTCGGCTACATGTCGCAGCGCTTCTCGCTCTATCCCGACCTCACGGCGATGGAGAACCTCGACTTCTTCGGCGGCGCCTACCGCATCCCGCGCAAGGCGCGCCTCGCCCGCGCGCGCGCGCTGCTCGGCGACGTCGATCTCGCGCCCGACGATCCGCGCCCCGCCGGCGCGCGGCCCGGGGGACTGCGCCAGCGCCTCGCGCTCGCCACGGCGCTCATCCACGCCCCGCCCGTCGTGTTCCTCGACGAGCCGACGGCCGGCGTCGATCCCGAGGCGCGCCGCAACTTCTGGCGCATCATCCGCACCCTCGCGGCGTCGGGCACGACGGTGTTCGTGACCACCCACTACATGGACGAGGCCGAGTACTGCGCGCGCGTCGGGCTCATGGTCGACGGCGCGCTCGTCGCCCTCGACACGCCGCGCGAGCTCAAGCGCGCGTTCGTGCCCGGGCGCACCTTCGCGCTCCGCGGTCGGCGCCTGCCGCGCGCGGCGCTCGCGGCCCTGCCGTACGTGCGCTCCATCGAGCCCTTCGGCGCCGGGCTGCACGTGCGCTGCGCCGACGACGCTCCGGGCACCGAGGCGCTCGTGCAGGCGGCGCTCGCGGCCGGCGCCGAGCAGCCGGTCGGCGAGGAGATCGCTCCCACGCTCGAGGACGTCGTTCTCGCGGTCGCCGGACGCAAGGCGGAGACGGCATGAGCCGCCCCCGCCGCCGCGGCTCGGGTCTGCGCGGCGTCGTGCGCCGCATCGGCGCCATCGCGCTGAAGGAGGTCATGCACATCTTCCGCGACCTCGGCACGCTCTACTTCGCGGTCGGCATGCCGCTCATCATGCTGGCGCTCTTCGGCTACGCGATCTCCTTCGACGTCGACCGCATCCCCGTGCTCGTGGTCGATCAGGACCACACGAGCCAGAGCCGCGAGACGGTCGCGCGCCTGTTCTCGGGGCCGAGCTTCACGCGCGTGGGCGACCTCGACTCGGCCGAAGAGCTCGAGCCCGCCTTCCGGCGCCGCGCGGCGAGCGTGGGCGTGGTGGTGCCGCGCGGCTTCGCCGACGCGCTCGCGCGCGGTGAGACCGCCCCGGTGCAGGTCCTGGTCGACGCCGCCGACAACTCCACCACCAACACGGTGCTGGCGTCGGCCGCGCGCTTCACCGTGCTCGTCGACCGCGAGCTCGCCGCGCTGGCGCTCGGCGCGAGCGCCGACGCCGTCGAGGCACGCGTCCGCGCGCTCTACAACCCGGCCTCGAAGTCGGCGCTCTTCCTCGTGCCGGGGCTCGTCGCCGTCATCCAGACCATGATGTCGGTGCTCCTGACGGCGCTCACCGTGGCGCGCGAGTGGGAGCGCGGCAGCATGGAGCAGCTGTTCGCGACGCCGGTGCGGCGCATCGAGATCGTGCTCGGCAAGCTCCTGCCGTACTTCGGCGTCGCGATGATCCAGATGCTCCTGGTGCTCGCCGCCGGGACGTGGCTCTTCGGCGTGCCGATCCGCGGCTCGATTCCGCTCTTGTTCGGGCTCTCGTCGCTGTTCCTCGTGGCCGGGCTCGGCCAGGGCCTGATGATCAGCGTCGTCACGAAGAGCCAGATGGTCGCGACCCAGGTGGCAGCGGTGAGCTCGATGCTGCCCGCCGTGCTCCTGTCGGGCTTCATCATGCCGGTCGAGAACATGCCCACGGCGCTGCGGCTCTTCACCAACGTGCTGCCGGTGCGGCACTACATGCACGCCGTGCGCG
>JADLAB010000341.1 GCA_020848455.1 Polyangiaceae bacterium
CGGTGCTCGAGGACGAGGACGGCGGCCGCGCTGCCGATGAGCTGGGGCGCCGACACGTAGGCGCGCGCGAGATCGCGGGTCGGATCGAGGTGCAGGGCCGCGAGGGTCGGGCCGAGCGGGGGCAGGGTCGCGAGGGTCGGGCCGAGGGAGCCCTCGCGCGCGCGGTGGGCGTGCAAGAGGTAGCCGACGCGGCCGTCGGCGAGGGTCCGGGCTATCTCGCTCGCGTTGCGAGGCCGCCCCGCTGCATCGGGCGGCGCCGTGGGGGGCGACGCACGGTCCGACATGCCACAGCCGCCGACGGCGATTCCGAGCGCCGCGACGAGCGCCAGCCTGCTGCTCGAACGTAGCCTCTGCATGATCAAGCGTAGTCGATGGCGGGACCTCGCGCCGCCGGGAAATGCCCTATTTCCAGCCGAAAATGCACCGACGCACGCGTGCCCATGCATGCCGCGGCGCGCCGAGACACGAACGCGCTGCGTCATGCGCGACCGGGCGGCGCTGCGAGCCCCGAGCGCCTCGTCGATGATGGCGAAGGCCTCGGCGAGCTCGGGCTCCGTGGTGGCTACTCGATCGGAAGCCGATGAACGCGCACGCCAGCGTCGTCGAGCGTCACGACCGCGCCAGCCGCCAGCTCGGCGGAAGTGCCGCGGATGACGGCAGCGAGTCGCTCGGCGAGATGGTCTTGGTCGACGGAGGACGTTCGCACGTTGACGAGGGAGGGGCTGCGCGCACCCGTGATCGCAAGCAGGGCCGAGAAGTCTTGACCTCGGCTGACCAGCACGGCGCCGTGCTGCGCGGCCTCGGCTAGGACCGCTTGGTCGGACGACGTCGCAGCGATCGTCGTGCCAACGCGAACGGCATCGAAGCCCTCCGCGCGAAGTCGCGCGACGATCCGAGGGGAGATGTTCACGTCGGCGAGGATCTTCATGCCGCCGGCGGAATCTCGACGGTCCTCCCCGACGCGAGCCATGCCGCGTAGCGCAGGCACTCGAGCACGTCGTCCGCCTCTAGCTCGGGGTAGTCACCGACGATTTGCGCCGCATCGTGCCCTGCCGCCAGGTGGCGCAGCACGAGCGCGACCGGAATGCGGAGGCCTCGGACGCACGGTTGCCCGCCGCACACATGCGGATCGACGGTGATGCGGGGAAGCGGACGAACCACACGTCGAGCCTAGCGCCCTCGATTCGCGTGGGCAACCACCGGCCCGGGCGGCACCGGACGGCACCGAACCGCGCTCCGCCCGAAAAAGGCCCCGTGGCGACGGGCTTGGCGAGCGCTCGCCACCGCCGCGAGAAGCGCGGTCGATCCCTCAGCTCAGCTCAGTCCTTCACGTACGCGTCCGTCACCGCGAGCGCCTCGTCGATGATGCCGAAGGCCTCGGCGAGCTGGGGCTCGGTGATGCAGAGCGGCGGGTTGCAGTAGAGCGTGTTCCAGTGCGACAGCGTGAAGAGGCCCTTGTCGCGGAGCGCGACGAGGAGCTTGCCGATGCCCTCGTGGGTCGCGTTGTAGCTGCCGAGGGGGTCGCCGGCGCGGTTCTTCTGGAAGTCGAGCGCGCCGAAGAGGCCGGTCGCGCGGAAGGCGCGCACGCTCGGGTGCTTGTCCTTCAGGCGCGCCATGTGGCTGCGCATCACGCCCTCCATGCGGGCGGCGTTGTCGACGAGCTTCTCGTCGCGCAGGACCTCGAGCGCCGCGACCGCCGCCGCGAGGCCCATCGGGTGCGAGCTGTACGTGAGGCCGCTCCAGAACACGTTGTCGCGGAAGTGCGCGGCGATCTTGTCGCTCATGCCCATCGCCCCGAGCGGCAGCGCCGCCGAGGTGAGGCCCTTCGCCATCGTGATGATGTCGGGCGCGATGCCGCCGTGCTGGAACGAGAACATCTTGCCGGTGCGACCGAAGCCCGCCATCACCTCGTCGCACACGAGCAGGATGCCGTGCCGGTCGAGCAGCGCGCGCAGGCCCTCGAGCCAGCCGCGCGGCGGGGGCTGGATGCCGTTCGAGCCGATGACCGGCTCGATGAACATCGCGGCGATGTTCTGGGGGCCCTCGTAGTCGATGACCTCGGACAGGTAGGTGAGGTTGTTGCGCGTCTGCTCTTCCTCGGTCGCGCCGAAGCTGTACCGGTAGGGGATGGGGTCCATCACGCGCACGAAGCCCGGCGCGCCCGGCTCGGTGGCCCAGCGGCGCGGATCGCCCGTGAGCTGCATCACGCCGGCCGTGGCGCCGTGATACGAGCGGTAGCGGCTCAGGATCTTGTGCCGGCCGGTGAAGAGCCGCACCGCCTTGATGGCCGCCTCGTTGGCCTCGGCGCCGCCGTTCGTGAAGAAGAAGGTGTTGATGTCGCCCGGCACGAGCTCGGCGAGGAGCTGCCCGAGACGGGCGCGCGCCTCGGTGACGCAGCCCGGATAGACGAACATGAGCTTGTCGGCCTGAGCCTTCACCGCCGCCACGATCTTCGGGTGGTTGTGGCCGACGTTGACGCACATGAGCTGCGAGTTGAAGTCGATGTAGCGCTTGCCGTCGCAGTCCCAGAAGTAGATGCCGCTCGCCCGCTCGACCGCGAGCGGGGCGACCTTGCCCTGCGCGGACCACGAGGTGATGGTGTGACGCTTGCTGAGCTCGACGATCTGCTTGGCATCCATGCGGAAGGCTCCTCTTGCACCCGCGCCCACGCTGCCGGGGCGCCACGAACGCCGCGAGCGTTCCACAGGCCGTGCGGGGCGCCAAGCGGTGGGGGACCGTTGGGGACCGTTGGGGACCGCCGGGGACCGTCGGGTCGCCCGAGGCGAGTGGCCCGGCGGCGCGCGGCTCGCGCGCCGAGCCTTCGAGCCGCCACAAGTGCCACGTCTTGATTCAAGACAGGGGGTTTGTGGCGGCTCCACCTCGCGCGCCGAGCCTTCGGGCCGCCACAAGTGCCACGTCTTGATTCAAGATAGGGGGTTTGTGGCGGCTCCAGCACGCGGCTCGCCGTGGGCCGCGACGGCGTGACCGCCGATCAACAGAAACCGCACGCGGCGGGAGATCAGCGCACGCAAGAACTCGGACCAGTCGGGATTGAGCTCGATCGGCACCCCAAGTCTCCCTGCGAAGCCGTTCCACCGCCGAGACGCGCTCCTCGCGCGACAGAGCGGCGATGTCGGCCCGATCCAGCGCCTCGGCCTCGGCGAAGCTCGCGGCCACCCGGAAGATCCGCTCGATCACGGGTCGAGTATGGACGTGCCGCCGGCCCGAGCCAA
>JADLAB010000342.1 GCA_020848455.1 Polyangiaceae bacterium
GCTTGGCCCCGCGCTCGCGCACACGCCTGGCACGCGCGGCCCAGCGTGGGCGCGCGGGCTCACGCCCCGCGGCCTCACCGTCGTGGACCTGGGCCGATCGCTCGAGCCCAGCGCCCCGGCGGCCGAGGAGTGCATGGCGCGTCGTGCGCTCCTCGCCTGGCGATTCGCTTCCCGCTCCGACCTCGCCACGCTCATGCACCGGTCGACGGACGGCGCCGACTTCCCGGAGGTCGTGGGCTGGCAGCACCTGGTCGACGCCGTGCGCGGGGACTCTCCGAAGCGCCGGCTCGACGCCGAGCTCGCGCGCCTCATCGAGGAGACGGCTCCGCGCACCTTGCTCGACTTCGGCTGCGGCAAGCCGCGGGGTGCGTCGCAGCTTGCCCGCGGGCGTGAGATGGCGGCCTTCGACCCGGACCCATCGCTCGCTGGCCGATGGGCCGAGAGTGCCCCGGAGGTCGCGTTTCTCGACGAGCGAGGTCTCCACGAATGGCTGGAACGCGGCGCCGTCTTCGACGCCATCATCTGTTCGCTGGTGCTCTGCAGCGTCGATGACGACGCGGCCACGGAAGCCCTTCGCCGCATCCGACGGCTGGTCGCTCCCGGTGGGCGGGTGCTCGTCGCCATTTGCGATCCCACGTCGCATGCAAGCCGAGCGACAGCCTTCCAGGAGCGCGTCGGCGCCGACCTCTTGCGCTATGAGGAAACCGGCACGTACGTGAAGCGCGTCGCGGGCTCCACGAGAACGCGTGTCGAGCACCACCGACCCCTGTCCGCGTATCGTCGCGCGCTGGCCCGTGCTGGTCTTGGCATCGCAGCGGAGCGCACGATCGATGGCATCGACGTGGAGCGGTTCGAGCGCGTCGCGGAGTTCCTGATCTTCGAGCTCTGGCCGCTCCCCGCGCTCGGGGTCCGAACGACACTGCTCGTGAAGACTTGCGCGCAGGAGGTCGAGACGATCCGCCACCAGGTCCGGCACCTGGTGCGTCAGCTCGGTTCGCCACGCACCTTTGACGAGGTCCTCGTCGTCGTCGATCCTCGCGAAGGCCCGTTTCCCCGCCAGTATCACGCCGGGGATCGCGCGCGCCTCGACCGGGAGCTCGCCGGGCTAGCTGCCGCCGGTGACGTCGACCGGGTGATCCTGGGGCCACGCGACGGGGACGAGGCCCGCGACATCGCCGCGCTGTGGTTCGGCCTCGCAGCTACCGCCGCACACAGCGAGAACGGCCAGCCCGTGCTGGCGATCCTCGACGGGATCCGGCAGGCGTCAGGGGACCTCGTCTGCCACGCCGACGCCGACCTCATGGTGGCGAGGCCCCAGCCGAGCTTCGACCCGATCGCGGACGCAGTCGCCGCGTTCGAGGAGGCTACGGCCGCCGTGGCGCTCTCGCTGCCCGTGCACGGAGATACGCAGGCCGTCAGCCGTGCGGGCGACGACCGCGGGCCCTTTCGCGTCGATGCGGTGGCCGGCTGGGTCCATCGGGCCAGACTCTCGACCCTGGTGCCGCTGCCGAACGAGCTGCACGGCGAGACCCTGGCGCTGCCATGGCACAGGGCGCTCGACCGCTCCGTCGCGCGCGG
The DNA here is from genome assembly GCA_020848455.1 of Polyangiaceae bacterium. Taxonomy (GTDB): domain Bacteria; phylum Myxococcota_A; class Polyangia; order Polyangiales; family Polyangiaceae; genus JACRDA01. The sequence continues at coordinate 1,579 of JADLAB010000342.1, forward strand.
GCGAGCCCAGTCGCTCCGGCGCGGCGCGCCCGGGATCTGGTGCGCCTCGCCCGACAACACTCGCAAGCACTCGCCCGATGCGCACCTACTGCTGCTCGATCGCGTCGAGGCAGGTTTCGCCCCCGGAAGGCAGGCGGGCCACATGGCGGTGATGGGCACGCAGCAGGACTGGCTCGGCCCCAAGCGCTCCGAGCCGCTGGTCGTGGTGATCTGCGGGCGCAACGTGCCACCGGGGCGGGTTCACCGCTGTCTCCACAGCCTTGCGGCACAGCGTGGTCCGGACTGGGGCGCCATCGTCGTCGACGATGCCTCGGACGAGGGCCCGGCCGAGGTGCTACGCCGCAGCACCGGAGCCCTGCTCGGGCCACGCGTCACCTACGTGAGCCGGCGCCGGAGGGCAGGTCTTCTTGCCAACACCGTGCTCGCCGTCAGGGGCTTCTGCGATCGCCCCGGGAGCGTGATCGTGCTCCTCGATCTCGACGATGCACTCGGCAGCGACACCGCGCTGGCGCAGGTGCAGGCCGCACACGCTGCCGGCGCAGACGTGACCGTGGGCTCGATGGTGCGAACCGACAAGGAGGCATCCTACCCGGTCGACTTCACCGACCCGCGGGCGACGCGCGGCGGCAACGTGTGGCAGCACCTGCGCACCTTCCGCAAGGCGCTCTTCGATCGCTTGGGCGACGCGGATCTGAAGCGCCACGGAGCGTGGATCGACCTCGCCACCGACTGGGCGATGATGATTCCGATTGTGGAAATGGCAGCCCGTCCCGTATGGCTCACGGCACCGCTGTACCTCCACGAGCCGAGTGGTCCGCGGACGGCGGCAGCTCGCGCCGAACGCGAGGGCGTCATCGCCGAGATCGTGGCGCGCCCGTCGTACCGGTCGCCGCGTCGCGTCGCGAGCCGGCGACTGCGCGAGCTGACGGTGCTCTGCTACCACCGGATCGCGGAGGGCGTCGAGGCGCTGCCGCCGCTCTACCTGAAACGGGGGATGGTCGTAACACGCCGCAACTTCGAGGCGCACCTGCACTCACTGTCCAGGCGGTTCCAGCCCGTCGCCCTGGCCGACGTCGCCGGCGCCGTGCGAGATGAGCGCTCGCTTCCGGAGCGCCCGGTGCTGGTGACCTTCGACGACGGCTACCGCGACTTCGTCGACGCCGCGCTGCCCGTGCTCGAGCGCGCGGGGATCCCGGCCGTGTTGTTCGCGCGCGCCCCAGCTCGCGACGGCGTGCCATCGTGGGCGCCGCTGGATCTGCTCTATCATGTGCTGGCCGCCGCGCCCGACGACGAGGCGTACCTCTCGGACGAGGCTCGTGACGCGCTGCTCCAGGCGCCGTACGAGGAGCAGATGGACCAGGTCCGCCGCCTCGCCGCTCGTCGTGGAATAGACGGGATCGATCCGAGCTGTGTGCGCCGTCTGCGCCGGGACGCTCTGTACCTGGACGACACCGCTCTGCTCCGCGTGCAAGCCGGCGGCTTCGTGGTCGGCGCGCACGGTGTCGAGCACGTGCGGTGGACGACCTTGTCTGACGGAGTCCTCGCACGCGAAGCCGCCAACAGCGCCGCCTGGCTGCGTTCCCTGGGGCAGCGGTCGCCCCTCGCGCTGTCCTACCCGGATGCCGCTTTCGATGCGCGTGTGGCGCAGGCGGCTGAGCGCGCCGGGTTCACGCTCGGCTTCGGTCTCGAAGCGAGACCCCCGGGAGTCGTGGAGCCCCTGTCCGTCCAGCGTCTGATTGCGCGCAATGACCCCACCTGGGTCGACGGCATCGCAGCATCGCGGGTCGTGGAAGGACCGGAAGGACCATGAGACGAGCGGAAGCACCATGAGACGGAACATCCTCGCAGTCGTCGGCGATGCCGGCGTGTCCCCGGGCAGCGCTGCCTACGTGGCGGCCTTCGACGTCGGCCGCCTGGCGGTCGACGCGGGGTTCCGGGTGCTCACCGGGGGCCTGCGCGGCGTGATGGAGGCCGCGTGCAA
>JADLAB010000343.1 GCA_020848455.1 Polyangiaceae bacterium
GCAGATCGACGCGTTTCGCCTTCGTCTTGTGTCGCACTCCGGGACCACCGCAACCAAAGACTATTAACGCCTATGCCCCGGCGCCCCCTCCCGTTACCGGCCTCGTGACCGACGAAGTGAGCTGCGCCGCGAGTGCCTCATCTCGACCTGTCGGTGATCTCCTGATCGCGCGGCCGCTTGGTGAAACTCGCTGCGGCGTGATCGGCGGCGTTCACCGTTCACCAGCTGGGAGCTGGGCCCTGGCGGCTGGGAGCTGGTAGACGAGGCGGGCGCCCAAATAGGCGAAGCACGACAGCGTCCTTGTCAGTCTCGTCGATGCCGAAAACGCGGAGCCTGATCCCGCGCCACCGCCGAACACAATCCGGGATCCCGTGCCGGCTCCGAGCGCGAATGACGGCGCCGGATCGAGCAGCGATCCTGCCGCCCGATTGCGGAAGCCAAAGGAACTCCACGACCAAGGATTGATCGACGACGCGTCGTACGAGCAGAAGAGGAAAGAAATCGTCGAGAATCTTTGACGGCCACCGAAGTCATCACTCGGGCTGTCGAGGCTCCCACTGGCTGAGCCTCCTGCGTCCGCAGCCGAGCGCGCGTTCCCCGCACAGTGCGCGGCCGGCTCGCCGATCAGCGCCCGAGCGCGGCCAGCGACAGGCCGAGCTCGGCGTAGGGCACGGTGCAGGTGGAGTACCCCACGGCATCCTCGCCCGCTTGTTTCACGGCGGCCTCGATCCGGAAGGCGACGCCGCTCGCGGTGAGGAAGAAGGCGCGCACGTTCTCGAGGCCGAGCGCGGGGCGGGTGTCGACCGAGTCGCGCGGGGGCTTCAGGCACTTGAGGTCGAACTGGCACTCGCCGGGGTACGACGGCGAAGCGACGACGTCGAAGCAGCGCGCGGCGACGAGGGCGAGCTGGCGCGCCGGGTCGGGCAGCACGGCGGCGAGCGTCACCTCGGCGCCGTCGCGCACGCGCACGACGCGGCTCTGGCCGCTCGGGCCGAGCGCGAGCGCCGCGCCCCGTGTCACCCGGTCGCCCGTGTCGGCGCACGACATGCTCACGAGCTCCGGCGTGCTGAGGTGCAGGGCGCAGTTGCGGACCTGCCTCGGCAGATGCTGCAGCCAGCCGTCGAGGCTCGCGACGGCCGCTTGCTGCTGCGGCAGGTGCGAGCTCCACGGCACGACGTCGGCGTCGGGGACCCCCTCGTCCTCGGTCCACCACCACTCGCCCGGGTTGGCGAAGGCGAGCGGCGCCGAGCCGTACCCGAGCGGCCCGTCGTCGACCGCCGCGTTGCCCACGAGGGCGGCGAGCGGCCCGCACCCCGCCCAGGCCTTCACCGCGTCGTACGGCACGGCGCGGCGCGGCGAGCGCCAGTCCGGGGACTCTTGCAGGAAGATCTGCCGCGGCGCGAGCAGCACCTGAGCCATGCTGGCGCCGGTCCGCGGGTCGAGGTTCCAGGTGCCCGAGGGGGCTGCCGCGCCTGCCTCGACGAAGCGCCTCTTCGCGAGAGGGCCGGCCAGCGGCAGCAGATCGCGCAGGTGCTCGAGCCGGACGAGGGCGTCGCCGACGCGCTGGTAGCGGAGCTCGTTCAGTATCGCGGAGGGTCGGGGCGAGTAGTCGTCGTAGCTCCGACAGGAGATCGCCAGCCGGACGCCGTCGTTACGCGTCACCTCGCACGACTGCCGCACGCACTTCGCGGCGGGCCCGCGGCAGCTGCAGTTGCTCATGGCGCGGCACTCGGGGTCGCCGCTGAGGCTCCTCGCCGTGTCGGTGGCGACGTTGCGGTGCCATGCGAGCAGCGCCAGCATCTCCTCGTGGACGGCGCGCAGGGGAGCGACGAGCGCCGGCTCGTTCGTCGCGATGCGGGGCACCGTCTCGCTCACGACGGTGAAGGGCGCGTAGCGCGGCTCGGGGGCGCACGCCTGCGGCGTCTTCAGCGCCTGCCACGCCGCGCGCGAGCCGTAGAGCTCGGTGATGGCGCCGCACGCCCGCGGGTTGCCTCCGCTGCACGCGCGCTCGAAGTAGTCGAGGGCGCGCTCGGGGTCGGTCGCGAGCGAGCCGTCGAGGTAGAGGTAGGCCAGGCCCTGGCACGGGCCGGCGTGCCCCGCCTCGCAGAGCTCCCAGGCCATGCGCATGCCGCAGTGGCGGAGGGCGGCGCGCCGCGAGGCGGGCGTGTCGCGAACGGCGGGGTCGAGGCTCATGCGGGCGCCGGCGGCCGAGATGCAGCCCTCGACGTCGCCGCCGGTGCACGCCCGATCGTAGTAGGCGAAGGCGACCGCGTTGTCGTCCGCGTACCGCGAGTAGTGGTGCTGGCCGAGCCAGCGGCAGGCGCGCGTGTAGCCGGTCGTGCACGCCGGCTCGAGGCGCGAGGTGGCCACGGCGGGGTCGTGGCCCGACGACAGCTCCGCGAGCCCGAGGAGCGCGCAGCCTTCGACGTCGCCGCCCGTGCAGGCTCGCCCGGCGACGTCGAGCGCCTCGTCGAGGACGATCTGGCGCGCGTCGACCGAGGCGACCTGCTCGGGCAGGCTCGCCCACGACACCTCCGGCAGGCTCGCGAGCACGGTCGCCGCCGCCTCGGTGCAGTCCTTCGCGGCCGACGTGCGGCGGCAGCGCGCCACCTGCGCCACGCGCTTCGCCGGCTGCGGCGCCGGGAACTCGAGCGGCCGCGCGTTCCGGTCCCAGGTCGGCCCGCAGCCCGCGGGCGCCGCGCCCTCGGCGGTCTCTGGGGGCGGGGGCTCCGCCTCCGCAGCGGGGCCCGACGGCGCGGACGGCGCGCCCGAAGCGCTCGCGGTCGGCGTGGCCGCGGCGCTCGGCGCCGCGGTCGCGAGGGGAGCCGAGGTCGCCAAGGGGTGCGGCTCGTCGGGCGGGCGGCAGGCGGCGAGGGCGACGCACCCGAAGAGCACCGCCACGCGCGCGCGGCGGCGCTCCGCGTGCACTGTGGACGAGCGCATGGCAGGCACGACGACGGACACCGAGGGGAGGCTAGCCAAGCGCTCGTCGAGGGTCGAGCGGCGTAGGTACCCGGCACAGAACCGGCGGGCGTCATGACCCGTCGCAGTGAGCGCCACCGAGTGTCGGCGGCGCTCGGTGCGGGTAGACGAGCTCTGCTTGGATCACCCGGCCTTCGTCCGCGTCCGCGCGCCTGCACCGGTGGCGCAGCGCGACGCCCGGCTGCTGCGGATCCGCCCGCTATGGCGCCGGTGCGGCCGGCGGCTCCGGCTCGTCGTCGCCGAAGAGGGCGCCCACATCCAGCTCGAGCGCCTCGAAGGGCTCGGCGCGTACGCGCTCGCCGCGCTCGGCCGAGAGCACGTCGAGGTAGCCCTCGGGTGCATGGCGGTGGACCGTGAGCATCCCCTCCTCGGGATCGAGGATCCAGTAATGGGGTACGCCGTGGCGGTGGTAGACGCGCTTCTTGCGCACGAGGTCCTGCACGCGGTTCGTCGACAGGATCTCGCACACCCAATCGGGTCGCGTCGTCACGCGCGCGCCGCGCGGCCGCTCGGGCACGCGCTCGCGCCGCCAGCCGACGACGTCGGGCCGCACGACGTCATGGTCGTCGAGGACGATCTCGACCTCGGTCGCGAACCACCAGCCGCCCGGGGAGCTCCCACTCGGCCGGCGGTCGAAGGGATCGATGCACGCCGAGAGCTTTCGCTGCGCCGCGCCGTGCTCGGCCGACGCCGCGCCCTTCTCCGCGAGCACGCCCTCGATGAGCTCGTGCCGCCGCCGCTCCTCCGGAATGGCGAACAGATCCTCTGCGGTGGAGAGGCGCGGCGCCGTCGGGGCTCGGGCGGTCACGGTGGAGAGGGTAGCAGGGGGAGCGGAGGGGCGCCGCACCTCCCGCGCCCGAGCGGCGCGAGGCCGGCGGTCGTCGCCACAGCCCGGCGCGCGGCGCGCAGGCTCTCCTCGCGCCCGGGCGAGTCGTCGCGTCAGCGGGCCGGACCGAGCTCCTGCACGAGCTCGAGCCGGCCGTCGGCGGTGCGGAGACAGGTCCGGCGCGCGTCGCCGACCGGCAGGAGCTGGTGCAGCGTCGCATCGTCGCGCACGAGGTTCGGCCAGATGCGCGCGAAGGCGATGGGGTACGCGGTCCACCCGGCCTCCTTCATGTGCTCGAGTCGCTCGCGGGGGCGCGCGTAGTCGGGGCCCGGATCGCCGAAGGCCGCGAGGAGCGGCACGAAGAGCGCGCTCGCGGCCCCGGCGCCGTCGGCGCAGCGCTCCGTTCCGAAGGCCGCCTCGACGGCCGCGCGCGCCGGTGGCGCGAGGGTCCAGCTGGCGCGCACGGTCGCGCCCGGCATCCCCGGGGTCGCGGTCAAGGCGACGCTGCCGTCGTCGAGCAGGCGCCGCGCGGGCGCAGCGAGCTCGAGGTTGCGCGCCGCCTCGTCGCGACCCGCCTCGAGCAGGAGCCGGCGCTGCGCGGGCGGGACCCCGACCGTCATGACGACGTAGGCGGTCTTGCCCCAGCCGACCGCGGCGCCGAGCTCGGCCGTCCGATCGGCGTCGATGCAGAGCGCGGCCCCGGCCGACGGCGCGACCGCACAGCGCTCGGGCGCGGGTCCGCCGCCCGGCGCGCCCGCGAAGGCCACGAGCGCCCGCGCGACGGACGGGTCCGAGCCCGGCGTGTAGGGAGGAAGCGCGAGATCGAGCTCGGCCCAACCGTCGCGCAGGCGCAGGGCGAGCGCGAGGTGACGGGCGGTCGCCGCCGCGACCAGACCGGGGATGCCCGCGGGGCAGCCGCTCGCGGCGCCGGAGCCCGGGCAGCGCACCACGTGCACGTCCGGGGCGGCCGCGAGTGTGCGCTCGAGCGCCCCGACGAGGTCGGCACCCGGGCGCGGGCGGGTGCGCAGGCGCACGAGCGCCGCGACGGCCGGCTCGTCGGCTCGGGGCTCGGACGGCGGAGCTCCCGCGATGAGCGCGTCGAGGTGGGCGCGCGCCCGCTTCACCGCCGGCGGCAGGACCGCGAAGTACACGGCCTCGCCCGCGGCGACGCCGAAGGTTGCGAGCGCCGCCGCGAGCGTGCCCTGCCGGCCGAGCCAGGCCGTCAGCTCGGCGCGCATCTCCGGCCCGTCCGGCACGAGCGCCGCGAGCGCATCGAGCGCGGCGGGCCGCGCCCAACCGTAGAACGCGGCGTCGCGCGGGAGCGCCGCGAGGTCGGCCGGCGCCGTCGAGGGCGGCGCCGGGAGCTCGTCGCCGGGGGACGCCGTCGCGCCCGCGCTCGGGACGAGCGCCACCGCGGCGGACACCGTGGGCGTGAGGGCCAGCGGCGGGGCGGCGGTCGTCCCGGGCGGCGGGCCGCTGCCCGCGCAGGCGGCGAGCGCGACGAGCGAGAGGAGTGCGAGAGGCGAGATCACGTGCTCCCGGGGTCGCATGGTACGAGCCTATACCCGAGTGCGACGCCGCCGGAGTGCGGCGAGCCCGCCGCCCGCGACCGCCGCCATTCCGACGAGGGCGAGTCCGGCGGCTCCGAGCCCGACGCCGTAGCCCGGCGGGGAGCCCACGGTGGCCTCGACGCGGTGCGCGCCGCCCGGAACCGCCACACCGACGAAGCCGGGGGCCACGAGAAACGGCTCGGCCTCCGTTTCGTCGACGCGCACGCGCCACCACGGCACGTACGTCGCGCGCAGGACCACCACGGCCTCGGCCGGCCCGTCCGTGGTCGCGACCCAGTGGCCGGCCTCCCGTGACACGACCTCGACCCGCGTCGCGTCGGCCCGGCACGGGCCCGGGTCCACGGGCTCGCGGCGCAGGGGCCCCTCGGACGGCGCGAGTCGCACGAGCGCCTCCGGCTCGAGGGTCGCGGTGCCGCCGAGGGCGAGATCGTCGAGCATGGCCCGGCGCAGCGCGGCGCGCGAGCCGTGCCAGATCGCGCGCACGCACCCGACGCCCACGTCGTCGCTGCCCCCGACGCGGCGGGACAGCGCGGCGTCCTCCGCCGCGGCCACCGTTTGCCACGCCCCGGGCGGCTCGAGCGCGGTCGTGCGCCGGTGCAGCAGTGTCCGCACGCCGAGCGCCTCCGCGCGGCGCGCGCCGCCGGTCTCGTCGGCGCGGAGCACCCGGAAGGCCTCGAACAGCAGGCCGACCTGAGAGCCCGGACCGGCGGTCCCCAGGCCGAGCGGGCGAGGACTGGCGAGCTCCAGCCCGGCCATGACCGGGCAGGGGGTCTGCGGCGCGCCCTGGAACACGACGAAGCGACCCGCGTCCTCGTGGCGCAGGCCGTCGCGGATCGAGTCCGCGTCGAAGCCCGACCAGCCCGCGCTCCGACAGCGCCCGGCCTCGGCGACGGCGATCGACCGAACCCGCCCGTGGAGGCGCCGCGAGGCCGCCGGGCCGGCGACGAGCGCGACGACGGCGAGGGCGCAGAGCTCGGCGGGGCGCAGCGCGCGCCACGCGTGACCGCGGCTGCCCGTGCCGAGCGAGGCCAGGCGCGCCGACACCTGCGTGAGCGCCACGCACACGACGACCGCCGCGGCGAGCGGTACGAGCGACAGCACGCGCACCGGCGAGAACACCTCGACGATGCGCGCCCCGACCGAGCCGAGGCTCGCCACGAGCGGCCCCGTGAGCACCACGCCGAGGGCGGTCGCGAAGCAGAGGAGCGCGCCCCGGCTCGCCCGGCTGCGCCACGTGAGCCCGAGGACCACGAGCCCGAGCCACAGGAGCGCGCTCGTCACGGGCGCGCGTCCCACGTCGAGCAGCCGCCCCTCGAGCAGCCACGCCACGACGTCCTCGGGCGGGAACCCCGCCACGCGGAAGCTCGGGACCCTGGGCCAGCCGAAGGGTAGCGAGAACGACACGAGGCCCGGACCGTAGAGCGCGGCCCCCATGACGAGCGCACCGGCGCAAGCCCAGCGAAAACGCCGGCGCGCCTCCGGCGGGGCACACGTGAGGACTGCCGGAGCGGTCACGAGGAAGGCGCCCACGCCGAGCTGCGCGTGAGCGGCCGCGAGGCACGCGCCGAGGAGCGGCGCCGCGGCGGCCGGCAGGCCGCCCAGCACGGCCGCGGCGGTGAGCAGGAGTAGCGGCGTCGCGACGGCCTGGGACACGAGACCGTCGTTGAGGACGACCCAGGGGCCGCCCATGTACGAGTAGGCGGGCACCACCCAGGCGAGCAGGAGCGCGCCCGTGAGCGCCGCGCCCGGTGCCGCGCCGGCGCGCCGCGCGACGAGCACGAAGAGCGGTGGGACGAGGACGAGCGAGCCGAGCCCGACGAGCAGCGTGGCCGAGGCGGCCTCGAGGCCGGCCCGCACGAGCGCGGCCGTCACGAGCAGCGCGACCGGCTGGTAGTGCGGCCCGAGCGGGAACCCGCCGCTGTACGACTCGATCCAACCCTGCCCGAGGCCTCGCAGGGCGATCTCGGACGACACCCGCGCGTGCGCTGCGGCGTCGCCCGGCAAGAGCGGCCGCCCGGCGCCGACCTCCACGAGTGCCGCGAGCAGTGGGGCGCAGGCCACGAGCGCCAAACCCGCGAGGACCAGGTCGAGGTGTCGCGCCCGTCGCGAGCGCGTCGCGCCCGTGCGCCAGCGCGCCGGGCGATCCGCGCGACCCGTGCGCCGCAGCCACACGAGCCAGCCGAGCGCGAGCCCGAGCGTCGCGACGAGCGTGAGCAGGAGCGCGCCGAGGTCGGCCTCCGCCAGGCTGCTCACGGCGCGCTCCCGGGCCTGCTCGTCATGCGAAGCCCACCAAGACGCCAGGTCCCGCCGCGCTGTCAAGTCTGGCCGCAATCCCGCGCCGCGCCCTTGACGCGCGTGCCGTGCGCACCGACAACCCTGCGCCTGCGATGAGTGGCCACGGCGGCAATCCCAAGAAGGTCGTGCGCGCGGCGCTCGTGGCGAACCTCGCGATCGCGCTCGCGAAGTTCGTCGCGGCGGGCCTCTCCGGCAGCACGACCATGCTCGCCGAGGCGGTGCACTCGCTCGCCGACACCGCGAACCAGGCGCTGCTCTGGATCGGGATGGCGCTGTCCGAGCGCCGGCCCGACGAGCGCTTCCCCTTCGGGCGCGCGTCGGAGTCGTACTTCTGGTCGTTCGTGGTCGCGCTCCTGCTCTTCTTCCTCGGCGGCGTCTTCGCCATCTACGAGGGGATCCACAAGCTCGGCAGCACCGAGCCGCCCGGTGCGCCGTGGGCGCCGCTCGCCGTGGTCGGTGTCTCGCTCGCGATCGAGCTGACGAGCTTCGTCATCGCCTGGCGCGAGTTCAAGAAGACGCGCGGCGACAAGAGCTACCGGGAGGCGCTCTTCGAAGGCAAGGACCCCGTCATCCCGGTCGTGCTGCTCGAGGACTCGGGCGCCGTCCTGGGCCTCTCGGTCGCCTTCGTCACCATCCTCGTGACGTGGCTCACGGGCAGCGACATCCCCGACGGCATCGGGTCGATCACCATCGGCGTCCTGCTCTGCACCGTCGGGCTCTTGCTCGCGCGCGACACGCGCAGCCTGCTCATCGGCGAGGGCGTGACCCGCGAGGTGCGCATGCGTGCCATCGAGCTCGCCGAGAAGACGCCCGGCGTCGAGAGCGTGCGCCAGTTCCTGAGCCTGCACCTCGGCCCCGACACGGTGCTCCTGGCCCTCAAGGTGCGCTTCGCGCGCGGCCTCGCGCTCGTGGACATCGAGCGCGTCACCGACGAGCTCGAGGCCAACGTCCGCGCGGAGCTGCCGATGATGAAGCGCATCTTCGTCGAGCCCGACAGCGACTACGAGGCGGCAAAGGACAAGGAGGCCGTCCCGCTCGCGGCACCTGCGCCCGCGCCGCCCGCGGGTACGGAGCCCGGGGGCCCGGGGCGCAGCGAGCCGGGCTGAGCCCGTCGCGGCGCGGCGACGCGCGCGCGCGCCCCGTGTAAGCTCGGACGATGAAGCTCGGATGGCCGATCGGGCTCGTGGCGGTCGCGTGGCTCCTCGCCTCGGCGTGCGGCTCCGCCCCGGCGCGCACCGCGGGCAGCGGTGGCAACGGTAGCGGCGCGGCGGGCGGCAGCGGCGGTGTCGCGCCCGGGCCGAGCGATGCCTGCGGCAGCGTGCGGCTCACGTCCTACACGGCGGCGCCGGGCGGCTGGTGCGAGTTCGACCGCACCTCGCCCGTGCTGCCGAGCTCCGTGCTCGCCGGTCTCACGCTCGCCGTCGCCGAGCCCTACGACGGCAGCTCCTACGGTGGCGAGCCCGGCGAGGCCTGCGGCGAGTGCTGGGAGATCGACACCATCACCGACACGCGCATCGTGATGGTGCACGACCTCTGTCCCATCCAGGGCAACCCGCTCTGCGCCGGCGGCCACTTTCACTTCGATCTCTCGACCGAGGCGGCGCAGGCGCTGCACGGCGGCGGCCTCGACGAGGGGCAGGCGCGGCGCGTGCCGTGTCCCGTGACGGGCAACGTCCACGTGCAGGTGAACGACCGCAACGAGTGGGGCTACTTGCGGCTCGCCTTCCTGAACCACCGCATCCCGATCCGGTCGGCCGAGTACCGCGCCGTGGGCGACGCCGTGTGGCGCTCGGTGACGCGCAGCGGCGGCGCCTTCCACGTGCTCGACGACGGCGTGACCTTCGCCGCGTCGGGGCCGGGCGGGGTGTTCCGCCTGACGAGCGCACAGGGCGAGGTGCTCGAGCTGCCGAACGCGCTCGACTACGGCGTCGCGACCGGCAGTACCTTCGACCTCGGCGCGCAGCTGACGGACCAGGCGCCCGGCGGCGGCAGCTGTGTCTTCGTGCCGCCGGCCGAGGTGTACGGCGACGGCTTCGGCGGCATCGACGAGGTGCGCTGGGCCGTGAACCCGTGGGGCGAGGCGCTCGGCTCCGAGACGACCGAGGGCTGCGACGGCGGGACGGGCTCGTGCCTGCGCATCGATTCGCTCGGCCAGTACAGCGGCTTTCACCTCTAGTACCGGCAGCCCTTTCCGACGGCCACCTTCGCGAGCGTGTCCTTGCGCCTGCGCGCGCTGTCCGGCTCGGGCAGCGTGACCGTGGCCCCGAGCCTCGACGGCACGCGCTGCGGCGAGACGAGCGTCACGGTCGGGCCCGATTTCGGTGGCGTGACCATCGACCTCGCGAGCGTGTGCGCCGGACAGACCGAGCTCAACGCCATCACGGTCGACAATCCGGGCAATCCTCTCGTGCTCCTCGTGGACGAGGTCCGCTTCGCGCCCTGACCGCCCTGCGTCGCTGGGGCGCCGCGGGGTGCGATGCCGCACGAAGGGCGGGCGGAAGCGCACGCGCGCGCGGCGTCTGGCCGGCATTCGTCGTCGCGCCGCGCGCGAGCGATGACACGCACGCCGTCCTTCGTGTACTCCGGGAGCATGGCACGCAGCATTGCGAGGTGGGGCTCCGTCGCTATCGTCGTCGCGCTCTTTGCGGCCTGCAGCGGCTCGGACGAAGAGACGTTCGTCACGACGACCGGCACGGGCGGCAGCGGCGCGACGACCGGGACCGGCGGCGGAGGCGGGCAGGCGACGGGCGGTGGCGGCAGCGACGGCGTGTGTCAGCCGAATCCGTGCCTCCACGGCGGCACCTGCCACGACGCCGGCGCGACCTTCACCTGCGACTGCCTGGCCGGCTACTCGGGCGACAGCTGCGAGGTCGACATCGACGAATGCGCGCCGAACCCCTGCGTCAACGGCGGCCAGTGCGTGGACGGCGTGGCGAGCTACGCCTGCCAGTGCCCGGCCGGCTACGGCGGCACGAATTGCGAGCTCAACATCGACGACTGCACGCCGGATCCCTGCCAGAACGGTGGCACCTGCATCGACGGCGTCGCCTCGTACAGCTGCGACTGCCAGCCGGGTTACACGGGCACGAACTGCGAGACGGCGGCGAGCGGTTGCACGCCTAATCCGTGTCTCAACGGCGGCACGTGCAACGACCTAGGCGGCGGCAACTACGATTGCACCTGCCTGCCCGGCTACACCGGGAACAACTGCGCGATCAACATCGACGACTGCACGCCGAATCCATGCCAGAACGGCGGGGGATGCGTCGACGGGGTGAACGGCTACGGCTGCAACTGCGTCAACGGCTACAGCGGCACCAATTGCGAGGTCGCGCCGGTGCCCACCTACTGCGACGTGACCTATGTCGTCGGCAGCGGGGCCTGCGGCGCGCAGACCGAGCACGGTCGCTTCCACAACATCAAGACCGGCTTCGGCGGCATGAACGTCTACTACGACGTCGGCCTCAACTGCACGACGCCGAAGCGCGGCACGGGCAACGGGACGGCCGTCGCGTCGCCGTTCACGCCCGCCCTCTTCCCGCGCGGCTACCTGCGGCTGCGGTTCCCGACGAGCGGCGGCGTGCCGGTCGCGGGCGCGGTCTCGCTCGTCGAGTACTACCTGCCCATCGAGTTCACGGTGAACGGCCTGCTCAACACCAACGTGACGACCGACGTCGATCACAGCGCCGGCCTGCTGCACCACGAGACGGCCGGCTGCCCCGGCGGCTACACGGGTTGCCTCACCGGCGTGTCCGACTCGGTCGGTCCGACCCTCGAGCGGCCCTGCACCGCGGTGGCGGCCGGGACCCTGAACGGCACGACGCTCACCTGGGGCACCTGCGGCCTCACCCCGCCCGGTCCCTGCCTCGGGGTCGGCTGCACGCCGACCAACGCGCAGCTCAACTGGACCGGGGCGAGCTCGCAGATCGACACGTCGGTGAACCCCGGCTGCGTCGCGAACGTGAGCTCGTGGGGCGGCGTGTGGTGCACGTCGGGCGTGTGCAACGCCGTGCCCGGCACGAACGCGCCCTCGAACGACACCTGGGATCACGAGTTTCCGAGCCTGACCTTCAGCTCGACCGCCTACGCCACGGCGGGCACGACGGTGACCCTCACCGAGAGCGTCGTGCCGGACGGCTACGCCGACGTGTACTCGGGCACCGAGGTGGTCACGGCGAGCTACGCCGCGATGGAGTGCGGCACGCTGCCGCAGCTCACCTGCGACGAGCAGTAGACGCCCGTGGCGCGGGCGAGAGTCAGTCCGCGCGGCTCGGGACGTCGCTCTCCGGCAGGACCTCGGCGTCCGGCACGGCGCTCTGGCCGATCCGCTCGCTCAGCGGCGCCATGTCGGCCACGTGGATCGCGGCCTCCTCGCCCGCGAGCTCGGCGCGGGCCGCGGCGAGCAGCGTGTCGCTCTTGCGCAGCCGGTCGTTGAGGACGCGGATGACGCCGACGGCGAGCTCCGAGCTGGCGCGCACGGCGTCCTGGAACTCCTCGGTCGCCACGCGCAAGAGGCGCACCTCCTCGCGCGCGGTGGCCGTCACGCCGCGCGCCTGCCGCTCGAAGATCGAGAGCTCGCCGAAGGCTCGTTCGGGCCGAGCACGGCGATCTCGCGCCCGTCGACGTCGAGCGCGACCGCGCCCGAGATGATGAAGTAGAGCGCGGCGCCCATGGCGCCCTGACGGAACACGACCTCGCCGCGGCCGAGGTCGACGACCTGGGCGCCGCGGGCGAGCTCCACCAGGTCCTCCCCGGCGACCTTCGAGAACACCGGCACCCGCTGCAGGAACAAGACCTTCTCGACCGTGGTGAACATGGGCGTCTCGACCGGAGGGGGCGTCGGGGGCGCGACGTCCGGCCCCGCGTCCGCATTGTGCAGCGCACGGCGCGCCCAGGCCAACACCACGGGGTCGGCGTCGCGACTCAGCGTGTCGAGGCAGTCGCGCGCGCCGTCCGGGCCGAGACGAGCGAGGGCGAGGACGGCGTTCTCGCGCACGAGCGGGTGCGGATGGAACGTCGCCTCGAGCGCGTAGGGCCCGACGTCGTAGAGGGCGTGGTGGGCGGCGGCCTCGAGCGCGAGGGCCGCCCGGTAGGGGATGCCGCCCTCGATCTCCTGCGACAGGAAGGTGACGGCGTAGGCGGCGCGCGGTCCGAGCGGCGGCTCCGGGAAGCGCCCGGCCACGAGCTCGGCGAGGCGCTCGGCCCCGCGGACGAAGCGCTCGCCGAGCGCGCGGTCGAGCAGGGCGGTCAGGAGCTCGATCGCGTTGGCGCGCCGGCTCGGCTCGTCGTCGAACAGGCGCGCCCGCACCGAGGCGATGGCCTCGCGCGGGTAGCCGAGCTCGCACAGGCGCAGCGCGCGCACGAGCGCGCGGCGCAGCCGGTCGAGGACGTGCGCCTCGAGCAGCGGCCGGACGACGAGCGGCCGCACCTCGAGGTACTCCTCGCACAGGCGCTCGTGGCACTCGAGCTCGCGCAGGATGCGCGGCCGGAGCGGCGCGAGCGGCACGCGCGGCAAGGCGAGCGCGCGCCGCGCCCGCGAGGCGGCGGCCACCACCCGCCCGCGTACGAGCTCGTCCTCGACGTCGACGTGGCGCAGCAGGGCGTCGAAGGCGCTGCGGTGGTCGATGCGCCCGAGCACGCGGGGGACGGCCAGGCGCAGGCCGGGCGCCGCGTCGGGGTCGGCGAGCTCCCGCTCGAGGGCGGGGACGGCCTCGGAGCCGAGGGCGGCGAGCGCGAGCTCGGCCTCGCGCCGCAGCGCCGGCTCGCCGAGGGCTCGCAGCATCGAGGCGAGCAGGCGCACCGGGCGCACGCGCACGCAGGCCGCGAGCGCGGCGCGCCGCACCTCGCGCTCGGGGTCGTCGCACAGCGGCGCGAGCGAGCGCACGAGCGAGCCCTTGCCGACCATGCCGAGCACGTGCGCGGCCGAGATGCGCTGGGACGCGACGGGGCTGTGGAGCAGGGCGGCGAGGCGCGGCGCCCCGAGCAACATGCCGTCGAGACCGCAGTGCAAGAGCAGCTCGGCGGTCGCGGTCTCGGCGAGCGCCGGGTCGTCGTCCCGCGCCGCGAGCGCCTCGAGCTCGCCGAGCACGTCCTCGTGCCGGCAGGTCGCGAGCGCCTCGATGGCGCGCCGTCGCACCTCGACGTCGGGGTCCGTGAGCGCGGCGCGCGCGAGCTCCGGGGCCGCCTCGTGGTCGAGCTCGCGCGCGAGCCCGAGGGCGAGGGCCCGCACGCGCGGTGCGGCATGGCGCGCGAGCCTCGGGACCGCCGCGCGCAGGCTCGGCAGATCGAGCTCGCGCAGCTTCTGGGCGGCGAAGCCCACGCGCAGGGCGTCGTCGCTGGCGAGCGCCTCGCGCAGGCCCGCGAGGGCGGTGCGGTCGAGCTCGCCGTCGTCTCCGACCTCGTGGCGCATGAGCGAACGGCGCATGGCGTCGAGGTAGCCGCGCCGGACGGCGGGCATGAGCCCGAGCACGCCGAGGCCGAGCGGCACCGTCACGAGGGCGAGCAGCGCGACCTCGGCCACGAGCTCCGGTCCCGGGGCCTCCTCCGCGCCCGGCGCGAGCAGCATGAGCGCGAGCCCGCCGAGCCCATAGCCGAGGGGCTTCACGATGCCGGCGAGCAGGGTCCGGACGCGCGAGCGCTGCTCGCTCGGGTAGGGGAAGAGCAGCATCTGCAGCGAGGCCTCGTGGACCGTGAACTGCAGCCCGTTGTCGCTGCCCTTCATGACGGCCGCGAGCCCGAGGCTCGGGTAGAGCCCGACGGCCGCGCTCGCGAGCGTGAACACGAGCGGCACGAGCACCATGCCCGCCATCACGCCGAAGCGCTCGAGCAGGCGCGGCGCCACGACGAGCTGCACCACCACGGCCGCCGCCCCGAGCACGCCGTAGAAGAGGCCCATGAAGCCGGCGAGCGCGTCGCGGTCGGGCAGTGCGCTCCGGGCGATGGCCTTCCACGGGTAGTCGCCCACCGTGAGGATGGCGAAGAGCACCAGCGTCGCGAGCGCGATGGTGCGCACGTCGCGCGAGCGCAGCACCGGCAGGCGGCGCAGCCGCGCCTCGATGACCCCCTCGCCCGCCGCCCGCGGCTCGGGCAGGCGGCTGCCGCGCGCCAGCAGCCACACGAGCGCGCCGAAGAGCGCGAAGGCCGCCATGAGCACGTAGAACAGGTCGAGCGTGCCGACGGCCTGCGCGAGCGCGCCGGTGAGAAAGCCGCTCACGGTCATGCCGACGACGCGGCCGGTCGCGATCCAGCCGAACGCGCGCCGGGCGCTGCGCGCGTCGTGGAGGTCCTGGGCGAGCGTCCAGCCGACCACGGCCATGAGGTTCGCGACGACCTCGCTCCACACGTAGAAGACGACGTAGGCCCACGCGACGTCGAGCCCGATGAGCACGCGGAGCGCGCCGTAGCTCACGCAGCCCACGGCCGCGAAGCCGAGCGCGAAGCCGCGCCGCGGCAGCCGGTCGGCGAGGCGCGCGTAGCCGACGGCCACGAGCCCCGCGACCGCCGCGTACGCGATCCACAGCGGCGCGACCCAGCTCACCGGGAAGCGCGTGAGAAAGAGCGCGTCGCGCGCCGCGCGCCCGACGACGAGCACGAGCGCCGCGAGGAAGAGCAAGAGGAAGAGCAGCGCCGTGCGCGTGCCTGGGTCGAGCTCGCGCCTTGCGCCTCGCGTGCCGGCCGGCCCGCCACCCTCGGCGGGTGCGTCGAGCGCGAGGCGCGGCGGGCCCGCGGCCGCGCCCTCGTCGGCGAGCGGATCCGGGCTCTCGTCCTGCATCGGCCCGCATTGGACCACGTTCGTGCATCCGGCGCACGAAGGCGCCCGGCGCGCGGCCGCTACGGCCCGCGCTCCGCTGCGTCGGGCGCCAGAGCGCGCGCCACCGCGGCCACCGACTCGAGCGCCTCGCGAAACGCCGCCGCCCCGCGCGCGCGGCCCGCGCCGACGAAGCGAAACGCGCGCGTCGGCCCGAGCCGCGCCGAGCCGCTCGCGAGGAAGGCGTCGACGGCCGAGCGGGCGGGCGCGGGGAGCGCGGCGAGCCACGCCTCGGCCGCGGCGCGGTCGTCGGCGACGAGGCGGCCTCCCGGCGGCAGCAGCGCGCTCGCGACCCCGTCGTCCGGCGCGGGCGGTCCGACGAAGCGCACCCCCGGCGCGAGGCCCGGCGCGTCGAGCGCGAGGGGCGCGGCGGCGAGCCAGGCGATGGCTCCCGGGCGACCGCCTACGTCGCGGCCGAGGACGAGCTCGATCTCGACGGCGCCGAGGCGGCCGCGGAAGGCCTGCGTGACGGCCTCGCAGGGGTAGCCGCGCGCCGGCCCCTCCGCGGACGCGTCGCGCGCGAGGCCGAGCGAGCGCGCCGCCTCGTGCGCCGCGCGCTCGGTCGCGCGCACGGCGCGCAGCCCCTCGGTGCCGAGCCACACGAGGACGCCGAGCAGCGCGAGGTTGCCGAGCACGACGACCGGCAGAAACGCGTCGGCCGCGAGGGCGAGCGCGAGGAGCGCGAAGAGGGCGAGCGCCACGAGGGGCAAGAACCAGCGCTTTCGGCCGTCGTCCGCGACGCTCCTCGCCATGGCATCTCGCGCTCTACGACGGGGGCGCGCGCCTGTCGAACGCCGCGCGGTGCGCGGCGCCTACTGGCAGCGCGCGACCCAGCCGACCGCGTTCGCGACGAGCCGCTGGATGTTCGTGTTGGACCAGCCGTTCGGCGCGTAGTTGCCGGCGTGCGCGACGTGCACGACGCGGCCGAC
>JADLAB010000344.1 GCA_020848455.1 Polyangiaceae bacterium
CGCCCCATGAGCGCGCCCGTCGGACAGACCCCGATGCAGTTGCCGCAGTACACGCACGCCGACTCCGGCAGCGGCACGTCGAGCTCGGTCGAGATGCGCGCCGCAAAGCCGCGCCCCGCCACGGCAATGGCGAAGGTGTTCTGCGCCTCGGCGCCGCACGCTTGCACGCACTTCATGCACAGGATGCACTTGGCGTAGTCGCGCACGTAGAGGTCGTTGTCGACCTTGACCGGCTGCGCGACCGTCTTCGCGGCCGGGCCGAAGCGCTCGGGGCGGCCGCCGTAGCGCGCCAGGTACTCGGTGACGCGCGGCGCGGTCGACAGATCCACCGACGACGCGAGCAGCTCGAGCACGAGCCGCCGGCTCAGGCGGACGCGCTCGGAGTCGGTCGCGACCACCATGCCCGCCTCGGCCTGGCGCGAGCAGCTCGGCACGAGCGTGCGGGCGCCGGCGAGCTCGACCACGCACACCCGGCACACGTTGACGGGCGCGAGGTTCTTGGCGAAGCACAGGGTCGGGACGTCGATGCCGAGCTTGCGGCACGCGTCGAGCAGGGTCGCGCCCTCGGGCACCGACACCGGCGCGCCGTCGACCGTGAGCTCGACCGTGCGCCGCTCGGGCAGGATGGGCAGGTGCCGGCTCACGACGCCCCGTCCTTCCAGAGGCCGAGGCGCACGACCGCCGACTCGATGGCGGAGGACGCCGTCTGCCCGAGCCAGCAGATGCTGGCGTCACGCATCGCCTGCCCGAGCTCCGTGAGCAAAGCGAGCTCGGTCGCGCGCGAGCCCTCGGGCCGGCCGGCGCACAGGCGTGCCACGAGCTCCTCCTGGCGCTGCGTTCCGATGCGGCACGGCACGCACTGCCCGCACGACTCGTCGCGGAAGAAGGCCGCGATGCGCGCGAGCAAGGGCTCGAGCGCCACCGTGTCGTCGAGCACGAGCACGACGCCGGACCCGAGCGAGACGCCGGCCTGCTTCGTGTCCTCGAAGGTGAGCCGGAGCTCGAGCTCGGAGGGCCCGACGAAGCTCCCCGCCGCGCCGCCGAGCAAGACCGCGCGCAGGCTGCGCCCGGCCGGCAGGCCGCCCGCGCGCTCGAGGACGGTCCGGAGCGTGACGCCGAACGGGTGCTCGTACACGCCGGGCTCGACGACGCACCCCGACAGGCAGAAGAGGCGCGTCCCGGGCGAGCCCGCGGTGCCTACCGAGCGGTAGGCGCGCGCGCCGTGGAGCAAGAGCCACGGCACGTTGGCGAGCGTCTCGACGTTGTTCACCACCGTCGGCTGGCCGAAGAGGCCCGCTTCCACCGGGAAGGGCGGCTTGTTGCGCGGCTCGCCGCGCCGGCCCTCGAGCGAGTTGAAGAGCGCCGTCTCCTCGCCGCAGACGTACGCGCCCGCCCCGCGGCAGAGCTCGAGGTCGAACGAGAGGCCGCGACCGAGCACGTCCGGGCCGAGCAGGCCGCGGACGCGCGCCTGGGCGATCGCCGCCGCGACGCGCGCGGCCGCGAGCGGGTACTCGCCACGGAGATAGAGGTAGCCCTTCTCGGCGCCGACGGCGAAGCCGGCGATGGTCATGGCCTCGACGAGCGCGAAGGGATCGTCCTCGAGGAGCACGCGGTCCTTGAAGGTGCCGGGCTCGGACTCGTCGGCGTTGCAGACGACGTAGTGGGGGCGCACGGGCGCCTGGGCGACGGCCTGCCACTTCCTGCCGGTCGGGAACGCGGCGCCGCCGCGGCCGCAGAGGCCCGCCTCCCCGAGCTCGCGCACGACCGCCGCCGGCCCGAGCTCGAGCGCCCGACGCAGGGCCTGGTAGCCGCCTGCCGCGCGGTAGGCATCGAGGTCCGTGGGATCGACGCGGCCGACGCGCGCGAGCAGGCGCAGCCCCGGCTCGCCGCGTTGCGGCAGCGGCGGGCGCACGTCCGCAGGCGCGCGCCGCGTGGCGAGCGCCTCCTCGGCGCGCTCGAGGGTGACGCCCCCGAAGGCCTCCTCGCGCGGCGCCTCGCCGGCGACGGTCAGGAGCGCCGCGGGCGCGCGCTCGCAGAGGCCGAGGCAGGGGCTCGTGTGGAAGGTCGCCCCGTCGCGCACCGTGCCCGCCTCACCGAAGCTCGTGCGGAGCGCCGCCACGCCCTCGGCCGCCCCTCGAGCGCGGCACGCGACGTCGTCGCATACGTGGAGGACGGCCGGCGGCCGCGCGTCGAGCGGCAAGAGCGCGTAGAAGCTCGCGACGCCATGCGCCTCGGCGGGCGGCACGTGCAGGCGCTCGGCCACGTAGCCGAGCGCCCCGGGCCGCACCCATCCGACGCGACGCACGATGGCGCGCAGCGCCGGCAAGAGGAGGTGGCGATGCGCGCTCGCCCACGCGAGCCCGCGCGGCGCACCCGGCGCGGCGTCCGGCGGGCCGAGCACGGCGTCGACGGCGGCGCGCTCCTCGGGGCTCGGACCGCTCGAGAGGGGCTTCAGATCCACGGCGGCAAGTGTGCCGGACTTTGGCGCGCAGGATGAGAGAAAAAGGTGCGCCTAGCGCCCGCGCGCCCGCCCCCGCACCGTCCCCACGACGAGCGCGGCGAGGCTCACGAGGTAGCAGAGCCACGCCGGCACCAGGAACACCGAGGTCACGTTGATGGCGCTCGCGACCGTGCGCGCGAACGAGGGCGCGCTCTCGTGCTCGGCCCCGAGCTCGAAGGCCCCCGCCGAGAGCAGAACGACGTCGGCGAGCACGAGCGCGAGCCCCACGACGGGGAGCCAGGTCGCGCGCCGCGCCCATGCGCCGGGGCGCCGCCGCGCGAGCCACCGGCCCCAGAGGTGCAGACCGGCCGCGAGCACGCCGTGAAGCACCGCGCCGAGCAGGAGCACGCGCGCCCCGTCACTCGGCCGCGCCGGCCGCGAGCGCGCCCGCGGTGGCCGGCGCGAGCTTGTCGATGCGCACGGCACAGGCCTTGAACTCCGACGTGCCGCTCTTCGGATCGGAGGCGTCGTGCGTGAGCGCGTTCGTGTCGACGTCGTCGGGGAAGTGCAGCGTCATGAACACGAGCCCGGGCGAAAGACCCGGGTCGAGTCGCACCGGCGCCTCGACCGCGCCGCGCCTGGAGGTCACGCGCACGCGCTCGCCGTCCGCGAGGCCGAGCCGTGCGGCGTCCTCCGGGTGCACGTCGACCGTCTCACCGCGCCGCATGGGCGAGCGGAGCGCGCCCGACTGCACGCCCGTGTTGTAGGAGTCGAGGCGCCGACCGGTCGTCAGGCAGAGGGGGTACTCCGCCGAGACCGCCTCGGCCGGCGGCGCGTGCACGACGGGCGAGAACGGCGCGCGCGGCCCGCGGACGGGCTCCTCCCAGAGCCGCCCGTGGAGGAACGGCTCGCCCGGGTGGCTCTCGTCCCAGCACGGCCACTGAAGACCGCCGTGCTCCTCGAGCCGCCGGTAGCTCATGCCCGCGTGCATCGGGCTCAGCGTGCGGAGCTCGTCCCAGAGCTGCTCGGGCGTGGGGTCGCCGAGCTCGCGGCCGAGGCGCCGCGCGAGGTCGGCGAGGATCCGGATGTCGTCGCGCGCCTCGCCCGGCGGCGCGAGCACGCGCCGCACGCGCTGCACGCGGCGCTCGCTGCTCGTCACCGTGCCCTCGCTCTCGCAGAAGCTCGCCGCTGCGGGCAGGACGACGTGCGCGAGCTCGGCCGTCTTCGTGAGGAAGAGATCTTGCACGACCAGGAAATCGAGGCCGCGCAGACACGCCACCGCGTGCCGACCGTCGGCCTCCGACTGGGCCGGATTCTCGCCGAGCACGTGGAGGCAGCGCAGCTCGCCGCGGCTCATGGCCTCGAACATCTCGGTCAGGTGCCAGCCGCGCACGGGCGGGACGGGGACGCCCCAGGCGCGCTCGAACTTGGCGCGCAGCGCCGCGTCCTCGACGTCCTGAAAGCCCGGGAGCTTGTTCGGCAGGGCGCCCATGTCGCCGCCGCCCTGCACGTTGTTCTGGCCGCGCAGCGGGTTGAGCCCGGAGCCCCAGCGCCCCACGTGGCCGGTGACGAGGGAGAGGTTGATGAG
>JADLAB010000345.1 GCA_020848455.1 Polyangiaceae bacterium
AACAGACGCCCGGGTTGTGGCAGTTGTCGAGGGCGGAGCAGACGACGGGGTTCGCGCCGACGCACGTCGTGCCGACGCACGTGTCGGTCAGGGTGCAGGCGTCGCCGTCGTCGCAGCTACCCGCGTGCGCGGGATACGTGCAGCCGCCGACGATGTCGCAGAGGTCGTCGGTGCAGGCGTTGCCGTCGTAGCAGGTCGTGAGGCCGCGCCAGCAATCCGAGATGGGCACGCACGCCGGCGAGGTGCCCACGAAGTTGATGCAAAAGACGATCTGTGGGTCGCCGCAGCCGCCGTTGTTCGTAGCGCACTCGTCGACGTCGTCGCAGCTCTTGGCGTCGGCGGCGAGCGCGTAGCCCGGGTTGCAGTCGCACTCCCAGACGCCGCCGTGGTCGCCGCACAGCTGTTCGCAAGCCAACGCGATGCAAGGGTCGGCCGCCCCGCCGGCGCCCGCCGTGCCGCCAGCGCCGGCCACGCCGCCGGCACCGGCGAGACCGCCCGTGCCGCCGGTGGCGACCGCTCCGCCGGCGCCGCCCGTGGCGACCGCGCCGCCCATGCCCGCGAAGCCGCCCGTGGTGACCGCGCCGCCCATGCCCGCGAAGCCGCCCGTGGCGACCGTGCCGCCCATGCCCGCGAAGCCGCCCGTGGCGCCCGTGCCGCCCGTGCCGCCGGTGAGGGTGCCGCCCGTACCTGCGAAGCCGCCGGCGCCGCCCGTGCCGCCCGTGCCGCCGGTGAGGGTGCCGCCCGTACCTGCGAAGCCGCCGGTGCCGCCCAGCCCGGCGACGCCGCCGAGGCCCGCCGCGCCGCCCGTCCCGGTGGGGTTGCCGCCGGCGCCGCCCGGGTCGCTCGTCTCGCCGCCGCAGCCGACGGTCAGCGCGAGGCCCGTCGCCAACGCAAACACGAACAAAGGGCGAAGCGCCGCCCCGCAGGCGACGCCCGGCTCTCGACTCCCCATGTGCAGCCTCCCGAACCACCCCGCGCCAGCCCGCGGGACGGGGTCACGCTATCACGAGCGCGAAGTCCGCCACCACACCTCGTTGTGGCGAGCGCCAACGTCTTCCGCTGGCCGGCGCCCGGGTGGGCGGGCGCGGGCGCGAGCGGCCACGAACGCCCCCGCGAAGGCCGCGACCCGCCACGTCCTCAGTTGATCGTCCAGGGATCTCCGGCGAGCTCCACCGCCACCGGCTCGGACGGGCGCGGCGCTCGCAGCGCCTCGACGAGCGCCCGGCCGGCGGTCGTCCGCTCCGCGGCGCGGGCCTGCGCCTGCTCGGCCTTGGCCGCGCGCTTCTTGTCGCCGGTGGCCGCCGTGTGCCGCTCCTTCGCCGCCCGGTACGCCGCCTTGCGCCGCTCGCGGGCGGCCTCCTTCAGCGCGAGGAGCCTCGGATCGCTGGCCTGGCGCTCCTTCTGGCGCTGCCATGCCTGGTGGCGGAGCTCGCGTGCGCGCTCCTTCGCTGCGAGCTTCGGATCCTTGGGTGCGTCACTCATGGCAGTCCTCGTGGCTCAGCCCGTCGCGTCTGGGAGCTGAACACGCGACCAGTATGAAACGGCCGGCCGGCAGATTCAAGCGTCTCGTCGCCGTGGCTGCGGCGGCGCGCTTCACCGCCGGCGAAGGGACCGCCCGCGACGGCTGGTCGCGCGGACGTCAGAGGAAGCGCAGATCGACGTACGGCCTGCCGCGGGGGAGCGTCGCACCGCCGACGCGGAGCGCAAAGAGCTGCGAGCGCATCCGGTGGACGAGCCAGCCGCGCGTGGCGCGAGCGAGCGGCTCGCCGCCGACGAAGCCGATGTGGAGCAGGTGGTAGCGTCCGATGTGCGCGCCGACGGCGGCGGCGAGCAGGGCGCGGAGGATCCTCGGATCGTCGCTCGGCACCGCCACCCGCGTGGCGGTGACCGCGAGGAGCGGCTGGCCCGGACGTGGCGGCGCCGCGCCCGCGCCGGAGAGCACCCGGACCGCACCGTGCGCGACGCGCAGGAGCTGGCCGAAGGGCGAGTAGCGCAGGACGATCGCGCGCCGCACCGGCCCGGCGTCCCACAGGCCCAGCGCCCCGACGAGCTCGCGGCCGCGGAACGCGAGCAGATAGCGATGCAGCCCGAAGCCGGGCAGGCGCGCGCAGTCCTGCCGCAGCTCGTCGGCGGTGACGAGCGGCGCGAACGGGCGCTCGGCGTAGGCGCGCTGCATGAGCACCGCCAGGTCGTCCGCATCGTCGGGTCGTGCCGGGCGGACGTGTAACCCCGGCGGCGCGGCGGGCCGCCCGAGGAGCACGATGCTCTGGGCCTCGAAGCTCGTGAGCGGCTCGAAGGTGATGCCGGGCGCGTCGACCCTCGCCATGACGCGTTCGGCCGGGCGATTGCCGTGCGCGACGAGCGCGTAGCCAATCCTGGCCCGGGCGGCGATCTTCGCGGCGGCTGCGGACAGGGCGCGCAGCGTGAAGGCCTCGCCCCGCGCCTCGGGGAGCACCCGCGCGTCGCCCGCATAGCAGAAGCAGTCGCAGGCCCCTCCGGTGAAGCCGCGCGCGAAGCCGACGACGCCATAGGCGCAGAGCGTGCCGCCGCGAAAGCCGCCGACGTACGCATAGTCGTCGAACACCGCGTCGGGCCACGCGAAGAACGCAGGATCCCGGGCGAGGCGCAGCGTGACGTCGGCCTCGATGGGCGCCGCGGCGTCGATCTGCAGCATGCGGGCGCCGTGGCGGCGGTCGAGGTCGCGGAGCTCGAGGGGGGCGGTCATGGCGCGCCGCCTCCGACGGCGACGGGCGTGATGGCGTAGAAGGGATAGCGGTCGCGCCGCGCGAGCTGCGTGCCGAGCGCGCGATCCTCGGAGAGCACCGAGGCGAGAGCCGCCGGGACGCCGCGGCGCGTGTGCAGCGAGCGCCAGACGACGCGCCCGGGGCGCGCCGAGCGCGCCGCGACGGCGCCGAGCAGCGCGTGGAAATCGGCGAGGGGTAACCAGTCGGCCAGGTTCGACAGGTGGATCTTGTCGTAGCTGCCGACGCAGGCCTCCTCGAGCGCGACGCGCGCGTCCGAGCAGACGAGGCGCAGTCGATCGGCGCGCGCCCGCAGCACCTCGACGCCTGCCGCGGAAAAACAGGCGGGTGTCGCGTCGAGCGACAGCAGCGAGCCGAGGAGCGTGAGCTGCAAGAAGTGGTTCTCGCGCGCCGGCGTGTCGCAGCACAGGGCGCGCAGGCCCTCGAAGTAGCGCACGCCGATCGGCGCCTCGATGGTGCGCTGGGCGAGCGCCTGCGCCCCCACGGCGGCGCGCCCGAAGACCCGCGGATCGAACGCCACGCGCGCACAGAGGCGCACGACCGCGTGGTCGATCTCGCGCTCGAACCACGCGCGTTGCTCGGCGAGCGAGTCGGCCTCGAAGAGGCGCTCGAGGCGCCTCCTGCCGACGAGGAAGCGCAGGACGGCGAGCAGCCTCCGGGCGAAGCGCTCGAAGCGCCCGAGCCAGATCGGGCCGCCCAGGGCCGCCTCCGCGTGCCGCTCCCAGAAGCGGCGCGCCGCGGGTGCGAGCAGGGGCAGCGTCGCCCGCAGATCGCGCGCCCGCGCGTCCCTCGGAGCGTGCAAGAAGCCGAGCAGCGCGAGCGCCCGCTCCCGCGGCAGCGCGCGAACGGCCGCGAGCTTCAGGGCCGTGAGGTGGAGCTCGCCCGCGTCGACGTCGACGGCCGTCACCTCGCCGGCGCCGAGGGCGAGCAGCGACAGGGGCATCTCACCGGCACTCGCGATGCAGAGGACGCGGCAGCCCGGCGTCAGCTCGAGCGCGGCGGCCTCGCTCCGCTCGTCCTCCTGCGAGACGCCGAAGGGGTAGAGGCTAGCCATGGAAGGACATCTCCGCGCCCGACACCTGGGAGAAGAAGCCGTGCTCGGTAGCGAGCGCCTCGAGCAGCCGCATGTTCTCGGGGGCGACGTCGCCCGTGAAGCTGCGGCCGGCCGTGCGCGCGGGCTCGAGACCGAGGAGCATGAGCTCGGCGGCACAGCAGAAGGCGGTCCCCTCCGGCGTGTGCAAGCTCAGCACGAAGTCGGGCGCGCCCGGAACCGCGCACAGGCCGGCCTCCGCGATCTGGTGCACGCCGGGGCGCGCCCGGGCCGCTGCCGAGACGACGCCCGGAACGGAGACGTCCGCGATCACCACGTCCCCTGTGGCCGCGAGGTGCTCGGGGTAGAGGAGCGGCTCGTTGGTGCCGACCGCGATCGCGATCGCGTTGCAGGCGCGGAGCGGCGCGAGCTCGGTCGCGACCTCGACGGCGCAGCCGGGATGCGCAGCCACGAGCTCCTGCCGCAGCACCTCGAGCGCCTCGCGCCGCGGCGATACGAGCAGGAGCTTGCCGAAAGGAGCGGGACCCGAGGCCAGGCAGCGCGCGAAGCTCGAGCCGATGTTGCCCGTCGCGCCGACGACGCCGACGCACGTCGTCGGTGCGGCGGGATCGATGCCGCGCGCGTGGCAGGCCTCGCGGAGGCGGCGCATCGCGACCGTGCACGTGAAGGTGTTGCCCGAGGTGATCCGTACGTTCCGCGGGGGCAAGATGGCCTCGCCGTTCCGCGCCAGGATGCTCGTGTAGCCCCCGAGGGCGACGGTGGTGCACCCGTGGGCGGCGGCGAGCTCGACCGCGCGCTGGATGCGGGCCGTCATGTGCTCCCGGTCGTCGTTGCCGTGGAGCTCCTCGAGGGTCGCTGCGTCGACCGCCATCACGATGCTGAGGAACCACACGCGGCCCCCGAAGAGGTTCCGCGCGAAGCCGAGGATCGGGCCCTTGTCGCAGAGCGCGCCGAGCCGCTCGTAGAGTGCGCGGCGCGCCGCGAGCGGCAGTGCCTGGAGCGAGGGCTCGGCGCCGGCGAGCTCGCGCTCCGGCACCACGAAGTGGCTCACGAAGGCGACGCGGACCGCGCCCTCGGCGGGGGGCTCGAGCGTCGAGCGCCAGCGCGGCAGGCCGGCAGGCGCGTCCGGCGCGAGCGCCGCCTCATCGCCGACGAGAAAGGTGACGAGCGACGCGACGTCGCCCGCGCGCACCGCGCGACAGAAGGCGTCGAGGCCGCCACACAGCTCGGCGATCGCCCCGTCGTCGACGTACGCGCTCGGCTCGAGCCGCAGCACGTCGGGCGCCGAGAGGCTCGGGAGCACGCGCACGCGCCGCTCGTTCAGGAGGTAGGCGGCGCACAGGGCCCCGAGGCAGTCCTCGGCGGCGATGGCGCGGAGCGCGAACGAGCCCGCGACGGCCCGGCGATCGAGCTCGAAGGCCAGCATGAGCCCTTCACCGCGCACGTCTCGCAGAACCTGCGGGTGGCGCGCACGCACGCGCTCGAGGGCGCGGCGGAGCGCGGCGCCGCGCTCGGCGGCGCGGCGCGGGACGTCGTCCGCTGCGATGACGGCGAGGACCCGCGAGGCTGCCGCCGAGCTCAGCGGATCGCCAGCGAAGGTCCCGGCGTAGAGCTCGTCGAAGCGCGGCACGTAGCGCCGGCGCTCGACGAGCAGGGCCGACACCTTCGCGACCCCGCCGCCGAGCGCCTTGCCGAAGAGGTAGTAGTCGCCGGGGACACCCTCCGACGCCAGGAGCCGTCCGCTGCGCCCGAGGCCGCACTGGATCTCGTCGAGGATGAGCGGAAAGCCGTGGCCGGCGAGCTCGCCGAGCCGCGCCGGCGGCACGACGCGCATGCCGCCTTCGCCCTGGATCGGCTCGGCGATGGCGGCGATGATGCGCGAGAAGCACGCGACGGCGTCGACCACCTCGCCGTTCTCTTCGGCGAGGATCGGCACGTCGAGGCGCGCGCGCGCGACGATGGCCGCCACGTCGCCGCTGCCCTCGACGGACACGAAGATCGTCTCGAGGCCGTGCAGGCTCGCGAACGGCGCGCGGTCCGCCTCGCGGCCGAGGACCGCCCGCGCGCCGAGCGAGTAGCCGTGGAAGGCACCCTCGAGCGCGAGCACCTGCGGAGGCGTCTCGCGCACGATGCGCTCCGCCGCGGCGATGACGGCGCGCACGCGCTCGGGGAAGCGCCCCCCGAACCGACGGCGCTGCTCGGCACAGAGCCGCCGGAGCGCCTCCTCGCGTTCGAGGACGGCGTGCGCCAGGGCCATCTCGACCGCCTCCGACCCCGTCGAGCCGAGCCGCACGATCCACGCGCGCTCGGTGCACGCGCCGACGACGCGCGCGAGCTGGCGCGCGAGCTCGCCCTGCTCGACGCGCTCCGCGCCCTGATCCGAGATGCAGACGGCGTCGGGCGCCGCATAGGCGGCGACGACCTCGGCGAGCGCGGGGTGCGCGTGGCCGAGGAGGTTGCCGCCGAAGCCCCCGACGAAGTCGACGACCTCGCGTTCGCCTTCGGGCGCGGCGTAGTAGAGCCGGTCGCCGCGGCCGCGCACGAAGCGCTTGTCGAGCGCGAACAGGCGCAGGAGCTCGCCTCGCTTCGGCGACGTGAGGCGCACCGCCGCGGAGGCGAGCGTGCGCTCGAGGTTCATCCGTACGATGCCGCGCGCGCGCCGCGGGCGCCCGGTGAGCGTGGCGAGCAGGCGCGCGTGAGTCTCGGCGATGGCCCCGTGGCGCGCCGTGCCCTTGGCCGTGCGCGGCGGCGCGCCGCGCACGGCGGCGAAGCGTGCGACTGCGAGGTGGCGGAGCTCATGCGCTTCGCACTCGCCTTGCATGCGCTCCATGCGCTCCTCGAAGAAGCTCTGGATCGCACCGAGCAAGGCCGGGTCGGTGACGAGGGGGTCGCCGTCGTCCGACGGTCCGCCCACGAACACGAGCGCCGCGACGCCTGGCTCCGTGCGGAGGGCGTGGAACTCGACGTGCCAGCCGGCGCGGGCGCGCCCGTAGAGCGCCTCGAGCCTGCTGCGCGCGATCTTGACACCCACCGCGTCGTTCAGGAAGTCCACTGCCGCACGCCCGAGGTAGCTGAGACCTCCGTCGGGCGTCCGCGACACGACGTCGCCCGTGTCGAGCCACTCGCCGGCCGGCGCCTCGCCGAGGTAGCCGTCGCTCTGGAAGGGCGACGCGACGAGGAGACGCCTGGCGTCCGCCGGGAGTGCCGGGTCGCCGACGAGCCGCAGCCTGACGCCGGGCAGCGGCAGGCCGAGCGCGGGCGGCGCGCCACCGGCGAGCGTGCAGGCCACCTGCATCGTCTCGGTCAAGCCGAGCGCGTTGTGGAGCGGCAGGCCGAACGTGGCCTCGACGCGGCGGGCGATCGCCTGATCGTAGGCCGTACCGCTCGACACGAGGCAGCGGAGCTTCGGAAAGCACGATGCCTTGAGGTCCGGGTAGCGGCGCGCGAGCGCGAGCAGCGTCTCGAAGACCGCGGGGCCGCCCGTGACGTGCGTCGGCGACATGGCGGCGAGGAGCGAGCGGACGCGCTCGGGGTACTCGAGGAACCACTCGGGCGTGACGAGGCAGAGCGGCGCGCCGGTCCACACCGCGTTCCACAGGGCCCGCAGGCCCATCGAATGCCCGAGCAACAGCGTCAGGCCGGCGCCACCGAGGGCCTCCTGCCGAAAGAACCCCGCTTGCTCCCAGCTGGCCGCGCTGCGCAAGAAGGCACCCTGGCGGAAGCGGACGAGCTTCGCGGCGCCGTTCGTGCCCGACGTCGTGAGCAGGGCGCACTCGCTCGCGAGCGTGCTGACGGCGAGCATGCGCGCGACGAGCGGGTCGTCGCACGACGGGCTCGCGTCCGGCTCGTCGCCGAGACGCTCGACCAGCCCGAGCTCGCGGTAGAGGCACACGAGCGGCACGCCGCTCGCTGCGGCCGCGTCGCGCACGGCGCGCGCCGTCGCGACGTCGCCCTCGTGGCGCACGATCCGCTCGACCTCGTGGAGGCTCGCCAGCACGAGCTTGGCGCCCGACGCGCGCAGCCAGCCGGCCAGCGCCGCGGGCTCGAGGCACATCGGAAAGAGGACGCGCGCGCCGTAGGCGGAGAGCGCGAGGTAGGCGAGGGCCGTCAGCGTCTCGCAGGTGCGCGGCAGGCGCAGCAAGGCGACCGTGTCTCCCGGCTCGATGCCGCGCCGCTCGAGCTCCCGCGCCAGGTGCAGCACGAGGTGTCGAGCTTGCCGCAGCGAGAGGCTGAGTGGCTGGAGCTCGGGGGCGCTGAGGCAACCGAGCAGGAGCGGCGTCGCGTCGGAGCCCGCTCGCGGCGCGAAGATCGCGGCGGCGAAGTTGGCGTAGCGCGAGGCCGTCGCGAGGCAGAGGGGCGCTCCCACGAGCTCGTCGGCGCGCGCGCCGGGCCTGCGTCGAGCCGACGCGGGGTGGGGAGGCGGCGCGGGATGGGCGTTCGAGCGGAGCGGGCTCGAGGGCTCGGCGCACAGGTCTGGCTGGCTGGTCATGCCCGCCTCCAAGCAACCGCCGCGCCACCTCGGACGGAGCCGTATCTTGGGACCCCGTGAGCTCCGTGTGTGCATCGCGCTGCACACCTCGCGTGAAGCCGTGTGTCGCGGACGGCACGGCTGCGCTCGACGGTGCGCACGCGACCAGCCGCTCGGCGCTCGCCGCGGCGCGCCGGGTTGACCAACTTGGTCACCCACGCTAGCCTGGCGCATGGTGACGCGTTCGAGGCGCACGGAGGCGGCCGCTCCCCCACCCGAGATCGTCAACGTCGCGGCAGCCAAGGCTCACCTTCCCGAGCTCATCGAGCGCGCCGCGAACGGCGAGGTGATCATCCTGGCGCGCGGCGGCAAGCCGCGAGCTCGGCTCGTCCCGCTCGAGGACGAGACCAAGGCGCTGCGTGTGCCGGGCAAGGGCAAGGGGCGATTTCGCGTCGCCAGGGATTTCGATGCGCCGCTGCCGCCCGACGTGCTGGCGCTGTTCGAGGGCTCCGGCACGTGAGGCTCCTGCTCGACACACATACCCTGCTGTGGTGGGACGAGGGCAGCCTCCCGGCCTACGTCGCACGGCGGATCCAGGTCGCCGACGCCGTCTTCGTCAGCGCGGCCTCGGCGTGGGAAATCGCCATCAAGACGGCGCTCGGCAGGATCGTCGCGCGCGGCACCGTCGCGGACGTCCTCGCCGACTATGGGTTCACCGAGCTCCCCATCACCGTGCGCCACGCAGAGGCGGTGCGAGCGCTACCGCCGCACCACCGCGACCCGTTCGACCGGCTTCTGGTTGCGCAGGCCGAGCTCGAGGGGCTCGCGCTCGTGTCGAAGGATCCGGCGCTCTCGGCCTACGGCGTGCGGGTCGTGTGGCGCTGAGCTGCGAACGCGTTCGGCGCCGCTCGGCCCAGAAGAGCGTGTAGCCTGGTCTCATGCGTGGGACGCCGTGGGTCGCATCGCTGTCGTGGGTGCTCGGCGCGTGTGGTACGGGCCCGGCGCCCGAGGTGGCGCACCCCTTGCGGCTGGCTCCGGAGGCGAGCGCGAGCGCGCGTGCGACCACGAGCGGGAGTGCGGCGCCGGAGCCGCCTGCGCCGCCCGTCGCGGACGTGCCCGGCGCGTGCCTCACGCCCGCCGTGACGGAGCGGCTCCACGGCTGCGGGCCGACCCGAGCCCGCGCGATCGGCTCGGCGCCGGGCGGCCGCCACCAGGTCGGGCCGGTGTTCACGGCCGCGCCGCCGCCTCCGGCCACCGGCGTTGCCCCCGCGAGCCCCGCCGCGGATGCGTGCGAGCGCCAAGCCGCGCTCACGCGCACGGCCCTGGCTCGGACGAGCGCCAGCAAGGACGGCGTGATGGCCGCGCTCGAGGCCCAGCTCGACGCGTACCGGCAGTTCGCCGCGACGAGCCGCGAGCCCGTGCGCACCGAGCGCTGCGCCAGCGAGACGGCGGGGCTCGTGCTCGAGACCGCGATCGGCTGGCACCTCGAGGCCATCGGCACGGCAGCGGTGCGCGGCACGGCCGATCCAGCCACCCTCGCGCGCGCCGGTACGCTCTACGAGCGCGTCCTCGCGGCCTTCGAGCCAGCGGCCTTCGCGCGCCTGCAGTTCCCGCGCCTGGCGCTGCGAGACTGGCCGACGCGCGCCAAGATCGCCTATGCCCGCGCCGATCTGCTCTACTTCGCCAAGGACTGGGAGCGCTGCGGGCCGGCCTTCGACGCCGTCGTGACGATCGACTCGACCGGTCCGTTCGCGGCCGAGGCGGCCTACGCCTCGGTGCTCTGTCACCAGAACGTGTACCACGTGAGCCGGCGGGATCGGGCGGGGATGGGTGAGGCGCTGCGCGACGAGCGCAGCCGGACCAGCGCGGATTTCGCGCCGCGCGAGTTGACGGCCGCAGCCGAGGGCATGCTCGCCGCGTTCGGGCGCTACCTGTGCGCCGTCGAGCCCGCGCCGAACGACCCGGCCGCCGCCGAAACCTACGCCGAGGTCGGGTTCGGTCGCGCGCGGACCTACTTCGAGGCGCAGCATTGGGAGGAGGCGGCGATCGGGTTCCGGGACCTGGCGCTCGAGGGTGCGGGGCTGGAAGTGGGCGTGTTCGCGGCCCAGCTCTACCTCGAGTCGCTCCTGGTGCTCGCGACCCGCGTCGCCCCCGCGCGCCCCGCCTGCCTCGACGCCATGCGCGCGGACCTGCCGCGGATCCTCGCTCTCCATTGCGAGGGCGCGGCCGGGCACGACAACGCCGAAGCGTGCACCGTCATGCGGCGTGTCGCACAGGACCTCGCACGCACGCCGCAGGAGTGAGAGACGGGGGCGCTCGGCGTCCTCGCGTCACCCGCACGGGTCGGGCAGGATCACGTCGGCCCAGAGGGTGCTACCAGGGCCGCGCGCTCCGCTCTTCGAGCTCGTAGGGGTCGCGCAGGTGCCATGTCCAGTGGGCGGTCGTCACGGGCGTGGGAGCGCCGACGAGGGCCGCGGCGAGCGTGTCGGCGTCGAGCGCGTCCGGGCGCGGCCTCGCGCCGCGGTGGACACCGAGCCACACCACGCGCTCGTCGTCGCCCTCGAGCGCCACGAGAGCGGCGCCCGCGAGGCACGCCCGCCCGTCGTGCTCCACGCGATAGTCCACCGCCACGAGCTCGGAGGCGCGGGAAAGCGGGCCCGTCCGCTCACGGTAGCCGCTCGGCCCGAGCTCGGTGCGCAGCGCCTCCCAGCGCGCCGCCATCCGCCGACGAAAGCGGGACGCCCGCAGGCCGCGCCACAGCTCGAGCGGCAAGACGACGATCCCGGCCACGAGCAGGCAGAAGAGCCCCACGGCGAGTATCACGCCCGCCGGGCTGCGACGGCGACCGCCCGCGTCGACCGGGACCATCGCCACCCGCCGCTCGAAGAGCGAGCCCACCACGGATGCGAGGCTCCCGAGCGGCTCCGTGAGGGGCCGGATCCCCTGGGCGGCCAGGGTCGTGCCGATGAGCTCGGCGATCCGACAACGGGTCGCGTGCACCATGGCGCCGACGGTACCCGACCGACGCGGAGTCCGCCACCCGCGGCGACGAGCGCCGCCTCACGGCCCGAGGTGCGAGCGGGCCTCCGCGGCCGTCGCCGCGTCGCCGTAGCCCTCGGCCATCTCGAGCACCTTGCCCCAGGCCGCCCGTGCCTCCTGTTCGCGACCGGCGAGCTCGAGCGCCTTGGCGAGCTGGAAGGTCGCGCCGTAGTGCGTCGGGTTCTCTGCGAGCACGCGACCGAAGAGCGCGATCGCCGCCTCCGCGTCGCGCCGCGTGTAGAGGGCCTCGAGGCCGAGCGCGACGAGGCGGCGCTGCTCGGCCTCCGGCGGGCTGCCCTCGTCGAGGCCGAGCCGAGCCCGAGCCCGGGCCACGAGCTCCCGGTCGCGCGCCGCGTCGCCGTGCGCGGCCGTCAACAGGCGGCGCCCCGCGACGCGCGCCTCGCCGCTCCGCCCCGCGTCGTCGAGCGCCTCGCCGAGCTCGGCGAGTGCGCGGCGGTCGCCGGGCACGCGCGCGAGCAGGCGCCCGAGCAGGGTGGCCGCGCGATCCGGGTCGTTGCGTTCCAGGCGCGCGAGCGTGGCCGCGCGCCGCAGCTCCTCGGGCGGAGCGTCGGGCCCGGGCGCGTCGCCGAGGCCGAGCCCGTCTGCCAGCCGCACGACGAAGGGATCGGGGCGCTCGGGCGAGCGGACGGCGCGCAGCCGGTCGAGCGCCTCGGCCTCGCCGCCCGCCGCGGCGCCGGTGCCGTGGGTCAGGGCCTCGCGCCGCACGAAGTCGCCCGAGCGCAGGCTGCGGCCGTAGACGCGCGCCACGTAGGCGTCGGGGTAGGCGTCGATGGCGACGTAGTCGCGCAGGAAGCGCGGATCTTGCTCGAGCGCCGTGACGTTGGTCCAGAACTTCCGCGTCGTGACGAAGGTCGGCCGCACGGTGTCGAGCACCCAGTCGTAGAAGAGCGGGTGGTCGTAGTACCAGATGGGCGTGCCGCGCTTCAGCGTGCGCACGATCTCGGGCTCGGTGAGGCCCGCCGCATCGTAGACGGCGAGGCGCGACTCCATGAGCGCGCCCCCGATGTCGGCCGTGAGGATCGAGCCCGCCTCGAGCCCGAGCGCGTCCGCATACGCGTCGAAGCGCCGGCTCTGGCGCACGACGTCGGCGTAGGGCGTCGGGGGGTGCGCGGCGAAGCGCACGAGGCGCGGCGCGAGCTCGAAGAGCGCGAGCACGGCCGCGAAGGCCCACCCGAGGGCGACGTGGCGCGGCCGGCGGGGCACGAGCGCGAAGCTCGCGAGGACGAGGGTGACGAGCGAGGTCGCGATGGCCGCCGTGGCGAAGCGGTGCTCGCCCATCCAGTCGTCCTCGAGCCACACGAAGGCCGCGACCGAGACGAGCTGCAGGAGCGACGCCACCCAGAGCTCGAAGCGCAGCCGCTTGCGGAGCGCGAGCCAGGCGACGGCGACGAAGCTCGCGAGGAGCAGCCAGACGCCGAGTGGCCCCGCGATGGCCTGGCCGAGCCCGGCGAGCTTGTCCCAGAGGGCGCCCGGCCGGTCGGCGAAGAAGTTCAGCCGCTCGGCCGCGCTCAGGAACTCGCGCTTCGCGTAGTAGGTGTGGGGCCACGGCCGGTGGAAGACCGCGAGGCGAAACGCGAAGAACGGCAGCGCGAACAGCACGAAGGTGCCGACGAAGCGCCCGACCGAGGCCGCCCCCGCGCGCGCCGTGCGCCGGGCCGCGACGGCGTCGCCCACGGAGAGCAGGAGCCCCGCCGCCGCGAACACGAGCGCGTCCGGACGGGTCATGGCGAGCAGGGCCGCGCACAGGCCGGCGCCCGCCTGCCAGTGCGGCGGTCGCAGGGCGGCGAGCGCGAAGAACGCCGCGACGAGCAGGAGCAAGAGGCCGTTCTCGAGGCCCGACACGCTCCAGATGACGAGCGGGGGCGAGAGCGCGAAGAGCGTGGTCACGACGACGCCCGGCCAGAGACTCCCCGTGCGGCGCCGGAGCGTGTGCCCGACGAGCGCGAAGGCCCCGAGGACGGCGAGCGCACCGAGCACCTTCGGCGTCACGACCGGATCGAAGAGGTGCAGCCAGAAGGTCGGCACGAGCGCCAGGACCCAGAGGAAATTCGAGAAGCCCTCGACCGGCACGCGGCCGGGCTGCGACACGAAGCCCTCGCCGTGGGCGACGTTGCGCGCGTACGCGAAGCTGATGCCCGCGTCGTCGATGATCCAGTCGCCGCACAGGACCACGAAGACGAGGTAGAGCGCGAAGGGCAG
>JADLAB010000346.1 GCA_020848455.1 Polyangiaceae bacterium
CGCTCGCAGGCACTGCGCTCTGCGACGAGCTCGACGCCCTGCTCGCCAAGGCGGCACCTCCGAAAGCCGCGAGAGCGCACGGCGCCCCATGTGCGCCGAGGCGGCGGCGTGAGCTGACGAGGTTACCGCTAACGCGCTCGGCCGTGCGGCCGCGCGCGGTGCTCCGCGCTGTTGACCGCCGGGTCGCAGGTTCGGGTCGTGCAGCTGGAGCCATTTTCGAGTCGCGCCAAGTCGCGCGACCAGCAGGTAAACGGAACCCCGAGCGGCGCGAGCTCCTCGGGGTTTCGCATTTCTGGCGGAAGGGCGCGGGGATGCGCGCAGTGATCGAGGGTGCGGGACTTCTCCGTCGGGCGCGAGGAGAACCCGGGAGGCGGCATCGAGGTGGTCGTGGACGACGGCGAGGGCGTTCTCGGCGGGGTCTTCTCCGGGAGAATCGGGCTCGCGAGGCTGGGCGCGTTTTACTCAGCGACCGGTGGGTGAACGCGGGCTCTTCCGAACGTGGCCTCGCAGCGCGCCAAGGATCTACTCGCAGTTGCAGCCCCGCACGCCCGGCGCGAGCGTCCATCCGGAAGGCGTGTCATCGAGGCGCACGGTCTGCTTGGAGGCGCCGCCGCCACGGCACAACGTGCAGACACGCGACTTCTCACCGAGGAAGGCTGGTCCCGGCCGCTTCTTATAGTTGCCGTCGCTCCTAACCCACACGACGTTCGCGGTCGCCCGAGACACGGTGGTGTACGCAGCCTTGTTCGCCTCGGATCCGTGGTGCGGTGCCGTCAAAGCGAGCGTGCGGCCCGACCCTGGAACGCCGCCGCAGGCCAGTGCGGAGTCTGCCGCGAAGACCACGGGCGAGTCGACGTCCGTTTCGGGTGCGAGGAACACCAGGGACTCCCGGTTCGCCACGCTGAGAGCCAAGAAGCGAAGCGCGCCGAGCTTCCGCAGCGCGTGCCGCTTGGTCAGTTCTACCGAGTTGAGCGGCCGAAGGAACGGCTCGCCGCCAGAAGGTGTGACTCCGTTCTTCACCTCGTCGAAGTCGAACCATCGAAGCCGCGCCCCATGGTGATGCGCAGCGCGCGCGACATCGCGGATGCGAACCGCAGTCTGGACGGCCTCGAGCCACAGCTGCCACTTGGGGGCACCGCGGCCGTGGAACAAAGGCCACATCTCATCGCACGGCAACCAGCCAGGCGCATGCGCCGACGCAATCAGAAGGTCTGGCTCGACGCCTCCTTCGTGTCCCAACGCCGAGTCGAGCGTCTCGGGATCGAAATCCGTCGTCGAGTCCACTCGAGAGCCGTCGCCTTCAGCGAGCTTCTCAAGGTCGGAACCGTCTTCCGCATGGTGGACATCGCGGTGAAGCTCTCGGAGGAAGGCCACCTGGTCACGACACAGATCCGCGAGGCGTGAGCACCAGCGTCCGGGAAGCCAGACCTCAAGGACGGGCACGAGCGACGACTCGAGCAGCCCGATGAGGCCTTCGGCATGGTCGGCGTCGGCGTGGGTGCACACGACGACGTCGATGTGCGAGGTGGCGATGGAAACCTGTCCCGCGAGCGGAGCCCGCGCTCGCCCGCCATCGACAAGGACGGTCTTCCCGTCGGCTCGCTCCAACAGGAACGCGTCGCCTTGTCCAACGGGTAGCGCGGTCAGCTTGGCCACTGGGCGACTATACGATCGCGACCATGCACCCGTCGATGGCTCGGTGGAGGGCTGCCGCTCAACGGTTGTCTTGGGAGTCGGGCTAAGCGAGCAGCGCGTCGATCGCCTTCCGAATCATCGCCGTCCGGCTCTTGAACCCGAGCCGCCGCTACGCCTCGTCGAGGGCCTCGACCTCGGCGGCGGTCATGCGGAGCGGCAGGACCTTCACGTCGCTCGTGCCCACGCTCCGACGCTCGATCGGCCCGACGCGGACGCTGCCCTTCTGGGCCTGCCGCATCTTCCAGAACAGGTACGCCGAGTCCGCGGACCGCGTGTCGCGGCCGACGACCTCGCGGTACATCGCCTGAAGCTCGGGGACCGCTAGCTTCGTCAGCCGTACCCTCGCGGGCGCCATCGTCGGCGAGTCGCTCGGTGTCGCAGCCACGGCCCCCTGCTCGCGGGCCTCGAGCGCCTCGCCGATCTTGCGCAGCAAGAAGGTCTTGTTCGGAGACCGCGTCGGCTCGCCGACGATCACGGCGAAGCGCGCCTGCAGGTCGGGGAGGCGCAGGTTGGAGAGGGACTCGAGGGTGCGGCGGGTGGTTGCGTTCATGTCGGGCTCCTTCGTGGTGGTGCCCGGCGCTGCCGCCGGACCACCCGGCGTTGTCACCGGGCGGGTCTGGGTCGGCGGGTCTTCGTGAGGTGGCGGAAGCACGCGAGGTCGATCGCGCGCGGGTCGCTGGTGAGGAAGCTCCAGCGCTGCTCGCGCTCGAGCCAGGGCTGGACCTCGATGCGGTCATCGGCGGTGATGCCGCCGGCGCGAACGATTGCCTCCTCGTCCCGGAGGTAGCTGCCCTCGCGGTCGGGATCGTGGTCCGACCCGGCGGAGCCTTTCATCACGCCGACGACGCGGACACGCTGTCCGCGCAGGTGCTCGTCGCCGTCGTACGTGTGGTGATAGTTCCGATGGTCTTCGTCATGTTCGTCCTCCGGCGCGGTCGTGCCCGCGCGTGTCCGATACAGGCTTCGGTTCGCGCGACAATCAAGGCGTATCTGCGAGGTGGGCAAAGAACGCGACCCGGACTTGCCTTCGTCGCGGAAGGAAGCCGTCATCCCCGCATGGCTGCGTACGTCGAGTCGATCCGTCGCGCGCCCCGCGCGCTGACGGAGCGCGAACAGAAGGCGCTTCTGCGCGTGACGCGCGAGCACCGCGCCGGCTGGCGTGACCACGTCCTCTTCGCGATGGCGCTCGGCACGGGACTCCGCGCGCACGAACTCGTCGCGTTACACATCGGCGACGTGGTGGACGACGCCGGGCGCGTGCGGCGTCGCCTCGCGCTGCGCGTGCTCAAGGGCGACGGGCGTGGCGACGATGACGGCCAAGAGGTGCGCCTCCCCGAGTGGTTGCGCGCCAAGCTCGTGAAGCTCCGGGCATGGAAGGCCGGCGACGGCGAGAGCCTCGACCGCACCGCCCCGCTCTTCGTGAGCCAGCGAGGCACGCGGCTCTCGACGCGCCAGGTCGGGCACGCCTTCGCGGTCGGGCAGGAGCGCGCGGGCTTCGAGCGCCGACGTGAGCCTGCACATGCTGCGGCACTCGGCGATCTCGAGCATCTACCCCGGCACCAAGGACATTCGCCTGGCCCAGCGCTTCGCGCGGCACCGCAGCGTCGTCACCACGATGGTCTACACGCACCCGAACGACGACGACCTCGCGCGGGCCGTCGAGCAGCTCCGCTGCTGAACCCCGGAGCGCGGGTCGCGAGCTACTTGCAGGTCGAAAGCGCGTGAGGTCAGCCGGTGCTCGGCCACCTCGCGGCCCCGTGCGGCGCCGGGACGATCGCGAACGCTACTCATAGGCTGTAGACCGATAGGCATCATGGCGACAACATCCACGCAGTGAGCCAGACGGACCTCCAGCGCTTCGGCAGCCGCGTGCGCGCAGAGCGCGAACGGCTCGGCGTGTCGCAGGAGGAGCTCGCGGACCGCGCCGGGATGCACCGGACGTACCTCGGGGGCGTCGAGCGCGGCGAGAGGAATGTCGGTCTCCTCAACGTGCTTCGGATCGCGCGCGCACTCGGTGTCGCGCCCGCCGCTCTCTTGAAGGACTTCCCAGGGAGCCGCACGCGATGACGAAGATGGACACCCAGACGGCAATCAAGGTCGCGAGCAAGCACCTCGCCGGGCTCCGCGGTCATGTGCTCGACCTGCTCACCATCAGCGCGCCAGTGACGCCCGCAGCCGCCGTGAACCTCGCAAAGGTCGTCTCGAAGTTGTCGCCGATGCTCGGGAACCTGATCGAGTTCAACACCGTGGAGTTCCTGAACCAGCAGAAGGAGTTCTCTGCGCTGGGCAAATGGAAGCGACAGGACCCCGGGTTCCCCGACGCGATCTTCGAAGGGAGCATCAGCCCCGCCCCAGGCTTCGAGATCAAGGCGTGGTTCCCGCTGGCGACCGAGATCACGGCGCGGTTCAAGGACAGCCAGAAGCACTTCCTGAAGGACCAGACCTACGTCGTACTGCTCGCGTGGCTTCCAGAGCACCTGATCTACGGAAAGCCCGCGGTCCGTGACCTCTGCATCGTCTCGGGAGCCTCGGTGGCGGCTGCACGCGACGAGCACTACCACAACCCACCCGACTACTTGGTCGTCGAGCCCAACGACACGTCCGCCAGAACCATCAACCTCCAGCAGACGAACACTAACGGCTACAAGTTCCAGGGCACGAAGGAGCAGTTCGCCGTCGCTGAACGCCTGGTGAAGTCCTGGGGACCCGCCGGCGTGAGGTACTCGCACACCGGGCAATGCCAGTTGCGGGTGCAGGAACTCATGTCGAAGTTCCCGTACCGGCTCGACACCAACTTCGCGAAGACCGATCGGATCGTCCACACGGAGATCGAGGCTTTCAAGAAGCGCGTCCTCGCGAGCACAGTACACGGGATGACGGTGCAGGAGTGGGCGCGGCTGCTGGCAAGCGACGACGAGGCAAAGATCGAGAAGGCGCTCCGCGAGCGCGTGAAGATTGAATGGGAGAAGTCGCTCGTCGAAGAGCCGTCGAAGAACGCGACGTAGATCCCTGTCGAGACGGCAGTGCGCTATCCCGATACCGAAGACAGGAGCGGCATCTGGCGCGTCGCCTCGATGAAACGGCGCACGCCGTATTGGAAGTAGGTCGAGTCAGTCTCCGCACTGAACGCACGGCGCTTCAGTCGACTGGCAGCCAAAGAGCCAGTGAAGAGGCCGCCGAACGGCTCCCAGATTACGTCGCCCACGTCGGTGCTCGCCTCGATGATGCGCGACATAAGGTCGAGCGGCTTCTGGTTGAGGTGCACGGCGCGACCATCGTCGCTCTTCACGCGCTCCTCGCCGCGGACAGCGTTCCGCTCCCAAACATTCGTCACCCCGTGCGGGCAGGAGAACTTCGAGCGCATGCCCTCCCATTCGCCACCAGTGACAGGCGTCTTTCCATTCAGCGAGAAGTACGGTCGGCCCTCCGGCCGCCCGTGTTCGTTCGCGTAGTCGCTGAGACGCTGCATGGCTTCGACCGGCGGGAAGTACCAGAGGTGCCCCTGGTCTAGGTACTTGCGCACGGCCGCGTCCTTCACCCCGCACGCCTCGTTGGCTCGTCGCAGGGTGAGACCCGAACGCTTCCATTCCGACAGCAGCCATTGCTTGAGCGAGAGGCCGCCAACGCGAGCTTCGAAGACGTACTGGACGCAGACCTCCGTCACGACGGGGAAGCGACGAATCTTCTGGGTGTTCACGTTCCCAGCGATGTGACCGACACCCTTGTTCCAGATGTTGCAGTTCACGTATCTCCAGCCGTACTTCTCGAGGATCGGGTGGGCCGCGGCCCAGCCAATTTCCGAGTTCCAGAACCAAAGCGTCGTGTTCGGTCGCGCGGCCTCGGACCACGCCTTCACGTGTGGCTCGTACCATGCGGGCACATCGAGGTGATCTGACGTGTCGCCCTCGAAGCCAAGCACGCCATAGGCTCCATCCGAGACGATGGTCGTGGGTCGCTCCCACGACGAATAGAAAGACAGACTGTCACCGAAGTGCAGTGCCGCGCCGTCGGCCTTGTGGACATCCACCGTCGGGCCCTTCTCGAGGACGATGGCCTTGCCGCGCCCAACGGTGCTGGTCGGGGCCGCGCGCAAGCTTCGCTTCGCGGGCTGGGCGTCGCTGTTCAAGTCATCCATGTCGAGTCCTCTCAGGCTGTCGGTGATCGGAAGATGTGCGCCCCTTCATCGGCCTCGCAGGCGCTCGGGTTGCGAGGGAACGCATCACTGCGACCACCACGCCGTGAATCGTGACGTCGCCGTCCTGAACATCGATCGGCGCGAAGTCGGGGTTTTCGGGCAACAGGCGAATGCCGCGCGCGCTGAGATGAAGCCGCTTGACGGTCGTCTCACCTGCGACAGTGGCGACTACAATCTCTCCGTTTGCCGCCGTCGACTGCTCGCGCACGACCACGGTGTCTCCGTCGATGATCGCCGCGTTCCTCATGCTCTCGCCGGACACGCAAAGAGCGAAGAAGCGTCCACGTCCGAGCCAAGCGGCCGGCACAGCGATCTCTCCGTCCGGAACTTCGACCGTGGCCTCAGGCTGACCAGCTAC
Organism: Polyangiaceae bacterium; assembly: GCA_020848455.1. Taxonomy (GTDB): domain Bacteria; phylum Myxococcota_A; class Polyangia; order Polyangiales; family Polyangiaceae; genus JACRDA01. The sequence continues at coordinate 6,249 of JADLAB010000346.1, forward strand.
AACGCGACCAAGAACACGAACCCGCGCGACCGCCGCTGGCGAATCCACGAGCCGGACCTGGCGCGCGCGACCGCCGCCGAGCGTGATGTAGCCCTTTCTCGCGAGTGCCTGGAGGTGATCCCGCGCCGTGCCGGTCGACGCCCAGCCGAACTCGGCGCAGAGATCCCGATACGACGGCGCGGACTCACCCCGATTGGCGCGCTCGCGTATCGTCGCGAGCAACTCTCCCTGCGCGGCGGTGAGAGATTCGTGGTCCACGGCCACAACGTCTACCACTCAAATGAGTGGCTCGCAAGACCCAACATGCCGCCGAGTGGAGGAAAGCGGCGCCGATCTGGTCCACGCTTTCCGCTGCTCCACCCACGTCCCCGCGTGCACGACCACCCGGAGCGCCCGCTCGCTCATCGGCTCGGCGCCGTCGACCGCGTCGAGGGCCAGGACGGCCTGCTGAAGGTCGGGCGCGAGGAGCAGGAGGTCGAGCAGCTGCGTCACCCGCGCCCGCGTGAGCCCGAGCTTGCGCGCCACGGCAGCCCGGTCGGCCACGAGGCCGCGGTCGATGGCGCCCTGCAAGTGGTGCGCGAGGGCCAGCATCCGGGCCACCTTGGCGGGCCTGCGCACGGGCTCCGGTTTCGGGAGCGGCGGCGTCTCGCTCAGCTTCACGCGCGAGCTGCGCTTGCGGAACAGCGTGCCGGTCAGGATGTGGCGGTCGCTCGGCGTCTCCGTCGCCTGCTCACTCGCGGTCTGCTCGAGCGTCATGCGGCCTCCTTGGCGCTCGGGTCGGCGGCGAAGTTCACCAGCTCGACCTCGACGCCGCCGCTCTCCTCCTTCACGCGGACCGCGGCAACGAGCGCGCGTAGCAGGCGCCCCTGGTTCTCGGGCGTCATCGCGGTCCAGATGCGGGCGAAGTCGCGGAGCGCATCGGCGATCCACTTCGCCTCGCGCTCCGCGACCTCGAGGTCGAGGCGGTCGCGCTCCGTCTCCGCGAGCTGGCGTTCCGCGGCCACGAGCCGGTCCGTCTCAGCGCGCAGCTTCGCCTCGACGAGCTCGCGCGCACGGCCCTCGAACTTGCCCAGCTCCTCGGTGTACTTCGACGCGTTCACCGACGCTGCCGCCACCCTGCCCCGGAGGTCAGCGCGGATCTCCTCGATCGCCTCGCGCTTGCCGGCGAGGCTCCGGCGTAGCCCGGGGCCGGCTCAGCGCGGCGCCGACACGCGCGCGACGAGGTCGGGCAGGTCGTAGAGCTCGCCCTCGAAGGGGGCGCGGCAATCGACGAAGGCCGCGAGGTTCGGCGCGCGTTCGCCGAGACCCGGGGCGGGCCAGGGGGGTGGCGGCTGGCGCCACGCGCCGTCCGCGTCGCGCATGTGACGGCGGTCGGTGCTGAACAGCGCGGCGAAGCGCGCGGCGGGCACGACGCGAAAGCGCGGGCGGTAGCGGGCCTCGGTGGGGCGGAAGCAGCGGCCGAGGTAGCTCGCGGCGGGCACCGGAAGGGCGAGCCGCGTGTCGAGGTCCCAGGCGAGCGTGGTCGTGCCGACCGCGCCCGCCGCGCGTGACAGGACGAACACGTGGTAGTCCCACACGAGCGGCTCGCCGGGCGGCGCCGCGAGCTGGTGCCACATGGCGACCGAGCGCGCGTCGTTGGACACGAACACGACCTCGCGCTCGCCCCCGAGCGCCTCGTCCTGGCAGAGCCAGTAGGCGTTCTCCTCGCAGTAGAATGGCTGGTAGCGCCGGCCGGCGCTCAGCAGGGCTTCTCGGCCCCCTTGCGGGTGTAAAACCACCAGTTGAGGCCCACGTTGAGTGCGTAGAACACCGCTGCGCCGAAGAAGAACGCCGTCGGCGAGCCGGTAGCGGCGATGATCGCGCCGAAGGCGACCGAGAACAAGAACGGGCCGAAGGCCGCGATGGCGCTCGTGAAGCCGATGACGCCGCCGGCCTGGCGCGGCTCGAAGATCATCGGCATCTGCTTGAAGGTCGAGGCGTTGCCCACGCCCGAGAAGAAGAACAGGCCGAGCATGAGCGCGAGGAACCCCGGCCACTGATCGAGCGACTCGGGGCTCGTGAAGGGCGTGATGCCGAGGGCGCAGGCGCACAGGCCGATGCCGCTCACGAGCGTGACCCGACCGCCGCCGAGCTTGTCGCTCAACGGGCCGGCGAGCGCGCGGATGGCAGCGCCGATGAGCGGCCCGAGGAAGGCGTACTTGAGCGGCTGCGGGGCGCCGGGGAACCTTCCGTAGACCTTGTCGATGAGCAGCGGGAAGGCGGCGGAGTAACCGGAGAACGAGCCGAAGGTCATGACGTAGAGCGAGGTCATGAGCCAGGTGTGCTTGTTGCCGAAGATGTCCAGCTGCTGCCGGAAGCTCGCCTTCACGGGCACGCTGCGCAGCCAGATCCACGCCGCGAGCGCACCGCACACGATGAAGGGCGCCCAGATGAAGGCCGCGTTCTGCAGGTAGATCTCGGTCGTCTTGCCGTCCTTGGCGGTGAAGGTCTGCGGAGCGCCGAGCGCGCTGCCGAGCAGCGCGACGCCGAGGATGGCGGGCGTCAGAAACTGCGTGACGCTCACGCCGAAGTTGCCGATGCCGGCCTGCACGCCGAGGGCCGTGCCCTGCAGCCGCTTCGGAAAGAACAGGCTCGTGCTCGGCATGAAGGACGAGAAGTTGCCGCCGCCGAGGCCGGCCACGAAGGCGAGCACGAGGAACACCCAGTACGGGGTGCCGGGGCTCTGCACCGCCAGGCCCCAGCCGATGCTCGGCGCGAGCAGGAGCAGCGTCGAGACCGCGACCGTGGCGCGCGTGCCGAAGATGGGGATGAGGAAGGTGTGCACCATGCGCAGGATGCCGGCCGCGAGCCCGGGCATGGCGGTGATCCAGAAGAGCTGCTGGGTCGTGAACGCGAAGCCGATGCCGGACAGCTTCACGGCGACGGCGCTGACCATGAACCAGGTCGCGAACGCGAGCAGCAGGCAGAAGGTGGTGACGGTGAGCGTGCGCCAGGCGACGCGCTTGCCCTGGTCCGCCCAGAAAGTCGCGTCCTCGGGCGTGAAGGCCGCGGGCCCCGTGGCCTTTTCGGTGGCGGCCGCCGTGCGTACGTCTGCCGTGCTCATGGAACCTGGCCTTTCACCGCGCGGCAGAGGGTGCCGCGTCGCTCTCGGGACCCGCGCTCGGGTTCGGTGTGCCGCGCCCGGAGTGGGCCGACGCGCCGTCGAGCGCCCCGACCGGTTTCTGGTGGCGTGTCATCCGCAAGATCACGATGTGCATCCACACGAGGCACACGACGGCGAGCACGCCGAGGAAGAGCCAGCACGTCGTCCACACGCCGGTGCCCTTGAGCATGTAGCCGAAGAGGATGGGACAGAAGAAGCCCCCGAGCCCGCCGAGCACGCCGACGATCCCGCCCACGACCCCGACGTCGCGGGGGAAGTACTCCGGGATGTGCTTGTACACCGCGGCCTTGCCCACGCCCATCATCATGCCGGCGAGGAACACGAGCCCGGTGAAGATCCACATGTTGGCCTGGAAGAACACGCGCGTCTTGCCCTCGGCGAGGAGCTGCTTCTTCACGACCTTCTGCCCGACCTCGAGGCCCCGGGCCGGCTGCTGCCACGAGGAGAAGGACGGAAAGACGAGCGCCTCCTCGTCCTTCGACATGTCCTCGCCCATCTGGACGGGCGCGACCTTGAGGTCGTAGGTCCGATCGTCGACGACCACCTTGTCGGGCGTGATCTCGACCACGGTGCCCGCGCGGTCGGCCAGGATGCCCTCGCCCGGCGACTCGATCGTCATGCGCGGCGCGACCAGGAGGAAGAAGAAGATCGCGCAGGTCGACAGCACCCAGTACATGGTGGCGCGCGCGCCGAAGCGGTCGCTCACCCAGCCGCCGAGCGCGCGGATGATGCCGGACGGCAGGCTGAAGACGGAGGCCAGCAGGCCCGCCGTGGCGAGATCCACGTTGTAGACGTTGAGGTAGTAGGGCACGAGCCACTGGGCGAGCCCCACGAAGGCCCCGAACACGAGGAAGTAGTAGAGACCGAAGCGCCACACGCGCACGTCGCGCAGCGGCCGCAGCATCTGGCCGAGCGTGCGCGGACCGGCCGAGACCGGCTTCTTGTTCGTGGTCGTGAGCGCGAAGATGATGGTGATGGTGGCGATCATCGCCGCGTAGAGCCTGGGCAGGGTGCGCCAACCCTCGACGTTCGTCCCGCCGTCGGTGAGCAGCTTGAGCAGCAGCGGCGCGAGCAGCGTCGTGGCGGCGGAGCCGGCGTTGCCGACGCCGAACACGCCGAGGGCCGTGCCCTGACGCTCCTTCGGGAACCACAAGGACGAGTACGCGATGCCCACCGCGAAGCCGGCGCCGCTCGTCCCGAAGGCGAGCCCCCCGAGGGCGAAGGCGAGGAAGGAGTCGGCGTAGCTCACGAGGAACACGCTCGCGGCCGAGAAGAGCATGACCCCGATGAACACCGGCTTGCCGCCGAACTTGTCGGTGAGGATGCCGACGGGCAGGCGCAGCAAGGAGCCGGTCAGGACCGGGATGCCGATGAGCCAGCCGACCTGTGCCTTGTCGAAAGCGAAGACGCGCCGGTCGACGAGGTAGGTGATGAGCACGCCGTACATGGTCCAGACGGCGAAGCAGGCCGTGAACGCCAGCGTGTTCATCAAGAGGACGCGGACGGCGCCACCATTCTTGCTCATGTTCGGCGACTCGCTGCGATGCGGCCGGTGGCCGCGGTCATCCCAGCCGACAGGCGCGCCACGGAGCGCGCCCGCGCGTGGGGCCTACCACGCGAAGGTACACGCGGCGCGCCGGGCTGTCCCGGTGCGGCGCGTGCGGCGCCGCGCGGGCCTGAGCAATGTCATGCGGGCGCGTCGCCGTCGGCCGCGCTCGGCGGCGCCCCGAGCGCCAGCGGCAGCCACACGGTGACGAGCGCCGTGCCCTGCGGACCGCGCCCGACCGCGACGCGGCCGCGGTGCAGCTCCACGATGGCGCGCGCGAGCGAGAGCTGCAGCATCATGCCGCGCCCCTCGCTGGTGGACGAGCCGCGAAAGAGCTTCTCGAGCAGGCTCGCGCGGTTGTCCCTCTTCGAGAACTCGATGTCGATGCGCGCCAGGGGCGCGGGCGGCAGCTCGCTCACGACGGCCCTCGGGGTGCGCGCACCGGCCGCAGCGGCGGCGGCACCGCGCTCGACGACGAGCAGCGGCGGCGGCGGGGACGAGACCGGTGGACGGGAGCTCGGTGGACGGCTCGCGCCTGGGCCGGCCGGGGGGATCGTGCCGCCGCTGGCGCCGTCGGCGAGGGCGGCACGCACATGGATGACACGGCTCTTCGGGGAGCTGCCGATCTCCATCGCGTGCGCCACGAGCACGCCGAGCGCCCGGGGCCCGTAGGCCGGGTCGAGGTCGAGCGCCGGCAGGTCCGGCGCGATCTCCACCAAGAGCTCGACGTCGCTCCGCACCACGAGATCGCGCGCCTTGTCGACCGCCATCCGGATCGCCAGGTCGGCCGGTAGTGGCTGGCGCAGCAGGCGCAGCTCACCCGCCTCGACGCGCGCCGCGTCGAGGATGGTCTCGATGAGCGCCAGGAGCTCGCGGCCGCGCGACACCACCATGTCGAGGCTCTCGCGCTGCGCCGGCTCGAGCGACTCGCCGCGCACGAGCTCCGCCAGGCCCAGGATGGCGTTGAGCGGGCTCTTCAGGTCGTGGCTGACGCTCGCGAACAGGAGATCCTTGGTGCGCTGCGCGCGCTCGCGCGCCAGAAGAGCGCGCTCCTGCGCCGCGGCGAAGGTGCGAAAGCGCTCGGCCAGGGCCTCGATGGCGCGGCCGAGCGCCGCGACGCTCCCGAAGCGCGCCCGCCCGCCGAGCGCCGTCCCGCCGCGGAGCACGCGCTCGGTGCCGAGCTTGCCGATGTCCTGCGCCGCGAGCTCGAGATCGCGCGACAGCATCTGCCCGAAGGCGCGGCCGAGCAGCGCGGCGAGCAGCACGGCGAGCGCCGCGAGCACCACGCCGCTCGTCACGACGTCTCCCCCGATCTCGGCCGAGTAGCGCACCACGGCGCGGCCGTCGTCGAGCGGCACCGCCACGACGAGCTCGCCCGTCGACACGCGCTCCGGGGGCCCCGGCAGCGCCGTCGACCCCTCCTCGATGCGCGCGACGAAGCCGTGAGGCGAGGCGGCACCCTTGGCCTCGTCGCGCCCCGCCTGGCGCACGGCGCCCGGCGCGGGCTGCAGGGCCGCCTGCGCGAGCATCGTCGCCGTCGAGGTGCGCTCGTCCTCGCGCAGCGCCCGCAGGTGCGCGTGGGCGACGAGCACCGTCCCCACACCCACCAGGGCGACCGGCGCCACCGTGGCGAAGAGGATGCGGCGCATGAGCAGACGCCGCGGCCACAGCTGGACGGCGTGCTCCTCGATCCAGCTCGTGATGGGCTCGAGCGGGCCCACCTCGATGATGCGCGCGGTGGCGGCGCGCACGACCACGTAGTGCACGACCGCCGAGGCGCTCACCAGCGTGAAGGTGAGCAGCGCGAGACTGACGGCGCGCGCGGTGTCGAGATCGGCCGGCGTGATGCCGGGCACGAGCAGCAACGCCGAGGCGAGCGCCCCGGAGATCACGTAGCGCGCGGTGAGCCCGATGGGCAGGTTCGCCAGCTCCGCGATGTCCTCGGGCGCGATCGCGGTCGAGCCGAGCGCGAGCGCGCGCAGGGAGAAGCGCCTGGCGCGCAGCCGCATCGCGGACCAGCCGAGGGTGAGCGACACGCCGAGCACCGTCACGACGAAGGAGGTGACGAAGATCCGGGTCGCGCTCTCCGAGCGCAGCATCAGCGCCGACGGCGCCAGCGCCGTCGCGCCGAGGTAGGCCGCAAGGCACACGAGGGCCTGGCGCGCGAGCACGTGGCGCGCGTAGCTCTGCATGGCGGCGCTCATCCGCTCCTCCGGTCGGTGTCGTCACGCGCCTCGTCCTGCTCGCGCGCGTCCTCGTCGGCCGCGGGGACCGGCAGGCCGTCGCCCGGGGAGGCGAGCCGGACGGGCCGCTCGGGAATGCGCACCGCGAAGGTCGAGCCTCGCCCGGGCTCACTCGTCACGCCGATCTGCCCGTCGTGCAGGAGCACCAGGCGGCGCGTGATGGCGAGCCCGAGCCCCGCGCCCTTGCGCCGCTCGGCCGGGTCGCCCGCCTGCTGGTAGGCCTCGAAGATGTTGGCGAGCTCGCTGTGGGCGATGCCGCTGCCGGAGTCGGTGACGGAGAGCACGACCTCGCCGGCGGCGCGCGCCACGGTGACCGCCACCTCGCCCTCGGGCGTGAACTTGATGGCGTTCGACACGAGATTCGTGAGCACCTGCCGCAGGCGCCGCGGGTCGGCCCAGGCGCGCGCCTCGGGGTCGCCGCGCAGATGGAGCGCGACCCGTCCCGGTCGCATGGTGGCCCGCGCCTCGCGCACCACCTGCTCGGCGAGCGCGAGCACGTCGACGTCGGTGCGCGCCAGCACGACCTGCCCGGTCTCCATCGCCGACAGGTCGAGGATGTCGTCGATGAGCGTGCGCAGGTGCTCGCCGCTCAGGCGGATCTGCACGAGCGCCTCCTTGGCGTCCGCGCCGAGCGGCCCCTCGGCCTCGGTCTCGAGCACGTGCGAGAAGCCGAGGATGGCGTTGAGCGGCGTGCGCAGCTCGTGGCTGAGCCCGGCCAGGAACTCGGAGCGCTCGACCTCGATCTCGGCGGCGTGCCGCAGGTCCGCGCGGTAGCTGCGCTCGGCCGCGGCAAAGCGCGTCACCATCAGGTTGAAGGCCGCCGTGAGCAGGCCCACCTCGTCGAGCGCGCGGAACGGGATGGGCTCGCCCGCCGCGGAGGCCGAGCCCCCGGTGCTGCGGATGCCGTCGAAGCTCGCGGGCGGCGTGGCGAAGCTCCTGCCGCCGGTCCCGCGCAGGTCCTCGCCGGGCGCCGCCGGGGGCTGCGGCTCGGCGGCCATGCCCGCGATGCGCCGCGCCACGTAGCCGACGTCGCTGCGAACGGCGCGCATGAAGGTGATGACCACCGCCACCGCCACCCCGGACAGGAGCAGCGTCAGCACGGCGATGGCGTTGCTGAGCCCGAGCGCGCTCGGCGGCGTGTCGGGTGCGGGCGCGAAGCCGAGCACCGAGAGGTGCTCGAGCGGGCGGGTGAGGGGGCTCGCCGCGAAGTAGCTGCGCCCGTGCGCGCCGCCGTCGTCGATGCCCGCCGAGCGCACCAGGAACGCCGCCACGACGTCGCGATCGAGGCGCGCGCCGCCGTCGTAGACCGCCTCGCCGCTCTGGTCGACGAGCATGAGGTGCATGCCGGTCACGCTCTCGGCACGGCGCAGGACGGCGGCGCGGTCGTCGGCCGCCGTGGCCCGCATGCGCGCCGCCAGGGTCGCCGTGAGCGTGCGGGCGCGCAGCTCCGCCTCGGCGTCGCTCACGCGGCGCAGCTGCGACAGCCCCGAGAGCGCGATGGCGAGGGCGGTGGCGAGCGAGATGAGCGCCACGATCGCCGGTGCCCACGGCAGGAGCGGCCAGCCCACGCGCGAACCGCGCCGCCGCCCGGGTGTCCGCGCCGCCGCCCGTGCCACGCTCACCCGCCGCCGGACCACTCGTGCTCGAGCAGGGAGAACACGGCGTGGTCGAGCCAGCGCCCGTCACACCACTCGGCGTGGCGCGCGATGCCCTCGAAGTGGAAGCCGAGCCGCGCGATGACGGCCAGCGAGGGGTGATTCTGGGTCGACGCCGCCACGCGCATGCGGTGCGCGTGGAGGCGCCGGAAGGCGAAGTCGACGCACGCCCGGGCGGCCTCCGTCATGTAGCCGTGCCCCGCGGCGTCGCGTCGCAGCCAGTAGCCGATCTCGCAGGCCCGGTGCAGCTCCACGATCGACTCGAGGCCGACGATGCCGAGCATGCGGCCGCTGCCGCGCTCGCGGATGGTGAAGCGCGCGGCGCGGCCCTGATCCCAGTCGAGCGCCGAGGCCTCCGTGAAGCGGACGGCGGTCTCGGCGCTCTGCTGGTAGGGCACCCAGGGCAGCCAGGGCTGCAGCCAGGCGCGCGAGGCATCGACCACCACCCACAGGTCGTGGGCGTCGGACGCGTCGAGCGGGTAGAGCAGGAGCCGCTCCGTGCCGACCGGCCGGGCCCGCAGCTCCGAGCGTGCCGCTAGCGGCAGCATGGGGCACCTCGGCCTGCGGAGCGGATGTGCTTCACTGGCATTGCAGGCGCAGGAGGTAGGGCTCCGGACGCGAGGCCTCGAAGTCGCGCCAAGCGAGGTACCACTGGCCGGGGCGAGCGCCCGGCAGGACCGCCGGCGGCGGCTGGTCGCCCACCACGTTGGCGACGCGGAGCGCGGCGCCGATGCCCTGGCGGCCGACCGTCGCGAAGGACAGGCGGTTGCCCTCGTACCAGGCGAGCACGATCTCGCCCTTGGGCGAGACCGCGAGGGTCGGATGGGCCCCGGTGAAGTCGCGGTGCCACTTCACTTCGGGATTCTCCGGGTCGATGAAGGCCACCGCGGCGCCGGTGCGCATGCCGTGCCAGGCGACGAAGCAACCGTCGTCGTTGCAGGCGACGGAGGGCTCGACGGCGCGGGTCGACCCGGTGTTGAGCAAGAGCTCGCTCGTGAGCGTGCGGTCGCCGGTGGCGCCGCCCTCGAGGCCGGGTGCCGCCGTGTCCGCCGCGACCGCCTGGTAGCGCACCTGGAGCAGCGGCTCGCGCGCGAAGCCGTAAGCGAAGTGGATGCGGTTCTGGCGCGTGGCCAGCGCCGTCCCCGACACGCGGCCGGCGATGCGCGCGCGGTTCACGAAGTCCGTCAGGCGCACCGGCTCGCCGAGGGGCTCGAGCTTGGGGCCGAGCGCGCGGTAGAAGAGATCGATCGAGTCGGCCTCGACCTGCGCGGCGTACGCGACCAGAAAGCCGCCGCCCGGCCGCGCGATCGTGCTCGGCATGTAGGTGCCGGGCTCGGGCTTCGAGACGAGCACCGGCGCGCTCTCGATGACCGCGTCGGGCCCGAGCCAGCGCACGTAGACGCCGGGCGCGTTGCCCGCCGCCTCCCAGTAGGTCGTCACGATGCGGCCGTCCGAGGCGAGCAGCGCCGGCCCCTTGACCGCCTGCCCCTCCGGCGTGATCTCGACGGCGGCCGCGGTGTTGCGCAGATCGTCGTCGAGCACGGCGGCGTAGGCGCGCTCGGGGCCCGTGTGGTCGTCGGTCCAGGCCACGACCACGCCCTTCGGCCCGAGCGCGAGCGCCGGCGCCGAGCCGCTCGAGGGGCGCGGGCTCGGGTCGAGCAGATCGTAGCGCCGCGGGCGCGACAGCCCGGTGACCTCGCACGCGGCACCGGCGACCTTGAGGTCGCGCGCGACCTTCGCCTGATCGGCGAGGTTGCGCAGCATGCCGTGCTTGGACTCGTCGAAGGTCTTGCGCAGGAGCTCGAGCGCCTTGTCGTACTCGCGCGCCGCGAGCAGGCTCTGGGCCTCGCGCACGCGCGGCAGCCAGGCGTGACCGAGCTCGTAGCCGAGCCGGGGCTTTTCCGACCCGCTCGCGCTCGGGCTCGGGGTGCCGCTCGGCTCGGTGCTCGGCTCGGCGCTCCCGGACGAGGTGGCGGTGCCGGGGTCGCTCTCGCCGCCCGCGCCGCGCGTGCGCCACACCGCGACCCCGCCGGCGGCCGCCGCCAGGAGGCCGAGCGCGGCGACCCACCGCCAGCGCGAGCCGCGCGCGGGCGCCGGCGCCGGGACCGGCGTCGGCGTCGGGTGCACGGCGCCCGTCTGGGTGGGCCCGGCCCGCGAGAAGGTCGGCAGCGGAGCCTCGGGCGCGTCGCCGGGCAACGAGGCGCCGGGTGCGCTCGGGTCGCTGGCGCGCTGGGCCAGCCGCTTGACCAGCGCCGCGTCGGTGCCGCCGCCCGGGGCCTGCAGGCCGAAGGACGCGGCGAGGGCGTCGGCGAACTCCTGGATGGTCTGGTGGCGCTTCGCGATGTCGCGGTCGAGCGCGCGGCGGAACCACGCGACGAAGCTCGCGGGCAGATCGGGGCGGTATTTGCCCGGGTCCGGGACGGGCGCGCTGGCGATCTGCGCGAAGGTCATCGCCACGCCCTCGTCCGTGGACCACACGGTCGTGCCGGTGAAGCACTCGTAGGTGATGCAGGCGAGCGCCCAGAGGTCGGCACGGTGGTCGGCCGCCGCCTGCCCGCGCACCTGCTCGGGGCTCATGTAGACGGGCGTCCCGAACACCGCCCCGTCGCGCGTGAGGCGGGCCGCCTTCTTGCCGGTGCGCGTGCTCTCGGGCGCCTCGTAGAACTTGGCGAGCCCGAAATCGAGGATCTTCACCAGCATGAGCCCGTCCTCGTCGGTGACGAGGTAGATGTTCTCGGGCTTGAGATCGCGGTGGACGATCTGCGCGGCGTGGGCGCGCGCCAGGCCGCGGCACACCTGCAGGACGATGGCGAGCGTGACCTCCACCGAGAGCTGCCGCTCGCGGTACATCTTGTCGTACAGCGACTCGCCCTCGAGCAGCTCGAGCACCAGGTAGGGCGAGCCGTCCTCGAGGCTGGCGGCGTCGAACACGTCGCAGATGTGGGGGCTGCGGATCGCGGCGACGGCGCGCGCCTCGCGCAGGAAGCGCTCGACCACGGTGCGCGAGGTCGTCAGGTGCCCGGCGAGCACCTTGATGGCCACGCGCTTGCCGATGTCGATGTTCTCGGCCTCGTAGACCGCCGCCATGCCCCCACGCCCGAGCTCACGCCCGACGCGGTACTTGCCCGACAGGACGGTGCCCTGCGGGATGGACGTGGTCACAGCCATCGGCGCGGAGAAATCGGTTTGCTCGGTGGGCGGACGGAAACTGCCCGGGAAGTAGAACGGGCCACAGCGTGCCACGAACCGGCCGCCGAGCGCCAGGCACGAAGGTAGGCCGGGGACGGCTCGCCGACAACCGCCCGATCGGCTCATCGTCCGGCCTGGCGGTTTGGCGCCCTGGCGCGAGACCTTCGGATCCCCCCGTGAACGCGGCGCTCGCGCCCCGGCGACGCGCCCCGACCGGCCGTGGCCGGCCCAGGACCTCCGGTCTACCCCGCGCTACCGCCTCGTGCCGCTTCTCGGGGCGAGTCTCGCCGCATCCACCACACATCGCACACTTGCGCGCGCGCCACCGGGCGTGACGCAGGGGCGACCGGCCGCAGCTCGGGCCCGCTAGCCCGAGTGCCGGCTTGCCGTCGAGGTTGCGCCACCGTACGGTTCTGGCGCGTGAAAGGCCGCACTGGAACACCGATGATTCGCTTCTCCAAGGACCCGACCGAGGCCGAAAGGCAGATGCAGGCGGTCATCTTCTGTCTGGTGGCGTTCGCCTACATCGACGCGAACTTCAGCCGCTCGGAGAAGGACTTCATCGCCGGGCACATCCGCAAGCTCGTCGTGGCGCGCCTCGAGCAGCACGGCCAGACGGGGGTCGGCGAGGACGTCGTGGCGCGCCTCGCCCAGCACTACGGCGAGATCCTCGAGCACTACGAGCGCGACATCCTGAGCCACTTCACCGAGAGCGTGTGCGGCGAGGAGACGAGCGAGCAGTTCGTGCTCTTGAAGCTGAAGCTCGGGTGCTTCGAGCTCTTCCGGACCTTCGACCAGGAGGGCCGCGCCGCCCTGCTCCAGACGGTCGACGAGCTCATGCACGCCGACGGGGTCGTGCACCCGAACGAGCAGGCCTTCCGCGACGAGGTCATGACGCTCGTCGACCGCGAGATCGAGCTCGACGAGGCCGAGGTCGAGCCGGTGGCGTCGGGCAGCATCCTGTTCGACGAGGTGCGGCAGCTCGTGCCGCGCGTGGACGACCACCCGTTCCTGCGCAGCTCGGAGTGGGACTACGCGAGCGACAAGGACACCTTCGCCCTGCAGTGCCAGGGCGATCTCGATCTCGTGCGCGAGGTCATGGAGCGGCTCGACGCCCAGCGCGCCGAAGGCAAGGACAGGCTCGCCGGCGCACGCGACTTCGCGGCCTTCGCCGGCGGTCCCTCGTTTCTCGACGGCCACGTCTACGTCGTGCCGCCCAAGCCGGACCACGAGCTGCTCGTCATCGGCGATCTGCACGGCTGCTACTCGTGCTTGAAGGCGGCCCTGCTCCAGGCCGACTTCTTCGGCAAGCTCGAGGCGCACAAGCAAGACCCCCAGAAGAACCCGCCCATCGACCTCGTCCTGCTCGGGGACTACATCGATCGCGGGCGCTTCAGCTACGCGGGCGTGCTGCGCACGGCCATGCAGCTCAAGATCCACGCGCCCGAGCACGTGCACATGCTCCGCGGCAACCACGAGTACTACGTCGAGATCCACGGCCGCGTCGTCGCGCCCGTGCGCCCGTGCGAGGCGATGGACGCCCTGAAGCCCGTCGCCGCGGACGGCGTCTTCGGCGCCTACATGCGGCTGTTCGACGCCCTGCCGAACTCCCTCGTCTTCGACCGCACCTTCTTCGTGCACGGCGGTCTGCCGCGCGAGGCCACGCTGGCGGAGCGCTGGCAAGGCATCCACTCGCTCAACGACCCGGCCATCCGCTTCGAGATGCTGTGGAGCGACCCGGCCAAGGCCGAGGTCATCCCGCACGAGCTGCAGAAGGACGTCGCGCGCTTCCCCTTCGGGAGCAAGCAGTTCCAGAGCTTCCTCGGGCGCATCGGCTGCCGCACGCTCGTCCGGGGACACGAGCGCGTCATCGAGGGCTTCCGCAAGATCTACGACGAGCCCGAGGGCACGCTGCTCAGCCTGTTCTCGGCCGGCGGCTCGACCAACGCCGATCTGCCCGAGCGCAGCAACTACCGCGAGGTGACGCCGATGGCGCTCACCGTGCGCTTCAAGGGGGGCGTGACGCAGTTCGCCCCCTTCGCCATCGACTTCGCCCGCTACAACGACCCGCGCTACAACAACTTCTTCGGCACGAAGCTGGCGAGCTGACGACGTCGCCGGGGCTGGCGCGCGGGGTCAGTGCACGCGCATGCCGGGCCGGGCACCGGCATCGGGCGACAGCAGGAACGCCTCGCCCGAGGCGCCGGCCGCGAGGACCATCCCCTCGCTGAGCCCGAGCTTCATCTGACGGGGCGCGAGGTTCGCGCAGACGATGACGAGCCGCCCGACGAGGTCCTCGGGCCGGTAGTGGGCCTTGATGCCGGCGAACACCGTGCGGCGCGCGTCGCCGCCGAGCGACACCGTGAGCTTGAGCAGCTTCTTCGCCTCGGGCACGCTCTCGGCGGCGACGATGCGCGCCACGCGCAGATCGACCTTGGCGAAGTCGTCGATGGTGCAGGTCGGCGCGAGCGGCTCCGCTGCGAGGGCCGCGCCGTCGTCGCCCGGAGCGGTGGCGGCAGGCGCGGCGGCGGGCGGCGCGGCGGCGGGCGGCGCGGCGGCGGGCAGGGGCTCCTCGGGCTTGCTCTCGTCGATCATGGCCTTGACCTTCGCGGGGTCGACCCGCTTCATGAGGTGCTGGTAGGGCGCGAGCTTCGTGCCGGCGAGCGGCGTCCTGACGAGCTCGAAGCGGTCGACCGGCGCGCCGAACAGCGCCGCGACCTCGGCCGCGAGCTTCGGCAGGACGGGGGCGAGGTAGACGACGATCTGCCGGAACAGGTTGAGCGCGATGCTCGCCGCCGCCTCGGCCTCGGCGGCCCGGGCGGGGTCCTTCGCGAGAGCCCAGGGCGCGGCGCGGTCGACGGCCTCGTTGGCCCGGTCGGCCAGGCCCGTGACGAGGCGCGTGACCTTGGCGAAGTCCCAGCCGTCGTACGCGGCCGCGATCTCGTCCGCGAGCGCGGCGCCCGCGGCGAACAGCCCCCCGTCGTCCGGATACGGCCGCGACAGGCCCGCCGGGACGAACCGCGCCGAGCGGCTCGCGAGGTTCACGATCTTGTTCACGAGCTCGGCGTTCACGCGCTTCTCGAGCTCGTCGACGTCGAGATCGAGGTCGTCGACGCTGGGCCCGAGCTTGGTCGCGTAGTAGTAGCGGAGATAGGTCGGGTCGAGGTGCCGCGCGAAGGTCGACGCGAGCACGAAGGTGCCCTTCGACTTCGACATCTTCTCGCCGTTCACGGTGAGAAAGCCGTGCACCTGCACGCGGCGCGGCAGGCTGAAGCCCGCGGTCTTGAGCATCACGGGCCAGAACAGCGTGTGGAACTTCACGATGTCCTTGCCGATGACGTGGACGATGTCGGCCTCCGGGGAGCGCCAGTAGTCGTCGAACTTCTCGCCCGTCTTGTCGCACCACTGCCGGGTCGCCGCGAGGTACCCGATGGGCGCGTCGAACCAGACGTAGAAATAGTGGCCCGGGGCGTCCGGGATCTCGAACCCGAAGTAGGGGGCGGTGCGGGACACGTCCCAGTCGTGCAGCGGCTCGGGCAGGAAGAAGCCGGCCAGGTAGCGCGCGGTCGCGCGCGGCATGCGCCCCTCGGACTGGGTCCACGCCGTGAGCCACGGCCGCTCGTGCTCGATGGAGACGAGGTAGTGATCCGCCTCGCCGAGGACCGGGGTCGCGCCCGACAGGACGCTCGTCGGGTCGATGAGCTCGGTCGCCGCGTAGGTCGCGCCGCACTTGTCGCAGTTGTCGCCGTACTGGCCCGGCGCCCGGCACTTCGGGCAGGCGCCCCTGACGAAGCGATCGGCGAGGAAGATCTTCTCGACCGGATCGAAGAGCTGTCGCACCGGCCGCTTCGCGACGTGGCCGCCGGCGCGGAACGCCGCCCAGATCTCGCTCGCGAACGCGCGGTTCTCGGCCGAGTGCGTGCTGCCGTAGTGGTCGAAGGCGATCTGGAACGCGGCGAAGTCCCGCTGGTGGGCCGCGCTCATCTCGGCGATGAGCTCGAGCTCGGAGCGCTTCTCGGCCCGGGCGCGCAGCATGATGGCCGACCCGTGCGTGTCGTCGGCGCAGACGTAGATCGCCCGGCGACCCATCGCCCGCTGGGCCCGTGCCCAGATGTCGGTCTGGACGTACTCGACCAGGTGGCCGATGTGGATGTGGCCGTTGGCGTACGGCAGGGCGCTCGTGACGAGGACGGGTCTCATCGCAGGTGACGACGCTGGTAGTCGCGCTGCCGCGCGAACGGAAGGCCGTCGGCTCCCACGCGCCGCGCGGCGAGGCGCGTTGCCGCGCCGACCGACCGGCCCCATGCTCGCCGACGTGGTGCCCCTCTCGGTGCTCGATCTCGCCCCGATCGTCGTAGGCAGCGATGCCCGCGCCGCGCTCCGGAACACGCTCGACCTCGCGCGCCACGCCGAGCGCTGGGGGTACCGTCGCTTCTGGCTCGCCGAGCACCACAACATGCCCGGCATCGCGAGCGCCGCGACCGCCGTCGTCATCGCCCACGTCGCCGGGGGCACCGAGTCGATCCGCGTGGGTGCCGGCGGCGTCATGCTGCCGAACCATGCGCCGCTCGTCGTGGCCGAGCAGTTCGGCACGCTCGACGCGCTGTTTCCCGGGCGCATCGACCTCGGCCTGGGCCGTGCGCCCGGCACCGACCCGCTCACCACCCGCGCGCTCAGGCGGGCACGGAGCGGCGACGCCGACCGCTTCCCCGACGACGTGGTCGAGCTGCTGCGCTACTTCCGGCCCGCGCGCGGCGACGAGGCCGTGCAGGCGGTCCCCGGCGCAGGCGCGGACGTCGCCGTCTGGATCCTCGGCTCGAGCCTCTTCGGGGCCGAGCTCGCGGCGGCGCTCGGTCTTCCCTACGCCTTCGCCTCGCATTTCGCCCCGCGCGAGCTCGAGCGCGCCCTCGGTGTGTACCGCACGCGCTTCCGCCCCTCGGAGGCGTGCGCGCGGCCGCAGGTCATGCTCGGCGTCAACGTGGTCGCCGCCGACACCGACCGCGAGGCGCGGCGCCTCATGAGCTCGCTCGAGCAGGCGTTCGTCGCGCTGCGCCGGGGCCGTCCGGGCAAGCTGCCCCCGCCGGTGGACGACTACGAGGACACGCTCAGCCAGGAGGAGCGCGCCCTGCTGGACTCGATCCTCGCCTGCTCCTTCGCCGGCTCGCCTGCGACCCTCCGGAACGACCTCGAGAGCTTCGTCGCGCGCACCGGCGCCGACGAGCTCATCGTCAGCGCGATGTTGCACGATCACGGCGCGCGGCTCCGCTCCTACGAGCTCACGGCCGAGGCCTGTCGCGCGGGGGCGTGACGGTCGGCCCGAGCGGTCCCACCACCACGACCGCACGTCGACTCGCCGCGACTTGCGCGCCGTCATGCGCGCTCGCGTCCGCGTGCGACACGTGACGCACGACCTTCGCCGCGGCGCAAACCATTCGCACGGCGGCACGTCGACTGGCCACCAAGACGGCCGCGAACGGGGCAATCGCGCGTGCGGCGCGCTTCTTGCCAAGCGGGCCGATTCATTCATTCATCGGCCGCGAGGGGCGGGCGCGGCATTGCCATTGCGACGTGATCTCGTCCGCCATGCGACTATTCCTTCGTCACGTAGTGGGAGCAGCAGCCCTCGTCCTCGGGTCCTGCACGTC
>JADLAB010000347.1 GCA_020848455.1 Polyangiaceae bacterium
CTGCGGATCGACGTCGGGCGGGATATCCATGCAGCGCTCCTCCGGGCCCGCGCCAGGCGCGAGCCGGGCGCGGAGCCTACCATGCGCCCGCCGGGCAGAGGATGAGTGCCGCTCCGTAACGGAGCCGCGCGTGCCGCGGTGCGTCAACCCCGGGGCTCGCGACGCCTTGGCCCCTTCGCGCTCTCGGCACCCGCCGCGCAGCTCGACATCACATCGAGCCCGGGCCGCTGCCGGTACCCAGGAACGCGCGCATCTCGGCGGCGAGCTCGTTCGCCTCGCGTTCGCCCATCCCTTCTGCGAGGACGACGTCGGGCGAGAGGATCCGATACGTGATCGTCTTGTGGCCCTTCGACACTTCCACGTAGCGCGCGACACACAGGCGCGCGGGATCGATCGGGCTCGTCGCACGCGCGCCGCCGAACCAGGGGTGGCGGCGCGAGATGGTGCGCGTGCGCCGATCGAGGACCGTGCGGACCATCAACCATTGAACGAGGAGGAGCGCGCACCCGCCGAAGAAGGCGGCGGCCGGCGCGTTCCCGGCGATGCCGAAGCCGATCGCACCCGTCACGGCCACGAGGGTGAAGACGTACATCTTCGCGTGGTGACGGCGGACCCAGCGCACGTCCGGCTCGGCGCTCGCACGCAGGAGCCGATAGGGCCCGCTCGAGTCCACCATCGAGCCAGGCTAGCCCGGTGATTCGGCGCCTCCAATGCCGCTCAGCCGCGGAGCACGCCGAGCCCGACCACGACCGCAGCCACCACCAGGGCCGCCCCGAGCGACTTCAGGTGCACGCGGCGCGCCTGCCGCCGGATGCGCCCGAGCTCGGCGCCATCGCTCACCGTCTCGGGTCCGCCGTCGAGGTCCCGCAGCCCGCGGGACGCGAGACTCACTCACGTCTTCTCGCGCGCCTGGAACACGCCGTAGCCCGACATCAGCGCGGGCAGGAACACGAGCGCGCGGCCCCACGCCGGCGCCCCCCCGAGGAGCACACCCGCTGCGACGCCACACGTGACGGCGCCGAACGCGAGGCCGAACCCCATGCGCTTGCCGCGCTCGCGCGGACCGATGTTCGGTGTGCAGACGCTGCCTTCGGCCGTCGCTTCGGTCATCGTGATTCCGCTCGTTCCAGCTGCGCCTGCGCGCGCCGCTCAGCCCGCGCTCGCGGGCTTCTTCTTCTTGCCGGGCAGGATGGTCATCAGCTTGCAGATGATGCCCAGCATGATCTCGTCGGCGCCGCCGCCGATGGACAGGAGGCGCGTGTCGCGGAAGGCGCGCGACGCCGGGTTGTCCCACATGAAGCCCATGCCGCCCCAGTACTGCAGGCAGGAGTCGGAGACCTCGCGCACCAGGCGCCCGGCCTTGAGCTTGGCCATCGACGCCAGCATCGTCACGTCCTCGCCGGCGACGTACGCCTCGACGGCGCGGTAGAGGAGCGAGCGCAGGAGCTCGACCTCCGTGCGCAGCTCGGCGAAGCGGAAGTGGATCACCTGGTTGTCGATGAGGGGCTGGCCGAAGGTGTGGCGCTCGCGGCAGTACGCGATGGTGGCGTCGATCACGCCCTCCATGCCGCGGAGCGAGCTCGCGGCGGCGAACAGCCGCTCCTCCTGGAACTGCGCCATCTGCATCATGAACCCGAGGCCCTCGGCGCCGATGCGATGGCGCTGCGGGACGCGCACGCCCTCGAAGTAGAGCGGCACGGTGTCGCTCGCGCGCATGCCGAGCTTGTCGAGCTTGGCCCCGATCGTGACGCCCTTCGCCTTGGTCGGCACCACGATGAGCGACTTGTTCAGGTGCGGCGCGCCCGGCCCGGTGTTGGCCAGGACGCACAGCCAGTCGGCCTGGGCGCCGTTCGTGATCCACATCTTGCTGCCGTCGATCACGTAGTCGTCGCCGTCCTTGCGGGCCTGGGTCTTGAGGGCGGCGACGTCGGAGCCCCCACCGTCCTCGCTCACCGCGATCGCCGCCACCATCTCGCCGGCGATGGCGGGCACCAGGAACTCGCGCCGGAGCTCGTCCGTGCCCCAGCGCGCCAGCGCCGGGGTCGCCATGTCGGTCTGGACCCCGAGCGCCATCGGGATCGATCCGCTCGCGCAGGTGCCGAGCTCCTCGGTGCACACGAGCGCGTACGAGTAGTCGAGGCCGAGCCCGCCGAAGGCCTCGGGCTTGTGGACGCCGAGCAGCCCGAGCTTGCCCGCCTTCGCGAACAGCTCGTGCGCGGGGAAGGCACCGGCCTTCTCCCAGGCGTCGACGTGCGGGTTGATCTCGCGCGCGACGAAGTCGCGGACGGTCTTGCCGAGCTGCTGGTGCTCTTCGGTGAAGCGCATGATCGACCTCGGGTCGGGACCGTACACGCGCGCTCCGGCACGCGCCAGTCGGAGCCTTCGCCCGCTAGAACTCGAAGTGGATCGAGGGCGCCTCGGCCGCGAGGTCGGCCTCGCGCACGAAGAAGGACAGGCCGTCGGCGGGCTCGAGCTCGCGCCCCTCGAGCACGATGCGCGCGTAGCCCGCGTCCCTCGCGACGACGGCGACGCGCGCGCCCGCCAGGAGCACGCCGAGGGGCTCGCCGGGCGGCGCGCCGCCCACCGAGAGCGGCACGGAGCGCGGCACCTCGATCGCGTGCGTCGTGGTCGTGCTGCCGGAGCCCGAGCCCGACAGCGTCAGGTCCCCCGGCTCGTAGGGCGCGACGGCGGCGGCCGGCGCCCAGGCGTCGAAGGCGAGCTCGCGGTCGCCGCCCGCGACGCGCACCCACCCCGCGCGGCGCTCGAGCTCCCCGAGGCTCCCCTGCGGCGGCAGGTGGAGCTCGGCGATGCGCGGCCCGTCGGGCGACGCGTGGAGCGCCAGGCGCTCGGCGGTCATGCGGAGCGCAGTCTCGAACGACGGTGGGGCGTCGCTCCGCGCGCTCTCGACGCGCTTGGGCTCGTAGCCGACGCCTGCGCAGTCGGTCACCGCCCGCAGATCGTTCGGCGCGGGCGCGAGGAGCGCGACGTGCACCTCGACTCCGTCCGTCCCGAGGAGCTCGACGCGCGCACCGCGGCGCAGCCACAGCGCGCCCGGGACGACGTCGGCCCGGCGCAGGAGCTGGAAGGCCCGCCCCGCGAGCGCCGCGTAGGCCTCGACGTGCACGAGCTTCGGGCGGTCGAGCACGACGCGCGCGCGCACCTCGGGCGCCGTCACCGACGGCAGCTCGCTCCAGGTCGCGGGCACGGCGTGCGGGTAGCGCACGAAGGCGCGGGGGCGGCCACCCGCGCGCGCGGCGAAGAGCTCGAAGCGGGGCGGGCTCGTGGCGTCGTGGCTCGAGAGCTCGCCCCCTCCGGCGATGCGACACACGCTCGGGGGCGCGGGCTCGGGCGAGGTGGCCGCACCGGAGGCCGCGGGCGGCACCGCCACGTCGACCACGGCGGCTGTCCGCGGCGCGCGTCCGGGCGCGACATCCGGTGCCGGGGCCGCGGGCGCACAGGCGCACGCGAGCGAGAGCGCGATCAGAGCTGCGAGGCTGGGCCGACTCCGCACGGACATGCCCCATCGTGCCCTGGCGGCGGCCCCGCGGGTGGCGTTTCGCGCGCGGGCGTGCCGGACCGCGCCGGACGCCCCCGCGCTTGTGGCTCGCAAGCCCGGTCGCTACGCTTGACGGCGTGAAGCACCCGTCCCGCAAGCCGTGGCGCTCGTTGGTCGGCACGTCGTGCGCGCTCGTCGCGCTCGGCGGCGTCGCGCTTGGCCCGGCGGTCGCCTCGGCCCAGCCGGTGCCACCGCCGCAGCCGACGCAGCCAGCGCCCGGGACGCCACCCGTCCCGACGCAGCCAGCGCCCGGGACGCCACCCGTCCCGACGCAGCCAGCGCCCGGGACGCCACCCGTCCCGACGCAGCCAGCGCAGCCCGGCCCACCGGCGCAGCCCGGACAGCCGGTCCCACCCGCGCCACCGCCCGCGCCCCCGCAACCCCCGCCGCCGGCGGACGGGCAACCGGGCTACGGCCAGCCCGGCTACGGCCAGCCCGGCTACGGCCAGCCCGGCTACGGCCAGCCCGGCTACGGCCAGCCACCCTACGGCGCCCCCGGGGGCGAGCCTCCGGCCGGCGGGCCGTACTACGGGCCTCCACCGCCGCGGTACGGGTACGCGCCCCCGCCCCCGCCCGAGCTCGAGGAGCGGAGCTGCTGCAAGTGGTCGGTCCGCTACAACCCCTTCGATCTCATCTTCCGGCGGGTGACCTTCGAGGGCGAGTTCGCGCTCGGCGATCTGCCTCTCGCGATCGAGGTCGCCCCTTCCTACATCTTCCAGGCTGCGGCCGAGGGCCTCGACAACAAGGGCTTCGCCATCGCGGCCGGGCTCAAGTGGTACGTCACGGGTGCCGCGCTCACGGGCTTCTGGGTGAAGTTCCATTTCCAGCACGAGTGGTTCAAGGCGACGCTCTCGCGCGAGGACATCGACGGCAACGCCATCGGCGTTCCGGGCGCCGACTGCGACGGCGACTCCGAGCCCGGCACCTGCAAGCGCACGGTCCAGAGCCCGATCCTCGGCGCGATGATCGGCAGCGGGACCGTGTTCGGCAAGGACGGCGGTTTCGCGATCAACGGCGGCATCGGGATCGGCGTCGCGGTGATGCCGGCGGTCTCGCTCACCGTCGATCGCTTGCCCACCGAGCCCATCGACTCGCCGTCGGTCGTGTTCACCTACTACGACAAGGCCGAGCGCATTCGTCTGCTCGGCACGCTGGCGCTCGGGATCGCGTTCTAGCCGGGGATGACCCGATGGTGGAGTCGCCTATGGTGGGAGGAGTCGTCGCCCTGATCCTCGCGGTCTTCACGCAGCTCGGGGCCGGGTCGCACCCGGTCACCTGGCTCGCGTCGGTCGCCGTGCGCCGCGCGGCCGTCGCCGCGCCGCTCTTCTTCGGAGCTCGGCACAAGCCGCCGATGCCCGCGATGCCCGCGATGCCCCCGCCGACGGCCGCGACCGTCACCCTGCCGAAGGCAGCGCCGCCGAGCCCCTGACCCAGGCCGACGAGAAGCGCTTGGCCGTGGGCCGCGGCGGGCCTGCGTGGGTCGCGCAGCGGCCGCGAGCTCGGGCCCATGGCCGCCAGGGCGCAGGCGCACTCCGATGGGGGTGGTTATGCTCTGGATGCGCCTACCTGAGATCCCCTGCATCCCGCCGGAGCACCGGTCGGGGCGGGCGGAGCGCGCCCGGCCTCGCAGAGCCGCCCTTCTTGCCCCGCCGATCCCCCTCGAGAACGCGCGCGACGTGTCGCGGCGCAGGGGACCGGAAAGGTGCCTCTGCCACGAGGGGTAGCGTCATGAAGCCATTGCATCGCGCTCTGTTGGCCGCGTGCTCGGTGGTCCTCGGATCCATGGCGTGCGCGGCGTCGCCCCCCAACCCCACGGTTCCGCCCCCTGGCCCCGCGGTGCCGCCCGGACCCGCCCCCGCGCTCGACGCGCGACGCGGCGCGGCCGTCGCGCCCGACCCGTGCGCCGGCGCGCCCACGGAGCTCCCGGGCGACTACGCCGTCACCTACTGTCCGCGCCTGAGGGCGCCGCGCGCCCTGCACGTCGCGCCCGAGACCCGGCTCGTGCCGGGACCCGCGTGGCAGGGCCACCACCTGCGCTGAGAAGCACCGGCGCGGCGGATCGCCGGGCCGAAACACGCGCGGCGGCGCCCCTTCGTTCGCGAGGCGCCGCCGCTCCGCCGCCGTTCACGTCTTCGGCGGCTCCACCGCCGGCTCGACCGGCGGCTTCTCGGCCGGCTCGCTCATCCCGAGCGCGCTCTTGACCTTGTCGGTCACGGCCTCGATGACGCCCTTGACCGTCACCTTCTTGGCCTGGGCCTCGACCCGCTTGCCCACCGTCAGGGTGAGCACGCCGTCGCCGAGCTGGGCCTCGATCTTGTCGGGATCGGCGGCCTCGGGCAGCGCGAAGCTGCGCTCGAAGCTGCCGAAGGTGCGCTCGAGCCGGTAGTAGCTCTCTCCCTCCTTCTTCTCCTCCGCCTCGCGCTTGCCGCTCACGCGGAGCACGTTGCCGGTGATGGTGACCTCGACGTCCTTCTCGACCAGGCCGGGGAGGTCCGCCTTGAAGACGAAGGCGTCCTTCGTCTCCTTGACCTCGAAGGCCGGCGAGAAGGCGTACGGAGCCAAGGTCTCGTCATAGGGGTCCCACGACCAGATGTCGCGGAGCATCATGAATGGATCCCACGGATCTCGTGTCGCCAGCGACGATGCCGCGGGGCCCTCGCCGCGTGTCTTGCTTGCGAGCGTGGCCATGGATCATCGCCTCCTTCCCGGGCGTTGCCACGGGTACAAGGTTGCCGCCGGACGCCGTCCGGCGGGCGGTGGGAGCCGTCGCCCCGCCCACATGCAACCATGTCCATCCCAAGGGGTTGGCGCAACTCTTGCTCGGCGGACCGGGCGGCCTCTCCGGGCACGTCGGCCGCCCGCGCGCGGACGCAGGCGCGATGCTCGTGCCGGCGTCCGGGCCTACGCCGGATCGAGGTACTCGACCTCGACCCCGCGGTGGGTGCGCAGCCGCGTCCGGCCGGGTGCGCGCGCGACGACGTAGTCGGGCCCGAGCGGCACCTTGCCTTGGCCGCCGGGCGTGTCGACGATGAGCTTCGGCAGGGCGATGCCGGACAGGCGCCCCTGCAGGGCCTCCATCAGGGCGACGCCGCGGGCGAGCGGTGTGCGCAGGTGGCCGGTGCCGCTCACGGGGTCCATCTGCATGAGGTAGTAGGGGCGCACGCGCCGGCGCACGAGCCCACGGAAGAGCGCCTCGAGTATGGCGGCCTCGTCGTTCACGCCGGCGAGCAGCACGGTCTGGTTCATGACCGGGAACCCACCGTCGACGAGCAGCGCGAGCGCGCGCGTCGCCTCCGGCGTGAGCTCCTTCGGGTGGTTGAAGTGCGTCATCACCCACAGGGGGTGGTAGGGGCGGAGCGCCCGCACGAGCGCCCGATCGACGCGCATCGGCAGGCACACCGGCACGCGCGTCGCGAGCCGGATGACCTCGACGCTCGGCACGGCCCGCACGGCGGCGACGAGACGCACGAGCCTTTCGGTGCCGAGCGCCAGGGGATCGCCGCCACTGACGATGACGTCGCGCACCTCGGGGTGCCCGCGCAGCCACTCGACGGCGCCCCGCACGGCCGCCCCCGGCAGCGCGCCCACGCCCCCGCCCACCATGCGCGAGCGTGTGCAGAAGCGGCAGTAGATGGCGCACTGGTCGGTCGCGAGCAGGAGCGCGCGGTCCGGGTAGCGGTGCACGAGGCCGGGCGCGACCTCGTGGGCCGCCTCGCCGAGCGGATCGGCGAGATCGCCCGGGGTCGCGAGGGCCTCGGCGGCGTGGGGCACGACCTGCCGGCGGATCGGGCAGCAGGGATCGCTCGGGTCGACGAGGTCGAGGTAGTAAGGCGTCACCCGCAGCGGCAGGCCCGCCCGCTCGGCGCGTACGGCCCCGGCGCGCTCGGCGGCCGAGAGGGCGAGCGCCCGCTCGAGGCCGGCGACGGTGGTGGTCGCGTGGCGCAGCTGCCAGCGCCAGTCGCGCGGGGCCGCGGCGACGGGCAACTGCCTCGGCCGAGCGCGGCCGGCGCCGGTGGACTTGACGCCGGATGGCGCGCTCACGGTCCGGCGTCAGGCCGCTCCGCCGGGGCGCCGCCGTCTCGCTCCCAGTAGGCGTCGACGCGATCGACCGCCTCGGGGATCGCGACCGACTTCAGGGCCTGCTCGTCGACCTCGATGGGGAAGCGCTTGCGCAGGTCCTCGAACATGGCCTCCTCGCGGGCGCGCACGCGCTCCTGGCGCAGGATGATGCGGATGTTCTTGTCCGACTCCTCGAGGTTGCGCGTGTAGCCTGCGGTGCGGCCGACGAGGCGCACCACGAAGAACTTGCCGTCGGCCTCGACGAGCTCGCCGTAGACCGTGGGCACGTCGGTGAGCGCGAACGCCGCGCGCTGCACCGCCGCCGGGATCTTGGGGTTCGCGGCCTTCGCGTCGCCCGGCGGGCCGACGATGCCGAGGTCGCCCTGGAGCTCCGCCGGGGCCTGCGCGCCCGGCTTCTGCGGCGCCGTCTCGGAGCTGGCGAGGTAGAGCTTGCCCCACGCCTCGGCGCTCTTGTCCTCGAGCGCCTGCGCGAGCACCTTCTCGGCGTCCTCGCGCTTGGCGAGCACGATGGCCGCCACCCGGCGCCGCTCGGGCTCGCGGA
>JADLAB010000348.1 GCA_020848455.1 Polyangiaceae bacterium
CCACTCCCTCTCCGACCCAAAACCAAGGAGCCCGAGGGCAGGGGCGCGCGCCGCGGCGCGGCCTGGGAGGGCCCCGATGTCGAGCGCGAGGACGCGGGCGCACGAGCTCGCCCCCCGCGCACAACCCCGTGCCCGCGCCGCAGTGCGAGTTGGGGTTGGGGCCCAGGCCGCGCCGCGGCGCGCGCCCCTGCCCTCGGGCGACGCCTCTCGCCCCCGTAGCCCGGACCGAGTAAGGGTGCCGCACGATGGTCCCCGCGCCCAGTCGTCCGTCCGCAGCTTCGTCGCGCCCGCGTGCCGCCAGCTCCGCCGTCGGCAATCGTACACGCGACGCTCGGGCCGACCGCAACTGCAGCACCGCGGGATCCGCAGGCCCGGCGCGACCGCGACCACGAGCTGATCGCCGTCGACCCGGGCATCGACGATCCGAGTCTTCTTGAGTCCGAGAACGGCTTTGAGCAGACTTGTTGCGCGCACGGCTCCGGGGGGGTGAGGGTTGGTTTCGCAGCCCCCGAGCTACCCCCGGTTCCGTGCGTCTTCCAGCTGCAAACTCGCCGCGCTCTACTCCACGTCGGCGAGCTCTTGTTTCAAGGCGCTCGCGCTTCACGCCTCAGCCCTCACGCGCCCACACAACCTCTCGGAGAGCCCGAAATGATACCGAGTCGCGCAGTCATTCCGTGCTTCGTCGTTTCGTTGGCCGCCCATACCGTCGGCTGCGCATCGAAGCACGTGACGCTCCACGTGCCGGCACGCACTGCGCCGCTCGAGCAACGGCAAGCGGCCTACGACCAGCTCGCGGCGATTTCCTACCACGAGACGCACACCACGATGCTGATGAAGGGCGTGCCGGTCGGCGCCGACCGAACGGTCGACTACCTGCAACTGCAGAGCGGCGTTCGCGTGTACGAGCCCGAGGATCTCGTGCCGGCCGTTCTTGCGAGCTCCCCGATCCACAAGGCTATCAAGGACTACGACTCCGAACTCCTGACCCGGAACATCGTGCTCGGTACCGGGATCGGGTTCGGCGTCATCGCGCTCGGATGCATCATCGGCGGAGCGGCGTCGATCCAGCCGTCGGATCCCCTGGCGCCGGACGCGTCCGTGAATTCGACCCCGTTCACCGTGGTGGGGGTCGGGGCGGGACTCTTGGGGGCAGCGGGCATCATGATCCCCGTGGCGTTCGTCTTCGACGGCGACGACCCCAAAGCGACCGCTTTCGAGCTCTATCCCCGCGCGCTTCTCGAGCGGCTGGACCTGTCGCCGGGGCCCGAGCCGCGACAGAAGGTGGCTGGAGGGGTGAAGGTGTCGGCCGAACCGGCCGAGGGCAAGCCCGGCGCTCCAGCCGACACTCCGACTGGCGCGGCTGGCTTCAAGTTCGCGAGCAGCGTCCACGACGCCGCCGCCGCATGCACGGACTCCGGGGCCGAGTGGACGGAAGCGGGCAACGGGAAGTACGAGTGCTCCGGCACTGCCGCCGACCTCGGCATGCCGGCATCGACCCGGCTCGGCTTTCGCGACGGGAAGCTGCATACCATCGCGGTCGTGGTTGCGGCGAAGCGCGCTGGTGACCTCGTGCGCAGTCTCGGGTCCTTGAAAGAAGCCCTCGTGAAGAAGTACGGCGCGCCGAAGGACACGGACCGCGAGGTGCCCGACGCCTGCGACGGCGAGGAACTGGGCGCCTGCCTCTTCGGCGGGCAAGCTCACCTGACGTTCAAGTGGCGCTGGACCGACGGCGCGAAGGTCGATCTCGGTGCAGGCAAGGAGGAGGGTGAGGCGCCAGGCGTGACCGTTCGCTACACGGAAGCCAAGGATCGTCCGAAGCTGGATGCGCTCTAGCTGCACCTGAGACACCGAGGCACGTCGCGGGAGCCGGCCCCGCGGCCGACGCCCGCCCAGCCGCGCATCAGTGCCCGCCCACGAGCCGCACGAGCGTGCCGAGCGTGGTCGAACCGCTCGCGAAGCTCGGCGTCGACCTCCGGCAGGTACCCGAGCGCCGCCGCGACCTCCAGGCACGCGAGCACCTCCCGCAGCGACCCGAGCGCCGTGTGGTACCGCGCCGGCCGGTTGCCCCCGCGGTTGTAGCTGCCTTCCGCCACGTTGAGCGGCGCGCTGGCGAGCGCCTTCCGGCACTGGCGCGCAAGATCCGGGTCGCAGCGCTCGAGCCGCTTCACGCGCGGCCCGAGGTCTCGAACGACAGCACGGCGAGCACGGCCCCGGCCTCGACGGCTCCGAGCGCGGCGGGATACTCGAGATCCCGAGCAAGCGCCCCTCTCACTCCCCCGCACCCGCTCACGCGCCCGCACCCGCTCACGCGCCCGCACCCGCACGGCACCGGGTCACGCACACGGACACGAGACACGGGCTCGGGCTCAGGCTCGGGCTCGTGCTCGGGCTCAGGCTCGACTCGCCTTCGCCCGCCATCCCACCCGCGCCGACCCTTTTCCCCTACAGGCTCCTTTCCCCTACAGGCTCCGAAGGGCGGGAGCCCGCCTCCGCACTCCCTCTCCGACCCAAAACCAAGGAGCCCGAGGGCAGGGGCGCGCGCCGCGGCGCGGCCTGGGAGGGCCCCGATGTCGAGCGCGAGGACGCGGGCGCACGAGCTCGCCCCCCGC
>JADLAB010000349.1 GCA_020848455.1 Polyangiaceae bacterium
GACACCCAGCTGCTCGACGACGCGCCGAAGATCGCGCACCTGCCGGGCGTGATCGTGCAGGGCCGCTACGACGTCGTGTGCCCCGCCATGAGCGCCTGGGCGCTCTCCAAGGCCTGGCCCGCCGCCAAGCTCGTCCTCGTCCCCGACGCCGGTCACAGCATGAAGGAGCCGGGCATCCGGACGGCCCTGCTCGACGCCACCGACGCCTTCGCCGGGTCGTGAGCGAGCCGTCTCGCCCGGCGTGGCGCGCTACGCCGCGGCGCTCCCGTGTGGCAACACCTTGCCGTCACGGAGCGCCGCGAGGAAGTCGACCAGGGGGTGGACCACGCCCCACTCGCGCCGGAGCCGCTCTCTACCGAGGTAGACGCCGTGGCAGCTCATCGGGGCGACCTTCGAGGCCGAGAGCGCCACGAGCCCGGCGTCGTCGCGCTTCTGCCACCGGTCGGTGGATTTGCACTCGATGGCCACCGTGTGCGTGCCGCGGTGCCAGATGAAGTCGACCTCGACGCCGTCGACCGTGCGCCAGTAGGACCACTCGCCTCCGAGGTTGCGGTAGGCGGTGTGCGCCGCGAGCTCGTGCCAGACGTAGGTCTCGAACAGGTGTCCCCGCTCCTCGGGGGCCGGCGCGTCGCGCAGCCGGCCCTGGAGCGCACGCACCACCCCGGTGTCGAAGAAGTAGAACTTGGGGTGGGCGACCTCCTTGATGCGGGCGCGCGCCGTCCAGGCCGGGAGGAAGCGGCCGAGCAGGGTGTCCGTGAGGATCTCGAAATAGGTCGAGACGGTCGCGCGCGGGACGCCGGTGTCGCGGGAGATCGCGGAGAGGTTCGTGACCTGGGCGTTGGCCTGGGCGGCCACCTGGAGAAAGCGCGAGTAGGCATGAACGTTGCGCGTCAGCGCCTCCTCCTTGATCTCCTCGCGCAGGTACGTGCCTGCGTAGGCCTCGAGGATGTCGACGCGGCTCTCGGGCTCCGCGAGGACCCCCGGCAGCGCGCCGAAGCAGAGCACGTCCTCGAGCGTCGCCGCGTCACCGTACTCGGCGCGCACGAGGGGGAAGAAAGCGCGCACGGCCGCTCGACCCGCGAGCAGGTTGGCGCGACCGCGCTTGAGCTTGCGGGCGCTCGAGCCGGTGAGCGCGAAGCGGTAGCCACCGTCCTCGATGAGGGCGTGCACCTCGTTCAGGAGCTCCGGGATCCGCTGCACCTCGTCGAGGACCACCCACCGGGAGCGCGGCTCGGCCGTCACCATCGCGCGCAGCTCGCCCGGGTCCGCGGACAGCCGGAAGTAGGTCTCGTTGCGCAGGAGATCGAGCCGCAAGGCGTCCGCGAAGCGCTGCTTCAGCCAGGTGCTCTTGCCGGTCGCCCGCGGCCCGAACAGGAAGAAGGACCGCTTCGGCGGCTCGAGGAGCCTGTCAAACATGCTGTAAAAAATACTGTCAAAACGACAGCACCGCAAGCATGGCTTCCGCGCCTGTCCGCCCCGAGTTGCCGAGTCGTCCCTCAGGGGGGCGGCGGCATGTGGGCCGGCGCGCAGGCGAGCGGCTTGTCGGCATCGGGGCCCTTGCGGCAGGTGCCCTCGATCGAGCGCTCGGGCAGGACCACCTTGCACGCGGCGTCGGCCGCGAGATCTTTGCACGCGGCGAGGGCCTCGGGCGGCGGACCCATGGGGCCGGGCCCGCCGGGGCCGGGCGGGCCCCAGTGACCCGGGGGAGGGCCAGGGGGCGGGCCGCCGTGCTCCGGGCCGCCGGGGTGGCCGGGCGGAGGGCCGGGGGGCGGGCCACCGTGTGCGGCGCAGGGGCAGGGCGTCTGGGCGCAGGCGACGAGGCCGAGGGCGAGCGCCAGCGGGGCGAGGATCGAAGCTCTCATGCGGGTCTCCTTCTGGAGCGATCCCGAGCTCACGCGCACCTGCGCCACCATGCGAGGCATCGAAGCTCTCATCGGGGTCTCCTTGTGGGGGTCGGGGCGCGCCCGCGCGGGGAGCGCTCCTGTCGAGCTCGACAGCCGAGCGAGCGCGAGCGTTAGGCGGCTACCAGAGCGCGCCACGCACGACGAGCCCGGGCGCGCCGCCGAGCGCGACGCCGACGGCGACCGCCCCCGCCTGCTCGCGCTTCTCGGCCGGCTCCACCGAGGCCGGGGCGCGCGGCGCCGTGAGCCACAAGGTGAGCCCGGTGGCGGCCGCGACCCCTCCCACGACGAGCGCGGCCGTGGCGAGGTTCGCCTCGCCCAGGTGGACCTCGACGCGATCGCCGCCGGACTCGGCGTCACCCTCGTAGAGGACGGCGCGCACGGCAGCCTCGTCGCCGTCCAGCACGACTGCCGCGTGGACATCGACGTCACCGCGGACCTCGCGACCTCCCACACGGACGCCGCCACCTCGCCCTTTGCCTACGGCCTCGGCATCTTCAGCTACGACGGCGACGGCCCCGGCGGCCTCGTCTTCAACCATCCGTACGGCATGACCCTCGTGACGGGCGTCCAGGGCGGTGCGGAGGTCTCGAGCTACCCGGCCTGGGTCGCCCCGAACGCGGTGACGATCGTCGATC
Organism: Polyangiaceae bacterium; assembly: GCA_020848455.1. GTDB lineage: Bacteria > Myxococcota_A > Polyangia > Polyangiales > Polyangiaceae > JACRDA01. Next base: position 2,540 of record JADLAB010000349.1, read on the forward strand.
TGTTCCCGCGGCCGCTCAAGTGACCCGAGGCCCGTGGAGGCGGCGCGCGACGCGCCACCTCGCCCCGCGAGCCCGTCGTGCGACGGTGCCGAGCGTGGCCGGGTCGGTCGGCACGGCCCTCAGCCCCGCTCCTCGTGCTCGAGGTTGCGCCAGCCGGGCGCGAGCTCGGGCGGGGGCTCGGTCGCGGCGACCGGCGCCTCGGCGAGGACGCGATGCACGGCGCGCGTGCCTGCGGCGACCGCGCGCTCGATGCCGAGCAGCAGTGTCGGCTCGTAGATCGCGCCGAAGGGCTCGGGGGCCTCGGGACGCAGCCGCGGCAGCACGGCCCAGCGCCCCGGGCGACGCTCTGCACAGAGCCAGCGCGCCTGCGCCTCGCCGAAGTCGCGCTGCCCGCGCGCGACGCAGAGCCAAGCGCGGTCGGGGTCGTAGCGCAAGAGGCCGAGCAGGCCCGCGAGCGGTCCCTCGACGCCGGGTAGATCGGGCAGGCCGAGCGAGAGCCCGCGCTCCGCCGTGCGGAGGTCCCCGCCGACGAGCAGGAAGCGGTCCGACAGCGCCTCGAGGCGCGTGAGCTGGGGCGCGACATCGGGGGCGCCGGGCACGAGTGCTCCGCCCGGCGCTCCCGCCGCGAACGGGCGCCCCCCCACGAAGAGCGCGACCCCGAGGGGCCGGCGCGCCCAGGCGGCCTCGAGCCACGCGACGACGGCGGCCTCGGCGGCCTCGACTCGACCGTCGCCCGCGGGGAGCGTCGCGACGACCTCGCCCGCGTCGATCGGCGGCCGCCCCTCGGGATGCTCGAGCGCGAGCTTGGGGCCCGGCGAGCTCTTGTGGCCCTCGACGAGGACGAGATCGAGATCGAGCGGCATGCGCGCGAGGACGTCGCTGAGCGGTACCGGCCCCGCCTCGCGAATGCGTACGAAGTGCTGCCCCGGATCGTGCGCGGAGACAGCCGCCGCGCCCGCCTCGAAGAAGCGCGCCGTGTCCTTGCCCGCCGCGTCGAGGGTCAGCCGGTGGGTGTCGTGTTTCAGCACGCCGACGCGCAGGCCGCGCGCTGCGAGGCGGGGCAGGAGCGCGACGATGAGCGTGGTCTTGCCGGCGCCGGAGTAGCCGCAGACGGCGAGGACGAGTCGCATCGGGTGCGGGCGTGCCACCGCCGGCCAGCGCCGGCAACGGCGAAGCGCGAGCGGCCCACGGCGTCCCGCGCCTACGTCGCGCCGAGCCGCGGCAGCTGCGGCATGGACTCGAAGTCGCGATCGAGCGTGTGGAGGGTCGCGCCGTGCTGGAGGACCAGCGCCGCGATCCAGACGTCGTTGATCGGGATCGGCGTCCCTTGCTTGGTCAGCTGGAGCTTCAGCTGGGCATAGAAGTGCGTCGTCGCCTCGTCGCAGTCGAGGACGCGCACGCGCGGCGAGTCGAGGAACTGGAGCAACGCCGCCTCGTTCTGCTTGCCCTTCGTGCCCTTGGCAAACCCGAACCGCAGATCGGCCAGCACGGGCACCGGCAGGTGAAGCTCCTCCGCCTCGCGGACGGCAGCGACCGTGAACGGCGCACCCTCCATGAACGCGCGGTAGGTGTTGGTGTCGAGCGCCAGCTTCACTGCCAGTCTCGCAGGTCGACCTTCCGCTGCTCGTCCAGGGCGCGGTCGGTCTCCGGATCGTGGACCCAGCTGCCGATCAGGTGATCGAGGTCGTCATGGACGCGCGGCGCCTGCGCCACCGCGGCCGCCGTGGCCAGGACCTCGAGCACGACGGCATTCAGGCTGCGTCCCTGGTCCACGGCGCGCTTGCGCAACGCGCGGTCGACCGAGCGCGGGACGTCCCGGATCGTGTACTGGACGCGTGCCTGCACCTTCATGCCTATATGATGGCATGAAGGCGTAGGCAGCGCAACGGAGGGAGCGCGGGAGGCCCGGCGAGCGCCGTCGTTGTGGGCTCACTCGGCGGC
>JADLAB010000350.1 GCA_020848455.1 Polyangiaceae bacterium
CGCCTTCGCCTTGTGTCGCGCCTTGCGCGCCTTCTCGATCTCGAGCGACACCGAGATGCCGCGCTCGCGCAGCGAGAACCACGCGAGCCGCTTCCGGTCCATGACGGCGAAGCGCTGGCCGTGGCGGCGCAGCGCGGCCGCGTCGATGCGAAAGCCGAGCCCGGGCAGGGTCGGGAGCTCGAGCTCGCCGCGGCGCTGCGCGAAGGGCGTCTCGAGGATGCCGTCGCGTGCCTCCACGGTCCAGCCTGGGGGGTTGAACGGATACTCGAGCGCGTGCTCGCCCGCGAAGCCGCTGGCGGCGAAGACCTGCAGGTTGACGGCGAAGCCGATGCCGTTCGTCCAGGTGTGGGGCGTGAACCCGAGCCCGCGCGCGCGGCACAGCTTGCTCACCTCGAGCGCCTGCGCCATCCCGCCCGCGAACACGGCGTCGGGCTGGTACACGTCGTAGCAGCCGCGCTCGATCATCATGCGGAGCTCGGGCAGGCCCGAGGAGTGGATCTCCCCGCCGGACAGGGGCACGCGGCTGTGGTCGCAGAGCGCGACGAGCCCGTCGTAGTCGTCCATCGCGAGCGGCTCCTCGACCCAGGCGATGCCCGCGTCGGCGCACGCGTCGCAGAAGCGCTTCGCGCGCCCGAGGTCCCAGAGCGGCGCGTCCGACACGACGGTCACGCGCCAGCCCTGGTTCGCGTCGACGCCGATGCGCATCGTGTCGCCGAGCGCGCGCGCCGTCTCGGTGACGTGGGCGATGTCGACCCGCTCGTCGAAGTCGTGGACGCGGAGCTTGATCGTGTCGAAGCCCTCCGCGCGGCGCGCCTCGGCCTCCGCGATGCGTGCGGCGACGGTCTTCACCTCGCCCGTCGAGGCGTAGAGGCGCACAGTCTTCGGGCCGGGCTCGCCGGGCGCGCCGCGGAGCAGCTCGTGGACGGGCTTGCCGGCGAGCTTGCCTGCGATGTCCCAGAAGGCCGGCTCGATCCAGTGGTTCTTCCAGCCGAGGTAGCCGATCTCGCGGATGCGCTGCTGCACGGTGGCGAGGTCGGTCGCGTCTTCGCCGAGGAGGTACGGCCCGACGAGATCGCCGAGCCCGCGCCGCTCGCGCCCCATCGCCGGCCCGGCGGAGAAGCCCTGCACACCGTCGTCGGTCGTGACGCAGACGAGCGTGAAGCGGTTCTCGGTCTGCGGAAAGCCGGGGATCCAGCTCGGGTAGAAGCGCGCCGGGAGCGGGATCGCGACGTGGTAGAGCTCGATGCGGGCGACCTTCGACATGCGCGTGCCCTCCTCGGGTTGCGGGACGGGGCGAGCATAGTCCGACGCGCGGGCGCCGTGACGATCCAGTCAGTCCAAGGCCGACGCGCGCGCCTCGGCCGCCGCGAGATCGCCCGCGAGCTCGCTCTCGAGCACGAGGCTCGGGCCCGGCTCGCCGGCGCCCGGCGCGAGCTCGATGCGCCGGCAGTGCAGGAACGTGCGATCGAGCCCGTAGCGCGCCTCGAAGTGGCGATTCGTCGCCGCATCACCCCAGCGCGCGTCGCCGACGACGGGGTGGCCGATCGACGCCAGGTGGCGCCGGATCTGGTGGCGCCGGCCCTCGGCGGGCTCGATCTCGAGCAGGCTGTGCCCGGCGACGACCGCGACGCGGCGGTAGCGCGTCGAGGCCTCGCGCATGCGACCCTCGTCCTCGAGCGGGCGCCGGATGGAGCCGCGCGGCTGGGTCATGCCGCGCACGAGCGCGAGGTAGGTCTTGCGCGAGCGGCCCTCGGTGAAGGCGCGCGCGAGGGCGCCCGCCACCTCCGCCGAGCGCGCGAAGAGGCACACGCCGCTCGTCCCGAGGTCGAGGCGGTGCAGGGGTACCGCCGCCGCGCCGCCCGGCAGCTTGCGCACGGCGTCGAGGAGCGAGCGCGCGTGCTCGCCCTGCGGCGTCGTGGGCAGGTGAGGGGGCTTGTCGACCGCGAGGAGCCCGCCGCCGTCGTGGAGCACGCGCGGCGCCGGCACGGGCGCCGGGACGAGCAGCGCGAAGGTCTCGACCTCGGCCGAGAGCGGGATCATGTCGAGCGGCTCGAGCCGTGCGCCGGCGTAGCCGAGCCAGCGAAAGGCGGCGAGATCGCGCGCCAGGGTCGCGACGTCGCAGGACACGTACGCGATGGCGCGCGGGGCGGCGCCGGCGAGCGCGGCGCGGAGCTCGGGAGCGAGGCCCCGGCGCGGGGGATCGACGAGCACGGCGTCGAAGGGCGGGGCGCCCGGCGCGAGCTCGGGCAAGGCGGCGGAGGCCTCGGCGGCGCGCACCGTCACGCGCCCGGGCGCGGTGCGTAGCGAAGCCTCGCGCGCCGCCGCGGCAGCCGCCGGGAGCGACTCGACGAGCGTCACGCGCGCGCGCGGGCAGGCGCGCGCGACGGCGAGACCGAGCGCGCCCGCGCCGGCGAAGAGCTCGAGCACGCGCGGCTCCTCGGGATCGCCGAGCCGGGCCGCGACGCGCTCCGCGACGAGCGCCGCGAGCCGCTCCGCCTGCCCGCGGTGGGCCTGCACGAAGGCGCCCGGGGTCGCGCGGAGCTCGACCGCGCCGATCCGGTCCGGGAGGCTCTCGGCCCCGGCGACGTGCTCGGGCGCGTCGCCGAGCAGGCGCGGCGCGTGGACGGCGCGGTGGCTCATCGAGACGCCGAGGATCTCGGGGGCGGCGGCCATGAGCGCCTCGGCCGCGGCGCGTGCGACCTTCTTCCCCGGCGCGCGCTCGCGCGCCACGATGAGGGTCGCGAGCACACCCGGGCGCTCGGCGGCGACCGCGCGCAGATCCACCCCGAGCAGGGCGCCGCGCCCGCGCTTGCCGTAGGGCTCGAGCGCGCTGCCGGCGGCCGGGGGGTGTGCGCGGCACAGCTCGCGCAGCGCCGCCGTCGCCCGGGCGAGGTCGGGGCCGAGCACGCGGCACTCGGGGATGTCGGTGACCACGTGATCCGGGCCGGCGTAGAGCCCGATGCGCGGCCCCGGCGCGACGACGAGCTTGGCGCGCGTGCGGTAGCCGGTGACGGGGCTCGCCGCGAGCACGGCGGCGACCTCCGTGCCCGCGAGCACGGCGTGGCGCGCGACCGCACGCGCTAGCGCGTCGCGCTTGTGGGCGAGCTGCTCCGGGTAGGCGAGGTCGATGAGCGGGCAACCCCCGCACGCGGCGGCGTGTGGACAGTGGACGCGCTCGGCCGGCTCGGCCCCCGCGGGAGGCGTGAGCGGCTCGCCCTCTGGCCCGTGCGACATGCGCCGAGCGTACTCGAACGGGGCGCGCGCGCGGCCGTCCGTGGTCCGGGGGCGTGGGTCGGCGGTCCGCGGGCGTCGTCCCGACCCCGCCGCGTCCGCCCGGCACGCTACCGCGGCGAGCTCGGCGGCCGGCTCGAGCGGCGCAGCGACGCGAAGTCCTTGCGCACGCCCGCGCCCGCGCGCCGCACCACGGTCCGCTCGCGGCCGGTGGCCTTCGCGGTGTAGAGCGCGTCGTCGGCCACGCGCAGCATCGTCTCGAGGTCCTCGTGCCCGTCGCCGTGATCGGCGACCCCGGCGCTGAAGGCGCACCAGGGCTGGCCGAGCTGTCGGCCGCGGCCGAGCTCCTGGCGCACCCGCTCGAGCAGCTGGATGGCGCCGTCGATCGGGGTGTCGGGCAGGAGCATCACGAACTCCTCGCCGCCGAAGCGCGCCACGATGTCGCCCACGCGGCTGCACGTGCGCAGGGCCTCGCCGAAGCGCCGCAGCACGTCGTCACCGTAGGCGTGCCCGCGGGTGTCGTTCACCGCCTTGAAGTGGTCGACGTCGAGCATCGCGAGCGACAGCGGGCGCGCATGGCGCAGCGTGCGCTCCACCTCGACGCGCGCCTGCGCCAGGAAGTGCCGCCGGTTGTGGAGCGCCGTGAGCGCGTCGGTGTGCGCCAGGCGGTCGAGCTGCTCGACGAGGTAGGCGTTCTTGAGGGCGAGCCCGAGCTGGCTCGCGATGGTGTCGAGCAGCCAGAGGTCGTCGCGGCTCGGGCACACGCCGCTCCGGAACAGCGCCGACAGCGTGCCGAAGCACTCGCCGCCGACGCGCAGCGGCCGCACGACCGGCCGCCCGGGCGCCGGCGCCTCGGACGGGGTGGCGGGCTCCGGCACCGCGGTCGGCTGGCAGGGCACGACCTCGAAGGCGACCAGGCCGAGCCGGTCGGCCACGACCGCGGAGGCGCTGCGCGCGAGCTCTGCGGGTCGCACGCTGCTCGCCGACAGGAGCGCGAGCTCGTGCAGCAGCGTGAGCTCGTCGACGCGCCGCACGAGCGCCGCCTGGTCGGCGCGCCGCTGCGTCACGTCCTGCTTGATGGCGATGAAGTGCGTGATGGCGCCGTCCGCGTCGCGCACCGGCGTGATGGTCTGTTCCTCGACGTAGGTCGAGCCGTCCTTCCTGCGATTGACGAGCTCCCCGGTCCAGACCTCGCCGCCGAGCACCGTCTGCCAGAGCTTCGCGTAGAACGCGGCGTCGTGGGCGCCCGACTTGAAGAGCCGCGTGTTGCGTCCGAGCACCTCCTCGGCGTCGTAGCCGGACAGGCGGCAGAAGGCCTCGTTCACGTGCACGATGACGCCCTCGGCGTCGACGATGACGATGCCGTTCGCGGCGGCAGCGACCGCCGCGGCGGTGAGGCGCGCGTGCAGATCCTGCGCGAGCTCCGGGGGCAGCAGCCGTGCCACGGCCACGCACCGGCCCGCACCGCCCGCGGCCTCGAGCGGCGCGAGGGCGACGACGAGCTCGATCTCGTGCCCGTCGCGGTGCAGGCCCATGAGGGGCTGGCCGGCACGCATCGGTCGTGCGACGGCGTTCGCCTGGTAGCTCGCCTGGTGGCGCGCGTGGGTCTCGCGCACGCGCGCCGGCACCAGCAGCGAGACGGGGCGGCCCACGAGCTCCTCGGGCGCGTAGCCGAAGACGACCGCGCACGCGCGGCTCGCGAGCTCGATGTTCCCGTCCCGATCCACCACGAGGATGGCGTCGGGCAAGAGGTCGAGGATGGCGTCGGAAGACAAACTGCGAGCAGCATAGCCCGAAACGGGCTCCGCGCTCACCCTGCGTCGGCCTTCGCGCTCCGCGCCCGCGTAGAACGCGCGGGCCGGCGCCGCGCTCCCGAGCGGCAGCCCGCGCCGCCGCGGTACTTCCACGCGCGGGTGTCGAGCCGGCTGCGGGGTGCTAGACAGGCCCGTCCATGCCGCCTGCCTCCCGCACTCCTCCCGTCGCCGTCGCCGTCGACCGCACGCGCGCGCGCGCGCGGTCCCTCGCGCGGTCCCTCGCTCCCTCGCCCTCGTCCCGGCGCCGCCACGGGCGCGACGACGTCATCGAGGTCTTCGGGGCGCGCGAGCACAACCTGCGGGTCGACCACCTCGTCTTGCCGAAGAACGCGCTCGTCGTGCTCACCGGTCCGAGCGGCTCGGGCAAATCGAGCCTCGCCTTCGACACCATCTACGCCGAGGGGCAGCGGCGCTACGTCGAGAGCCTGTCGGCCTACGCGCGGCAGTTCCTCGGCCGCCTCGAGCGCCCCGCCGTCGAGAAGCTCCGCGGGCTCACGCCCACCATCGCCATCGAGCAGAAGACGGCCTCGAGCAACCCGCGCTCCACGGTGGGCACCATCACCGAGGTGCACGACTACCTGCGCGTGCTCTACGCGCGCGTCGGGCGGCAGCACTGCACGAGCTGCGGGCGGCCGGTCGCCGGCCGCTCGACCGACGAGATCCTGGCCGACCTGTCCGTCTTGCCCGAGGGCACGCGCGCGCTCGTGCTCGCCCCGCTCGTGACGGCCCGCAAGGGCGAGTTCCGGTCGCTCTTCGCCGAGCTCGCCAGCCGCGGCTTCGTGCGCGTGCGCGTGGACGGCGCGCTCGAGCGCGTCGACGCCGTGCCCGTGCTCGACAAGAAGAGGAAGCACACGCTCGAGCTCGTCGTCGACCGCGTGACGCTCGGCGGTGCGGCGCGGGGCGAGCGCGGGCGCATCGCCGAGGCCGTCGAGGTGGCCCTGCGCGAGGGCAAGGGCGAGATGCTCGTCGTGCCCGAGGCGGGCGAGCCCCTGTCCTTCAGCGAGGCGCG
>JADLAB010000351.1 GCA_020848455.1 Polyangiaceae bacterium
TACATCGTGCAGCTCGAGGTCGACGCGTGGGGCGCGAAGCTCGACGCGGCGAAGCTACCCGCCGACGCCATCCCGGTCTTCTACGAGCTCTCGGCCGACGACGGCCGGCCGACCGGGCGCAAGATCGACGGCGGCGCCTGGGGCGACAACGTCCCGGCGAACATGGCGCCGCCGCTCGACCGGTTCTTTCACCCGGGTTGAGGCGCCCGCGCCTGCGCGGGCGTGGCTACTTCGCGACGTTCTGCTTGGCGAGCGTCTCGTACACCTGCGCGATCGGCGTGCCGCTGGCGAGGAGGGCGTCGGCCTTCTTGATCTCCGCCTCGACCACCGCGCCGAGGCCCTCGACGGAGCGCTGACCCTGGTAGAGCAGGCCGTTGACGAGGATGGTCGGCGTGCTGCGCAGGCGCGCGTCGCGGCCGGCCTTGAGGTCGTTCTGCACCTCGGCCTTCACCTCGTCGCTGGCGAAGTCGGCCTTGAAGCGGTCGAGATCGCCGAGCCCCACCTGCTCGGCGAAACCTACCACCGTGTCGGGGCCGAGCGAGCGGGCGTTGGCGAACAGGAGCTCGCCGAGCTCCCAGCCCTTGCCCTGCCGGAGCGCCGCCTGCATGGCGCGCGCCGCCGGATCGGAGCCCGGGTGATTCGGCAGCGGGAAGTGCCGCAGGTGCACCGCCACGCTGTCGCCGTACTTCTCGGACACTTGCTTGAGGATCGGACCGACCCCCGCGCAGTGGGGTCACTGGAAGTCGCTGAATTCGAGGATCGTGACCTTGGCGTGCTCGGGACCGAGCCGCGGGCTCCACGCCCCGAGCGCGACGTAGGCGCCACCCTCCGCCGCGGCGGGCGGCCGCGGCCGGCCGGAGGCGTCGGCCCTGGCGGTCGCTGCGCCCGAGCTGCTCTTGCCCGCGAAGTAGCCGCCTACGCCCCCGGCGGCGACGCCGACCACGAGCACGGCCGCGAGGTGGGCCCCCGTGAAGCGGCGCGCCTCGGGCGCCGGCTCGGGCGCGGGGCGCGGCGCCGCCGCGGAGGCGGCGCGCGGGCCTCGATCACCGCCCGCGGCGCGCGGACGCCTGCCTGCTTTGCGGGGGCGTGCCTCCGGGCGCGGCCCGTCGCCTGGCTCGTCGCTGTCGTCGACCATGGAGGACCGTTAGAGCAGGCGCCCGGGCCGCGGTCAAGGTCGTCGTCGAGCGAGCGGAACCACGGAGTCACGGAAGCACGGAGCGTGACACGGAGGAAGGAGGAGCCTCTGAACCCTGCCGGCTCCGTGCAGCCCTCCGTGTCTCCGCGTCTCCGTGGTTGTCTCTTGGGGCGTCACCAGCGGCAGAGGTCCGAGACCGCAGCGCCGGCGCCCGCGCCGGCGCCCGCGCTCGCCGCCGACCCGAGCGTCGCTCCTGCCGCCGCCGCCGTCGCGCTCGTCGCGAGCGGTCGCGTCCCGGCCGGGGTGCAGTCGCGCGCGTCGAAGGTCTTCTTCTCGAGGTCGAGGAGCTTCTGGGTCGGGTCGACGAGGAGCTTATTGCGCTTGAACTTGCCGCTGCCCGAGAGGCTCTGGCCGCGCGCCGCCTCGTCGTAGAGCTCGAAGTGGAGCATGGACATCTTGAGGCTCGCGAGCCGGCCGACCGCGGCGATGAGCTCGCCCTCCGTCACCTTCGTGCCGGCCTTCAGCGCGGGCGCCGCGATGGCCGCGGAGGCGGCGGCGAGCCCCGCCTTCTCGCGCCCGGCCGCGAGCGACTTCTGCCACGACTTGTAGTGGCCGGGCGGCAAGATCTCCCCGTAGCGGACCACGCCGAAGCCCGGGTGGTGCACCTCGAGCGCGTAGGTGTCGTCGTAGAAGAGGTAGGGCGCGAGGATGACCGTACCGTCGGCGACGGCGACGATCGGCGTGCCGACGGGGCCGTAGAGGTCGCAGCCGGCGTGGAGGCGCCCCTTGGAGCGCGCCGAGCCGAAGCGGCGCATGCCGCCGTTCGGGCCGGAGTAGGGTTCGGTGGGCCGCACGCGGAAGGGGAATCGCGCCATGGCCCGGGCATGATACCGTGCCGGGGCTCTTCACGACACAGGCGAGGGATCATGCCGCTCTTGGAGCTCAGCGTCGCTTCCGGCGATGCCCTGTCGGTTCGGCGTTTCACCATCGAGGAGCGCATGAGCGCGCTCTTCTCGGTCGGCATCTGGGCGCGCTCGCCGAACGAGGACATCGACCTCGAGGCGGTGGTCGGTCGCGAGGCGAGCTTCCGCGTCGCCTCCGGCCTCAAGTTCGCGCAGGCGGGTGAGCGGCGCTTCACGGGCCTCTGCGCCACGATGGAGCTCCTGCACGTCGAGCCGAGCGGGCTGTCGACCTACCACCTCGTGCTCGTGCCGCGCCTGTGGCTGCTCGGAGAGCGCCGGAACCACCGGCTCTTCCAGCACCTCTCGGTGCCCGACATCGTGAAGAAGCTGTGCGACGAGTGGCAGGTGGCGCACCGCTTCCAGCTCGATCAGGCGCACCCGGTGCTCGAGCTCCGCACCCAGTACGGCGAGAGCGATCTCGCCTTCCTGTCGCGCCTCTGCGAGGAGGCGGGCATCGCGTTCCGCTTCGCCGAGGACGACGAGGCGGGCAGCGTCGTCGTGTTCGACGATGCGCCGCAGGGGCGCGACCCGCGCGCGGCTTCGCTCGGCTACGTCGATCAGCCGAACGAGTCGGCCGAGCTCGAGTTCGCGACGGCGGTGCGGCTCGGTCAACAGGTGCGCTCGGGGCGCTTCGGGGTCCGCGACCACGACTTTCGCAGGAGCCCGAGGTACGAGCTCCTCGGCGCGACGCCGCGCACCGAGTCCGTCGAGGGCTCGCTCGAGCAGTACCAGTTCGCGCCGGGTGCGTCGGTCGTCGAGCGCTCGGGCGAGGCCGGCGGGGCAGCGCTCGTGGGCGACGACCAGGGGGTCGCCCGCCACGACGACAAGGCCGCCCTCGCGCGCGCCACGCGCCGGCTCGAGGCCGCAGCGGTGCGGCGCCGCGTCGTGTCCTTCCAGACGAACGCGCTCGATCTCGCGCCCGGCGTCGTCTTGACGCTCGCCAAGCACCCGCGCAGCGATCTCGCCGACGCGCGCCTGCTCGTCACCGAGGTCCTGCTCGAGGGCTCGCCCGACGGGGCGTGGAGCCAGGCGGTGCAGGCCGCGTTCGCGACGCTGCCGTTCCGCCCGCGCGGCGCGCCGGCGCGGCCCGACGTGCAGGGCCTGCAGAGCGCGGTCGTCGTCGGGCCCCCGGGGGAAGAGATCTACACCGACGAGCTCGGGCGCGTGCGCGTCCAGTTCCACTGGGATCGCGAGGGGCGCTACGACGACCGCTCGAGCTGCTTCATGCGCGTCAACCAGGGCTGGGCGGGCTCGGGCTTCGGCATGGTGACGATCCCGCGCGTGGGCCAGGAGGTTCTCGTCGCGTTCCTCGAGGGCAACCCGGACCAGCCGGTGGTCGTCGGGCGCCTCTACAACGCGACGGCCGTCCCGCCGTACCCCCTGCCGGAGCAGAAGACGAAGAGCGGCTGGCGCACGGACTCGTCGCCCGGCTCGGGCGGCTTCAACGAGCTCATGTTCGAGGATCTCAAGGGCCAGGAGCTCGTCTACGTCCAGGCCGAGCGCAACCTCGAGAAGCTCGTGAAGCTCGACGAGAGCGAGTCGACGGGGCGCGACCGCACGGTGAGCGTGCAGCAGAACCGCACGAGCTCGGTCGGCGGCGTCGACGCGCTCACCGTCGGGGGCAAGTACGGCGTCACGATGGTGGCGCGCAACGGCGGCCCGGCGACCTCCGTCGAGATGGTCGATCAGCGCATCTGCCTCACGACCGGGCAGGCGAGCATCGTGCTCGAGGGGCCGAACGTCACCATCGCTGCCCTCGGCACCATCAAGGTGAAGTCGAGCGGCGGCGACGTCGAGCTCGAGGGCGGCCCCTGGGTGAAGCTCAACTGCGGCACCGAGGCCTCGCCCGAGGCGCAGACCTTCACGATGCACCACGTCTCGGGCGTGCTTCGCGATCAGGACGGGGCACCGATCGCCGGCCAGACCGTGGTCGTGACCGGGAGCGACGGCGTCGCGCAGGCGGTCACGACCGATGCGAACGGCAGCTACGTCGCGCTCGTCGCGCCGGGACCGGCCGAGGTGAAGCTCCCCGAGGGCCTGCACTACGGCACGGGACCGGGTGCCGCCGAGGCGAGCACCGGGCCGGCGGCGGTCGAGGGGCAGGGGCCCGTCGTCTAGAGGAGGAGCCGACCCTTGGCCGACATCTTCGTCCAGCTCCGCATGAAGAAGTGCTGCCGCGAGGCCCTCGCGCGGCTCGACGCCGCGCGCCGCCCGCTCCGCGCCGACGCGGCGGTCGGCAAGGTCGCCGTGCTCGAAGAGGAGCTCGGAGCGCAGCCCCTGCCGGTGGGCGCCGAGCGCCTCCGGGCCGAGCGCGCCGGCAGCGCGGGCGGGCGGCTCCCGAGCGAGCTCGAGGCGCGCGTCCACCGCCTCTGCATCGCGGCCTCGGACGAGCACGCGCTCGCGCACCACGAGGCGGGCGAGGTCGGCGAGGCCGCGTTCTGGCAACAGGTGAGCGCGCTCCTCGCCGATTTCGTCGCGGGCAAGCTGCCCGCCACCGGGGCCGCGGACGCGAGCGCTCCGGCGCTGCTCATCCCGGCCCGGGCGGGCACCGCGGGCGCCGGCGGGCGCGGCAGGAGCTGACATGGGCGGACGCGATCCACGGCGACCGGCACGCCTCGGCGACACCACCCGTCACGGTGGCGTCACCGGGCGCTTCGTGCAGGCCTCGGCCGACGTGCTCATCCACGGCATCCGCGCGGTGCGCGTGGGCGACGAGGCGCGCCTCGACGACGGCAAGATCTCCGTCGCGGCCGCGACGAGCCCGACCGTGCTCGTGAACCGGCGGCGCATCCAGCGCGTGACCGATCCGCTCGACGGCCCGAGCGGCAACTCGGTGCAGGGCGGCAACTTCGTCCTCGTCGGGGGCCCGCCGCCGGGCGGCGCCGAAGAGCACTACGAGGGCGGCTTCCGCGTGGTCGACGAGGCGGGCAGCCCCCTCGCGCGCGTGCGCTACTGCATCCGCTCGCCGAGCGGCGTCGAGACGTGGGGTCGCACCGACGAGGACGGCCACACCGACACCGTGTACTCGGCCGAGCCAGAGGAGCTCGAGCTCGAGGTCTTCTCGGACGGCCCCTGCTGCAGCTGACGCGATCCATGACCACCGCGACGCACAAGTCGAAGCAGAAGACCGCCAAGAAGGGCGCCGGCAAGGCGGCCCACAAGGTCGTCAAGCCCGAGGAGGACAAGCCGGACCCCGCCAAGCCGGCCAACCTCAGCTACCAGGCGCTCGACAAGGACGCGACCTACGGCAAGGAGTTCGCGTACACCTGGGAGCTCGGCAGCGCGATCAACGCCAAGGCCAAGCAGTACCACGTCAAGATCACGACCAAGGACTGGGCCGCGGACTACATCGTCGCCATCAGCGTCCCCGAGGTCCCGAAGGTGTCGGGCCAGCGCCTGCACCGGCGCATCGCGGCGCAGTTCATCGGCTTCTACAAGGCCGCGGCGAAGAAGAGCCTCACGAGCCACTTCGTGTCGAACGACGGCGCGTTCTACCCGCGCACCATCACCGGCAACAGCGGCAAGCTCTCGAACCACGCCATCGGCACGGCCGTCGATCTCAACGCGTCCACGAACGGCTACGGCGCCGTGCCGGCGAAGCGCGGCAAGGACGGCAGCGTGCGCGAGCTCGCCGACTTCTGCGGCGACTTCGGGCTCTACTGGGGCGGCTGGTACGGCAAGCACAAGGACGGCATGCACTTCGAGGCCGTCAAGGTGCTGGACGAGGCGGCCCTCAAGACCGCCTGCACGACCCACGGCGTCACCTACGAGTCGACCTGGGTCCCGGCCGCGCCGCCGAAGCCCGCGCCGAAGCCACCCGCGCCGAAGCCCGGCGCCGGCGCGAAGGCCAAGGCTCCCGCGAAGAAGTGAGGGGCCGCCCTGCTGCTGCGCAGCCAGGCCCGTTGCACCGGGACGTGGGCCCCCGTGCTGCCGCGGCCGCGACGTGTAGTCCCCGACGCTCGGCTCCACCCCCTGCTGCGAAACCGGTCGCACACCGCTTGATATGACCATGAAGTTGGTCTACTAGTAGTACATGTTGAAGCTCAACGTGCACGAGGCGAAAGCGCAACTCTCGCGCGTGCTCGAGCGCGTCGAGAAGGGCGAGACCGTGATCCTGTGCCGTCGCAACGTCCCCGTCGCGGAGATCCACCGCATCGTGCCGGCGTCGAGCACGCCACGCGAGGTCGGATGGGCGAGGGAGGCGTGGGCGGGATGGACTCTGCCCGACAGCTTCTTCGAGCCGCTGCCCGACGCTCTGCTCGACGCCTTCGAAGGTCGCGGCGGGTGAAGCTCCTGCTCGACACCTGCGCGGCCATCTGGCTGGCCGCAGGCGACGCGCGTCTGTCTGCCACCGCTCGCGCGGCCTTCCGCGATGCGGACAACACCGTGGCCTTGAGCGCGGCGTCCGCGTGGGAGATCGCGGTCAAGCACCGTCTGGGACGATTGCCGTTGCCCGAACCACCGGACGCCTTCGTGCGCCGCCTGCGGGAAACGCACGCCATCGACTCGCTCCCCATCGACGAGCTGTCGGCCCTCGGTGCGAGTCGACTGCCGGACATCCATCGCGATCCATTCGACCGGATCATCGTGTGCCAGGCCATCGCCCACGGCTTCGTTCTCGTCACCGACGACGCGGCGATCCGGCAGTATCCCGTTCGCACGCTGTGGTGAGCACGGCGGGCCCAGCGGCGTGGGGGGCCGGCGTCTCGGCACGGCCGCGGCCGTGGGTGCTCTGCGTGGCGGCTCGTCAGCGCGTCATGTCCACGAGCACCTGCAGCGCCTCGGCCACCCACGGGTCGCGCGCCAGCTCCTCGCCCCAGCGGTCGAGACGACTCGGCGCCGGCTTGTCGCCGGGCCGCGTCGGTCGCGGGGGCGTCGCGACGGCGCCGACCGGCGTCACCTCGAAGCGGGTCGGGCCCTCGGAGAGCTTGGGCAGCGCGGCCTTCAGGGCCTCGGTGTTGCGCTTGCGCTCGGCGAGCCACGCGTCCTTGGCGAGCGGCTCGAGCGTCACGTCGCGCTGCGCCTTCAGGAGCTTCGCGTAGGCGTCGATCTTGCCGAAGATGGGCTCCGCGGCCTGGCGCGCCGCGCTCGCCGTCGCGAGGCTGGCGCCGTCCCAGCGGGGCCGGACGGGCACGAAGGGCACGGGGTCGATGCGATTCCACGGGATGGCGTGCTCGAGGAAGCGCTCGCCGCTCTCGATGTACGCCGCCGGGTCGGGGAGCAGGACGTCCGGCGTCACGCCGCGGACCTGCGTCGATTCGCCGTTCACGCGGTAGAACTGCTGGATGGTCACCTTGAAGACGCCGAGCGAAGGCCCGGCGGCGCCGGCGCGAAGCCGGTCGAGGTCGAAGACCGTCTGGACCGTGCCCTTGCCGTGGGTCGGGCTCGTGCCCACGAGGACCGCGCGGCGGTAGTCCTGCAGGGCGGCGGCGAGGATCTCGGACGCCGAGGCGCTGAACTTGTCGATCAGCACGACGACCTCGCCCGTGAAGCTCACCCCGGGCTCCTTGTCCGCGAGCGTCTTGTGCTCGCCGTCCGGCGAGCGCGTCTGCACGACGGGCCCCTCGTCGATGAGCAGGCCGGTGATGCCGCGCGCGTGCTCGAGCAGGCCGCCCCCGTTGCCGCGGAGGTCGATGATGACGCCCGGCACCTTCTGCCGCTCGAGCTCCTCGAGGAGCTTCCTCACGTCGTCGGTGGCATTGCGCTCGTCCGGATTGGCGCCCGGCCGGGCGCGGAGCTCGCCGTAGAAGCCGGGCAGCTGGATGTAGCCGAGCGCGGGATGCTGGGCGCCGCCGGCGGCCTTCTTCGCGCCGAGCAGGGCGCCCCGCGCGTAGGAGGCCTCGATCTTCACGATGTCGCGCGTGATCGCGATGGCGACGATGCGTCCGTCGGGCTTCTTGACCGTGAGCGTGACGAGGGTGCCCTTCGGGCCGCGGATCATGGCCACGACCTTCTTGATGGGCATGTCCGTGACGTCGACCCTGGGCTTGCCCTCCTGCGCCACGGCGAGGATGAGGTCGCCCACCTCGAGCTCGCCCTGCTGCCAGCTCGCGCTGCCGGGGATGATCTCGCGGACGGCGATGTAGTGGTTCTCCTCGCCGAGCGCGGCGCCGATGCCCTGGAGCGAGCCCGTGATCTGGATGTCGAAGTCCTCCTCCTCGGCGGGCGGCATGTAGACCGAGTGCGGGTCGTAGACGCTCGCGATCGAGTTGAGGAAGCGCTCGGACGGATCGAGCGGATCGGGCGTCGCGAGGCGCACGAAGCGCGTCGCGTAGCTCGTGGCGACGTCCGCGCGCGCCTTCGCCTCGCGCCCCTCGAAGGTCGGCGGAATGGGCTCGGGGGGCTTGCCGGACGGCTCGGCGCTCGCCTCGGGCTCGACCGGCGCCTGGGGCGCGCTCGAGCCCGCGGGGGGCGGCGGCTCGTTGCGCTTGGCGAGCGCCTCGGCGGTCTCCTGCATCTGGGCCACCCGCTCGAGCACCTGCAGCTTCAGGACCCTGCGCCAGCGGTCGCGAAGCTCGGCCTCGCTCGCGGCGAAGCTCACCTTCTTCGGGTCCGTCTCGAGCTGCTCCTCGACGGCGTAGTCGAAGGGCGCCGCGCAGAGCTCGGCGATGACCTTGCCCACGACCTCGCGCCGGCGCGCCAGAAGAGCCGCACCCTTGCGCCCGAGCAAGAGATCGCCGTCGCGGATCTCGTCGTCCATGAGGTCGGCGAAGCCCGCGAGTGCGGCCACGTGCTCCTTCAGGAGGAAGAGCTTGCCGCCGTCGAGCGCGGCCACGTAGTTCTCGAAGGCCGCGGTGGACACGGCGTCGTCCACCGCCTTCTGGCTCAGGTGGTCGTGCTGCAGCAGGTACTCGACGCCCTTCGCGAGCAGCTCCTCGCGCGGATCCGGCGGGATGTCCTCGAGCGCCTGGGCGGCGGGCGGCAGGTTGAGCACGGGGGGCGCGCCCGAGGGCAGACGCGCGCCGGCGGTGCCGTCGACGCGGGGAGTCCCCGGAGTCGAGCTGCAGCCGACGAGGAGCAGGAGGACGAGCGCGAGGCGGCGATGGCGAGGCACGGTCCGGGGAGCATAGCCCGCCCCGGGCACAAAGGCTCCGGGGGTCAGCTGCGAGGCAAGATCCTTCCGATCCCGAGCGCCACCACGCACGCGGCGCTCGTCTCGTACTGGTCCTCCCGCGGGTGGAGCTCGCCGAACAGACGCGCCTGGAAGCTCTTGAAGAGCGGCAGCTCCGGTGCGAGGGCGTCGGGCAGGTAGATCGGCACGCCGTGCGGCAAGAGCACGGCGCGGACCCAGGTCGCGCCGAAGACCGAGCGGCGCTTGTAGTGGCGGCCCTCGAGCAGGATGCGCGCGGCCTGCTCGTCGAGGTAGTCGGGCGGGAGCTTCGTCTTGGCCTGGGCGAAGGCCTCCTGGAGGTTGCGCACGAGCGCGGGTGCGACCGAGCCCCCGGCGCCGGGCTTGCTCGCCTCGAGCAGCGCCGCGGCGGCCTCGAGCGCGTCCTTGAGCTTGCGGTCGGCGGGCCCGAAGGGCAGCACCGCGAGCCATGCGGCGCGGAGCGTCTCGAGCTCGTCGAAGGGCAAGGCGAGCTCACCCTCGAGGCAGAGCACGGGCGGCGTGTAGCCGCCGAGGTCGTCGACGGCGGCGCTCGCCGCGGCGCCGAGCGCATCCGGGGCGACGGGCCGCGCGAGCGCGAGCAGCTCGAGGGCCTCGCGCCGGGCGCGGGCGGGCGAGGCGGCGTCGCCCGGGGTCTCCCCGGCCTCGAGGGCGCGCAGCTCCGTCTCCGCCACGAGCTCGAGGTAGCGCGGATCGGCCTGCAGGCGCGCCGGGAGATCCGCGTGGAACCAGAGGAGCTTCAGCGCGGGTCGAGGCGGCGGGCCGGGCTCGGGAACGCTCGGCGGGCGGGGGCGCGCCTCGCCGTTCGAACGGGCCGTGGGCTCGGCCTTCGGCTCCGGCGCGGGCCCTTGCGCGGCGTTCGAGGCCTCGAGGACGCCGGGGGCGCGCAGCGGGACGCCGGCGACCCCGCTCGTGACCTCCGGTGCGATGCCGCCGCCCTCGCGCGCCGCGATGCGGCCGGCCCACGGGCTCGACAGGGGCGGAGGCGGCGGCTTCGGCGCGTTGTACCAGCCCATCGACGAGGGCGGCGGATCGGAGGGCGGGCGGCGCCCGCCGCCCCAGGTCTCGGGCGGGAGGATCGGCGGCGGTGGGGGCGGCACCGGCACTGGCGCGTGCGGTGCCACCCAGGAGCGCGGGGGCATCGGCGGCATCGGCGGCGGAGCCGGGGGCGGCGGGGCGGGCGGAGCTGCCTCGGACGGGCGGGAGCCGACCTCGCTCGGGGTCGGCAGGGCGTGGAGCGACGAGAGCGAGCCGAGCGAGGGGCGCTGGAACGGCAGCACGGGACCCATGAACGAGTCGGGCTCGTCGGGCATGCCGGGGTACGTGTCCTCGCGCACGCTCTCGAGCGCGGCGCGGGCCTCGGGCGCGCGCTGGGCGCCGCGGCTCGGCGCCGCGTCGGGGCCGAGGGCGTCGAGCGCGGCCGTGACGTCGGCGACCCCGGGCATGGGCCGCGGGCTCGAGACGGAGGTCACCGGATCGTGCCCGAGCTCGCGCGCGGCGTCGGCGTCGAACACGGGGTGCAGATCGGCGGTCCGAGCGGCGCTGCGCCGCCGGCCGCTCTCGAGCGTGAGCGTGAGCACGAGCTCCTCGTCGCGCGAGCCGAGCGCCACGCCGGCGCGCCAGGTCAGGGTCGCGAGCGCGCGCTCGGTGTCGATCCACAAGAGCTCGGCGAAGAGCGGGACCTCGCTGACGCCGCCGTGTCGCTGGCACAGGAGGCGCGGCTCGACGTGCCCGAGGCGCGTCTCGAAGCGCGCGTGGCGCGGGTGCAGGTGCTCGAGCAGCAGCCGCTCGTCGCCGCGCAGCACTTCGCAGCCCTGGTCGTCGGGGGCGCAGTTGAAGTACGCGGCGTCGAAGTCGGGCGGGTACGGCCCCTCGAGCGGAGGGGGGGCTGCGTCACCCAGGCGCGCGCGCCGCGGGGGGGCGTCCGGTGCGATCGGGCCGAAACCGACGGCCGGCACCTCGGTCGCCGGGGACGCGAGGGCGAAGCCCACGGGCACCTGACTCGGCGCCGGAGCGGCGCCGGGCGGCAGTCCCGGGTAGCTCACGCCGAGCTGGCGCAGCGCCGCGAGCGCGGCCCCACACGGGATGCCGGCCGGGTTGGCGCGCGTGGGCCCGGTCGACGCGCGCTCCCAGCCGAGGGGCAGCCGTGCCGCCGGGGCGGGGGTCACGAGCCTGCCGTCGCGCGTCCAGTGGCGCGGAGCGCAGATCTCGAGCGCCTTGTCGACCCCTGCCATGGCGAGGCGCGCCACGAGTCGCTCGACCGGGCGGCCCGCCGGCGCGAAGGCGCTCCCGACCACGACGATCTCGGGGCGCGCGCGCACCGGCACGAGCTCCCGGGGCAGGAACGAGGAGCCGCCGGTGGCGGCCGGGTCGCGGAACAGGTCGGCGTCGCGGACCTCCTCCTGTTCGTCGTAGAGCGGCGAGACCTCGGTCTCGAGCTGGAAGGTGGCCTTGCACACCACGCTCGCGCGATACCCGCCGGAGGCGTGCTGCCAGCGCAGCTCCGCCATCCGCAGCGGACAGAGCGACTCGAGCACCACGGCGGCGAGCCTAGCACGCGACCGGCTCCGGCCGCGGGGCTTGCCGCGCGCCGCTACTTCGGCCCGTCGACCTCGAGGCGGTAGCCGATGCCGCGCACGGCCGCGATGCGGAAGGGCGAGCGCTCGTCCCACCCGAGCTTCTTGCGCAGACTGGAGACGAAGTTGTCGACCGTGCGCGGCTCGACCACGACCTCCCACGCCTCGGCGAGCAGCTCCTCGCGCCGCAGGGCGCGGCCCCGGTGGCGCACGAGGCAGGCCAGTAGATCGAACTCGGTGCGCGTGAGCTCGACGCGCGCCCCGCCGGGCCCACGGCACAGGCGTGCGACCGGGTCGAGCACGAAGCCTGCGAAGCCGAGCGGCGCCTCGGGCGCGGCGGGCTCCGGGGCGGCGCGCCGGCGCAGCAGGGCGCGCACCCGGGCGAGCAGCTCCCGCAGCCGGTAGGGCTTCGCGAGGTAGTCGTCGGCGCCGGCGTCGAAGCCCTGGACGACGTCTTGCTCGAGGGTGCGCGCCGTGAGCATGAGGACGGGCAGCGTGAGCCCCCGGGCGCGCAGGCGCCGGCAGAGCTCGTAGCCGTCGCCGTCCGGGAGCATGATGTCGAGGATGGCGAGATCGAAGCGCCGCTCGGTGAGCAGCGCCTCGGCGGCGGCGAGGCTCGCGGCCGCGCGCACCTCGTAGCCCTCGTCGACGAGGTTGTCCTCGAGGCCGACGCGCAGGTTCTCGTCGTCCTCGACGACCAGGATGGCCGCTTGGTCGGGCTCGCTCATGGCTTCGGCGCGCCCGCGGCTCGCCGGCGTCGGCGCGGGTGCGCGGGCAGGGGAGAGTCTAGCGGAAAGACGAGCTCGAAGGTGGTGCCTTCGGGGCCGGTGCGGGCGACGGTGATGCGGCCGCCGTGCGCCTCCATCACCTTCCTGCAGATGGCGAGGCCGAGGCCGCTGCCGCGCCCCCCGGTCGGCCGCCGCTTGCCGCGGTAGAAGTCCTCGAAGACGCGCTCCTCGTCGCCGGGCTCGAGCCCGACGCCGTTGTCGCGGAACGACAGGAGCCAGCCGTGGGCCGGGGCGGGCAGGGGCCGCGCCCGCAGGGCGAGCTCGATGGGCTCGCGCTCGCAGTACTGGCAGGCGTTCTTGGCCAGGTTCGCGAGCACGAGCTCCACGAGGTCCGCGTCGGCCCGGAGCACCACGTCGTCGCAGCCCTCGGTCGTGAGCTCGAGGCGGCGCGGCGCGGCCCGCTCGACGCCCGGGCGCACGCGCTCGACGAGCTCCGCGAGGCGCACCTCGGCGAGGCGCGGCGCGAAGCCGCGCTCGAGGCGCTGCCACGACAGGATGTTCTCCACGAGGCGCGACAGCCCCTCGACGTCGCGCACGATGCGGCTCGGGTAGTCGCGCGCCGCGGGCACGCCATCGAGGCGTCGCTCGAGCGTCTCGGCCATGAGCTGGATTGAGGCGAGCGGCGTGCGGAGCTCGTGCGACACGGAGGCCACGAACTCGCTCTTCAGCGCCAGGAAGCGCTGGCGCCGGCGCTGCAGGAGCAGCGTGAGGCCGACCACGCCGAAGGCGAGGACGCCGACCGTGACGACGAGGGCGGTCTTGAGGTCGAAGCGCTCCTCGGCCGCGACGAGCGCGTGCCCGAAGCTCGGGGCGTCCACGCCGACGGCGAGCTCGCGGAGCGCGGTGGGCCCCTCCGGGGGCTCCGCGTCGACGGCCCGCGGCCCGTGCCGGAAGCCCACCGTGGCGTCGCTGCCCACGAGGCCGAGCGTGCGCATGTGGCTCGCGATCTCGCTGAGCAGCGCCGTCACGTCGACGCGCACACCGCGCACGCCACCCTCGGCGGTCGGCGTCGCGATCCAGCGGGCGCGCTCGAGCAGGGTCGTCTCGGCGAGCGTCGCGGGCAGCGGCAGGAGCGGCGCCGGTCCCTCGGCGGCGCGCGCCGCGAAGTCGTCGCAGGGGACGCCGTTGCGGCGCGCGACTTCGACGAGCTTCTCGGCGAGGAAGGCGAAGTCGGCGGCGCTCAGCCGATCGCGGCGGCGCAGCAGCGCGCGCTCGAGCCCCTCGAGGGCCAGGGTGGAGCCGGCCGTGAGCCCGTCGCGCAGGAGCAGCGCCACGAGCGAGGGCGCCGGCTCGGCATGGCGCTCGAGCTCGGCGAGCAGGGCGAGCACGAAGGGCGCGTCCTGCCGGATCGGCAGGACGAAGCGCGCGCGGTGGGCGAGCACCTCGCGCACGGCGCGCTCGACCGCGCCGCGGTCGCGGGCGAGCAGCGCGCCCACCGTGCGGTCGTAGAGCTCGAGCCGCTCGCTCCAGGGCGAGTCGGGCTCCGCCGGCACGAGCCGGCGCCCGAGCAAGGACTCGTGGAGCGCGCGCGCCGGCGTCGCGTCGTCGGGGGGCACGCGCCAGGTGCGCGGCAGGAGCTGCCCGTCGAGGTCGCGCACGTAGAGGTCGCCCGCCGGTACGAGCGGGTCGGACAGGGCCCGCTCGCTCTCGCGACCCGCGTCGCGGAGGCGCTCCTCGAGCGCCTCCGACAAGCTCTTGCGCGCGTACTCGGCGAGCGCCTCGCGCCGCGCCTCGATCTCCGCCGTGGCCGCGGCGCGCTCCGCGACGAAGATCGCCTCGAGGCGCCACGACCCCCACACGAGCGCCGCGGACACGAGCGAAAGGACGCCCACGCGCGCCCACGTACCGCGGCGGAGCCAGGCGAGGCGTCGCTTCACGCCGCGGGACGCTACTTCAGAACCGGAATGCGATCGAAATCCATCTTGGCGATGGGCAGCTCGGGCTCGAACCTGTCGCCGCGCTGATCGAGCTCGCGCGCGCGCTTGATGAGCGTGCCGAGCTCGGCGACCTCCGGGCGGGCGCGCAGGCTCGGGTCGATGCGCTCGAACTCGGCCGCGAGCGTGTCGTAGCCGAGGTTCCGGGCCCAGTACGAGCCGCGGAGCTTCTCGGCGAAGCCCGCCGCGACGAGCGACAGGCGCGCCGGGGCCGTGATGTCGGCGAGCGAGCCGCGCACGATGTCGTGCGACAGCTCGCGCAGGATGAGCTGGCTCTCGCTGCCCTCGGGCGGCTTGAAGCGGATGCGGAGCTTGCCGAGCGAGCCCGCCTCGCTCGCGAGCTTCACCTCGTAGAGGGCCGTGACGGCGTGACCGGCGCCGATCTCGCCGGCGTCCACGCGGTCGTTGTCGAAGTCGCGCTTCTCGAGGCCGCGGTTCTCGTAGCCGAGGAGGCGGTAGCGCTGGACCGAGCGCGGGTCGAACTCGACCTGGATCTTCACGTCCTTGGCGATGACCTGGAGCGTGCCGGTCAGGTTCTCGACGAACACGCGCCGCGCCTCGTCGAGCTTGTCGACGTAGTGGTAGTTGCCGTTGCCCTTGTCGGCGAGCTGCTCGAGCAGCACGTCGTTGTAGTTGCCCATGCCGAAGCCGACGGTCGCGATGGTGATGCCGCGGTCGGCCTGCTCCTTGACCGCCGCGAGGATCTGGGCCGCGCTCGTGGCGCCGGTGTTGGCGACGCCGTCGGTGCAGAGGATGAGGCGGTTCACGCCGCCCGGGCGCAGGTGCGACGCCGCCATCTGGTAGCCCACGCGCAGCCCCGCCTCCGCGTTGGTCGAGCCCTCCGTCTGGAGGCCCTCGATGGCGCCGAGGATGGCGTCCTTGCGGTCGGCGGAGGTCGGCTCGAGCACGACGCGCGCCGTCGTGCCGTAGGCCACGATGCCGACGCTGTCGCCCTCGCCGAGCTCGCCGACGAGCAGGCGCAGGCTCTTCTTCACGAGGCCGAGCCGGTTCTCCATCGCCATCGAGCCCGACACGTCGATCACGAACACGAGGTTCGCGGGCTTGCGCGCGGCGGCGCTCACGTCCATCCCGCGCAGGCCGATGTGAAGGACGTGGTAGCCCTTCCTGTTCGGCGACGGGAACGCCTCGGCCTGCACGCTGAAGGCGGCGTCCGCCGGCGGCTCGTAGCCGTAGTCGAAGGCGTTGACGATCTCCTCGACGCGCACCGCCTCGTCGGGGGGCATCGCGCCGCGCTCGAGGTACGAGCGGACGAGGCTGTAGCTCGCCGTGTCGACGTCGATGCCGAAGGTCGAGAAGGCCTCCTCGGCGGTGTCGATCGTGGGGTTCACTCCGTAGTGCTTGAAGAACATGTCGTCGAAGCGGGCCCCGTTCGGAGCCTTGAGGGGCGGCGCGCCCTGGTCGCCGTCGGACACACCGGCGCGTGGGGGTGCCTGCGGGGCGCCCGCCGCCGAGGCGTAGCCGGTCGCGGCCGGGGAGGGCGAGGCGCTCGCGAGCGGCGCGTCGTGGGCGCCGAACGCGCCCTCCTCGCCCTTGGCGCGCTCGCCCGTGCGCGCCTCCTGCTCGCTGGCGGCCGCCGCCGTGGCCGTCGCCCCCGCGCGGGCGCTGCTCTCTGCCGCGCCCTCTCCTGCGGCGGTACACCCCACGGCATTCGTTCCGACCACGGTGGCGAGCAGCACGGGAGCCCAACGACGAACGAGTGTGCGATGCATGGCGGCGATCTCCTTTGCCCATCAGACGCCCGCCGAGCGCAAAGGTGCGTGATCGTTCGGTCACGTTGGGGTGCCGAGGCGCCGCCGATTGTGGAGGATCGGTCATGGCGCGCCGCCGCCGAGCACGAAAAGGCTTGCCGACCCAGGTCGAAGGAAGGACCTTGTGGCGACGCGGGACGCGGAAGCGGGCCATCTGGGGGCCCGGGGAGTCGACAGAGCGGCATCATGGCTGGGTATTCCAAGGCGGGCGAGCGCCCGATCGAGCGCTACGAGGAGCTGTTCGCGCCCTTCGAGCAGGCGATGAAGCCGGAGGCCCAGCACCGGATCGGCACGGAGACCGAGAAGTTCGGGGTCTTCGAGTCGAGCGGTGCGCCGCTCGGTTACGACGGCCCGGACGGGGTCGTCGGGATCTTGCACGCCCTCTGCGCGCAGTTCGGCTGGCGCGAGCAGCGCGAGACCGAGCACGGGCCGCTCCTCGCTCTCGGGCGCGGCGACGCGTCGATCACGCTCGAGCCGGGCGCGCAGCTCGAGCTGTCGGGCGCGCCCCTCGGCGATCTTCACGCCGTCGCGGCCGAGCTCCGCGAGCACTTCGGCGAGCTCGAGCGCGTCTGCGAGGGGCGGGGCATCGCGTGGCTCGCCACGGGGTTCCACCCGCTGGCGCACCCGAGCGAGCTGCCCTGGGTGCCGAAGGACCGCTACGGCGTGATGCGCGAGTACTTTCCGACGCGTGGCGGCCGGGGTCTCGACATGATGCGGCGGACGGCGACGGTGCAGGCGAACTTCGACTACGTCGACGAAGAGGACGCGCTGCGCAAGCTGCGGGTCGGCCTCAAGCTCGCGCCCGTCACGACGGCCATGTTCGCGAGCTCGCCGCTCTACGAGGGCGAGCTCACCGGCAAGAAGACCCTGCGCGCCGAGGTGTGGCTCGACGTCGATCCGGATCGCACGGGCCTTCTGCCGGTGCTCTTGCGGCCCGAGGCCCGCATCGCCGACTACGTGGAGTGGGCGCTCGACGTGCCGATGTACCTCTTCAAGCGCCGCGGCAAGCCGATCGTGAACATCGGCCAGACCTTCCGCGAGTTCTGGAAGCACGGCTTCGAGGGCGAGCGCCCGTGGCCGACCGACTGGGAGGTGCACCTCAACACGCTCTTTCCGGAGGTGCGCCTCAAGCGCACGCTCGAGGTGCGCGGCGCCGACTCGGTGCCGCGCGAGCTCGCTGCGGCGCTGCCGGCGCTGTGGACCGGCCTCTGGTACGACGCTCGCGCGCTCGCCGCGGCCGAGGCGCTCACCGAGCCGCTCGACGCGGCCGCGCTCGCCGCGTGCCGGCCGTCGATCCCGGTCCTCGGGCTCGGCGCGCCGCTCGCGGGGCGCAAGGTACAGCACTTCGCCGAGGCGGCGCTCACGATCGCGCGCGGCGGGCTCGAGCGGCGCGCGCGCCGCGATGCCGAAGGGCGTGACGAGGCCCGCTACCTCGAGCCGCTCGAGCGGCTCGTCGGCGCGGGGCGCTCGCCGGCGGACGACATCGTGGCGGCCCTCGAGCGCTCGGGTGGTACGGCGATCGCGGCCATCGTCGCGGCCACGCGCGGCTGAGACTCTGGACGAGCCCGGGGCGCCGGCCTAAGCTCGGCGACCCTTGGACACGCTCGCGGAGCTCGTGAGGAAGAGCGGCCGGCTGCCGACCGAAGAGGCCGTGGGCTGGGCGATCCGGCTCGCCAAGCGCATCGAGGAGCTCCATCGCCTCGGCGTCGCGCACGGGGGGCTGTCGGCGGACTGCGTGCTCGTGGCCGGGCCCTCGGCCGCGGGGCAGGGGTTCTTCGCCGACGTGCGCCAGAGCGCGCCCCGCTTCGAGTACCACTCGCCGGAGCGCCATCAGGGCCGTGGCATCTCCCAGGCCGACGACACCTGGGCCGTCGCGGTCACGCTGTACTTCGCGGCCACCGGGGCGCTGCCGTGGCCAGGCGCGAACGCCGCCGAGGTCAAGCGCAAGCTCTCGGCCGCGGCCGCCGCGCCGCTCGCCGTCTACGACATCGACGACGAGGAGCTCGAGCGGGTCTTCGAGTCGTTCCTGGCGCGGAACATGTCGCAGCGCGTGGTGCGCATCTCGGCCCTGCGCGAGGCGCTCGAGAAGTGGCACGACCGTCCGGGGCTGCGCGAGCTCTACTCGCTCGACGATCTCGACGAGGGGCCAGGGGAGACGACCGAGTCCGGCGACGACGAGGACGACGAGGACGTCAAGACGGTGATGCGCGACTTCAGCGAGGTGCGCAAGCAGCTGAAGCAGCTCGGGGTGGGTCCCGCCGTCGCGGCGGCGCCCAAGGCCGCTGCGCCCGTCGCCGTCGCCCCGCCGACGCCCGCAGCCACCGCGCCCCGTCATCCCGCGGCTCCCGCGGCTCCCGCGCCCGGCGCGCCTGCACCACGACCGCCCGCGGCCGGGGCCCCGGTCCCGGAGCGTCCAGGGTTCGCGCCCGACGGATCGTCCGCCGGCAGGGGACCTCGGGTGGCCCCCTCGGCGCCGAGCCCCTTCAAGTCGACGGCGCTCGGCCTCGGCCTCGCGGAGGCTGCGGCCGCCGCACGTTCGGCTGCCGGGGGACGAGCCGGCGCCATCGGCACCACGATGCCCATGCCCGCGATGCCCGCTGCCCGGCCGCCTGCGCCTGGACCGGGGCCGCCCGCCGGCCGGCCGGCCGCACCCGCGCCGGCCGCTCGTCCTGCCGGAGCTCCCGTCCCCGCCGTCGGACCGGGTGGCACCCTGCGTCCGGCGCTTCCTCAGCGCCCACCGGGCGCGCCCGCCGCACCGGCCGCTGCCCCGCCCCGTGCCGCGGCGGCGGGTCCCGTGATCCACGTGCCCGCGACCGGCGTGGGCGCCGTCGCTCCTGGCTTGCCTTCGCTCGCGGCAGACGACTCGCAGGACGGCGTCAGCACGATGCTGATGGACCAGGAAGGGCACATGCCGGCGGGTGTCGCCGACGCCATCAACCGCGCGCGCGTCGAGGCGGGGCTGGCCCCCGTCGCGACCTCGCACGATCGCGCGACCCCGCCTCCGGTGTCCCCCGCGCGGCCACCCGCGTTCGGGGGCCCGCCCTTCGAGCCCTCGCCGCGCGAGGGCCCCGCTCCGGCGCACCTCGAGGCCGCGAGCCTCGGCCCGGCGCCGCGCCACACGCCTTCGGGCCCGTTCGTCCCGCCCCCGGGGCAGCCGGCGCTCGGGCCGCACACGCCGTCGGGCCAGCACGTCGCTCCGGCCCCGTTCGGGCCCCAACCGTCGGCGGCGCAGTACGGCCCGCCGCCGCCGCTCGGGCCGCAGACGCCCTCGGGCCAGTACGTGCCGCCGCCGCTCGGGCCGCAGACGCCCTCGGGCCAGTACGTGCCGCCGTCGCCCGGCCCGCAGACGCCCTCCGGCCAGTACGTGCCGCCGTCGCCCGGCCCGCAGACGCCCTCGGGCCAGTACGTGCCGCCGTCGCCCGGCCCGCAGACGCCCTCGGGCCAGTACGTGCCGCCGTCGCCCGGGCAGGCGCCGCTCGGCCCTGCCGTGCAGGCGCAGCTCGCGCAACCGCCGCAGCAGCCGGTGGTGCAGGCTCCCTTGGGGGCGCCGATCCCCGGAGCCGTGGGCTCGCCGCTTCACACGGTCATGGGCCCGATGGCGCGCCAGCCCGAGCCGAACCCGCTGCGCCGCTGGCTCATCATCCTGCTCGTCGTCTTCGCGCTCGTGCTCGCGGCGACGATCGTGCTCGCGCTGCGCTACGCCGGCGTCCTCGCCTTCTAGAGCGCACGCGCACGGCTCGGGCCGGGGCCGAGCGAGGCGAACCACGGAGCCACCGAGCCACCGAGCGTGACGCGGAGAGAGTCTCCGAACCCTGCCGGCTCCGTGCAGCTATCCGTGCCCCCGTGTCTCGGTGGTGTGCTCTTCCGGCTCCTGGTGGCGAGGTCCAGAGGACTCTCTCAGCCGCCCTTCGGCGCGACCAGCGCGTCGAGCAGGGCGCGATCGCCCTGGATCGCGAGCCGCTGGCTGTACGCCGCGAGGCCCCGGACGCCGCCGAGCTCCTCGCCGCCGCCCGCGCGCCCGGGTCCGCCGTGCACGAGCTCCGGCATCACCATGCCCGGACCAGGGGCCTGGGCCGCGACCTTCGTCGACCCCCAGGCGATGCGGCCGTGGTAGGGGCCCGCGGCCCCGATGAAGCTCGCCGCGAAGCGCCGGTCGTCGGTGTAGAGCGCGCACACGAGCGCACCGCGCCCGCGCGCGACGAGCTCGGCCACGGCCTCCGGATCGTCGGGCGCCTCGAACAGCGTCGCGACGGGCCCGAACACCTCGAGCTCGTGCGCCACGGCCGCGCCGGCTGCGGCGCTCGCGAAGAGCGAGGGCGCCACGAAGTAGCCCCGGCCCGGGACCCCGCCCACCGGCACCAAGGCCTCGTCGCCGAGGAGGCGCCGCGCCTCGGTCGCGAGGCGGGCCGTACCCGCACGCACCTCGGCGAGCTGCGCCGCGCTCGCGAGCGGGCCCATCTTCACCCGCTCGTCGCGCGGATCGCCGACGACGACGTCGCGCAGGCGCGCCACGAGCTCTTCGCCGAGCGTTGCCGCGAGCGCGCTCGAGGCGAAGATGCGCCGCACGGCGGTGCACTTCTGCCCCGTCTTCTGGGTCATCTCGCGCACGATGTCGCGGACGGCGAGCTCGTAGGTCTCGCTGCCCGGCAGCACGTCCGGTCCGAGCACGGCGGCGTTCAGGCTGTCGGCCTCGACGTTGAGGCGCACCGAGGCGTCCGCCACGCGGGGCAGGGCGCGCAGCCGCGCCGCGGTGCCGCTCGAGCCGGTGAAGGCGATGACGTCCTGGTCGCGGAGCAGGCCGGGCAGGGCGTGCGCCGAGCCGCACACGAAGCTGAGCACGCCGGGCGGCAGCGCCGGGGCGAGCACCTCGGCCATGCGGTGCGCCACGAGCGCCGTGGCGGTCGCTGGCTTCGACACGACCGGCATGCCCGCGAGCCACGCCGTCGCCGCCTTCTCCGCGAGCCCCCACGCCGGGAAGTTGAAGGCGTTGACGTGGAGGGCGACGCCCCGCCGCGGCAGCCACAGGTGCCGCCCGGCGTAGCGTGGCGAGCGGCCGAGCTGCACGCTCTCGCCGTCCTCGAGCAGCCGACGCTCGCCGAGCGCGGCACCGAGCGACGCGTAGTGCGCGAACGTCGCGGCCGCTCCGTCGACGTCGAACTTCGCGTCCGAGCGCGTGTTGCCGCCGTTCGCCATGCCGAGCTCCAAGAGCTCGTCGCGGTGCTGGTGCAGCAGGCGTGCGGCCGCGTCGCAGAGCTTGCCGCGCCCGGCTAAGTCGAGCGCGCGCAGCGCCTGCCCGCCCTCGCGGCGCGCGAAGTCGAGCCCCTGCTCGAGGGGCAGCCCGTCCGAGCAGACCTCGGCGACGGGCGCCTCGGTCGCGGGGTCGACGAGGATCTGGGGGGCACCGCTGCCGCTCACCCATTGTCCGCACAGATGGCTCCGGAGGCTCAGCATGACAGCGCAAGCTAGTCTCGACGCCTTCGCCTGGCCACGTCGTTCAGCCCGACGGGGCGCGCGTGTGGCGGCGCTTGCGGCTCCGGCGGCGCGCCGGCTCCTCGGGCCCCCCGGAGGCCGTGCGGGTCGCGGCCGCCGGGCCCTCGCGACGGGCCAGACCGGCGACGAAGCGCCCGAGCGCGCGGCGCTCGGCGTTCGGGGCGCTGCGCAGCACCGGCGCGAGCAGGTGCCGGGCGCGTCGCGCCTTGCCGTCGCGCGCGAGCGCGTGCGCCAGGCTGCACACGATCTCCGGCTCGTGCGGCAGGCGGCGCCAGGCGCGCTCGAGCAGCGGCACCGCGAGCTCCGGGCGCCCGACGGCCACGTCGTAGAGGTGGCCGAGGTTGTGGGCGTAGTAGGGGTTGTCGGGCGCG
Organism: Polyangiaceae bacterium; assembly: GCA_020848455.1. Lineage (GTDB taxonomy): Bacteria > Myxococcota_A > Polyangia > Polyangiales > Polyangiaceae > JACRDA01. The sequence continues at coordinate 22,134 of JADLAB010000351.1, forward strand.
AGCGCGAGGGCCCGCCGGTAGGCACGCACCGCGAAGCGCAGGTGGCCGAGCAGCGACTGCGCGAGCCCGAGGATGGCCCAGGCGCCGTCGTCGTGGGCCCAGACGGCGACGACCCGCCGCGCCAAGAGAGACGCGCGCCACGGATCCTCGGCGGCGCAGAGCTCCGCGATGTGGCGCTGGGCGTAGAGCCAGCCGTGACTGCGCGGCGCGGCCGCCCGGGCGAGGCGGATCAGCACCTCGAGGCGCCGCTCGGGATCCGCCTGCTCGCGGCGCGCCTGCTCGGCCTCCGCGAGCAGCGCCTCGACTTCCGAGTGGGCCATCCCCGAACAGATACGACCTTCGCGCCGGCTTCGCCAGCGCGAGATCGCGGCGTCCTCAGCCCTCCGAGTCGGACTTGCGCGCGGTCGAGCGCTGCGACAGCTGGGCCCGCACCGTGCGTCCGGCCAGCTCGCGCCCCGCGAGCGCCGTCAGGGCTGCCTGCGCGTGGAGGTCGACGACCTCGACGAAGGTGTAGCGGTCGCGCATGCGCACCCCGCGCACGGCGCCGGGCGGCAGACTCGCGAGGGCGTCCTTGACGTCGCGGACCTTCAGCCCGTCGCGTCGGCCGACGTTGACGTGCAGCTCGGACGAGCGGCCCTCGATGCGGTGCGTCGTGGCGGCATCGTCGTCGTCGTCGAGGTCGTCCTCGTCGTCCATGTCGAGCCGCGCGATGGGCGGCGGCTGCGGTGCAGGCAGCGGCGGCCGCCGCTGCTGCCCGGCCCCACGCGGCACCGTGACCGGCTCGACGTCGGCGCTGGCGGTCTCGACGGCGATCTCGCGTGCGGCGGTGATCGGCGGGCCGGCCGGCACGGGGGAGATCTGGACCGTGACCGTCTCGTCGTGGTCGTGCGCGGGCCCGCGCACGCTGCGGCGCTCGAGCACGCGGTAGCGCACCTGCTCGGTCGGCCCGCCGGGCGGCGCGGCGGGCGCCGTGCGGCGGGTTGCGAGTGGCTCCGCCTGCGCGCGGGTCGCCGGCGCGGCGACCGGCGGCACCGGTGCGGCGACCGGCGGCACCGGTGCGGCGACCGGCGGCTCCTCGGCGGCGACGGGCGGCACCGGCGCGGCGACCGGCGCGGCGACCGGCGGGCGCGGGACGGCGGCCGGCGTCGTCACCACCGCCTCGGCCTGGGCCGAGGGCGTCGCGGGGGCCGGCTCGGGGCCGGGCATGGCCTCGTCCCCGCCGGGGCCGCCGCGCGAGCGTCCCCGCCCCGGTCCGCCCTCGCGCGGGCCCCGGTCGCGGTCGCCGCGGTCGCGGCGACCCTCTCGACCAGCCTCGCCGCGGACCGGTGCGCGCTCGCGCCGCTCGCCCTCGCGCGCCCCGGATCGAGCGGCCTCGGGCTCGCGGCGCGGGCCGGGCCGGGCAGGCTCCTCCGGCTCGGCCGCGGGCGGGGGGGGCGTCTCGCGCCTGCGGCGCGCAGCCTCGTCGGGGAGCTCCGGGCGCGCAGCCAGGTGCTCGTGCAGGATGCCGGCGAGGATCGCCTCGCAGTCGTCGTGGGTGAGCAGACGGCGCGCGAGCGCCCGGTATTCGGGGTCGCGTCCGCGGGGCGCGAAGGTCGCGCTCAGGCTCTCGACGATGTCGGCCTCGCCGCGCGTGCGCTGCTCGGTCATCGTGGGCAGGCGCCGCTCGATCGGGCGGATCTTGTACGTGAGCCGCACGAGGTAGAGCGCACCGATGTCCTGCGGGTTGACGAGCGACACCGCCGTGCCGGTGCGGCCCGCGCGGCCGGTGCGGCCGGTGCGATGCACGTAGGCCTCGGCGTCCTGCGGGAAGTCGTAGTTGATGACGTGGGTGAGGTGCGAGATGTCGATGCCCCGCGCGGCCACGTCCGTGGCGACGAGGTAGCGCAGGCGGCCCTCGCGCGCGGCGCGCATCGTCTTCTCGCGGTCGCTCTGGGGCAGATCGCCGTTGAGCCAGTCGGCGTCGTAGCCGAGCCGGCACAGGCCCTGCGCCAGGCGCTCGGTGGCCTCGCGCGTGTTGCAGAAGATGAGCGCGCCCTCGGGGTTCTCGACCTCGAGGATCGCGGCCAGGGCGGCGAGCTTGTCGCCGCTCACGAAGTAGATGAAGTGCTGGATCTCGAGCGCGCCGATGTGGTCGCCCGACAGGGTGATGAACTCTGGCTTGCGCAGCTTGGTGCGCGCCATGCGCTCGATGTCGGGCGGGAGCGTGGCGCTGAAGAGCAGCGTCTGCCGGTTCTCGGGGAGGCGCTCCATGATGGCGTTGAGCTCGCGCTCGAAGCCCATGCTGAGCATCTCGTCGGCCTCGTCGAGCACGAGGGTGCGGATGTTGCTCGGGTCGAGCGTGCGGCGCCGCAGGTGGTCGAGCATGCGCCCGGGCGTGGCGACGACGATCTGCGCGCCGTTGGCGATGGCCTGGACCTGCGGCGGCATCGGGGCGCCGCCGTAGATGGCGACGGGCTCGATCTCGCGGTGCTTGCCGAGCAGGGCGATCTCGCGCGACACCTGGACCGCGAGCTCGCGGGTGGGGCACAGCACGAGGGCCTGGGGCACCTTCTGCGAACGACGCACCAGGCGATCGACCATCGGCAGACCGAAGGCCGCCGTCTTGCCCGTTCCGGTGCGCGCCTGCACCACGCAGTCGGTGCCCGAGCAGGCGGGCTGCCACACGGCGAGCTGCACCGGCGTGGGCGTGACGTAGCCCATCTCGCGGAGCGACTCGCGCAGCTCGGCGGACAGCGGCAGCGCGTCGAAAGTGGGCGGAGCAGGGGCCTCGCCCGGATCGGCGGCGGCGCTCGCCGCGGGGCTGTCCAGGCGCTCTTTGCCCGGCGTGTTGTCTGTCACCATGGGGGTCTCGATGTTCGTGCCCGCCGCTGCCGCGCGGGGGCGCGGGGGCGGTCCTCGGGCTCGGGCCACGGGCATTTAGCTCGCGCCCGGCCCGAGCGATAGGCTTTCCTTCGCAGCCCGCGCGACGACCCGTCAGCGCGCGGGCGGGTCGTGGGCCGGCAGCGCGTCGCCGAGCACCTCGTCGACGAGGTTCTGAGCCTGGCGGCGCAGGGTCGCGAGCTCCACGGCGGCGCTCCTCACCCCGTGCTCCTCGGCGTAGCGCAGCCTCTCGACGAGCGTGAGCGCTCCCTCCTCGACCTCGCCGCGCCCGCGGCACAGGTCGCGGACGGCGTCGAGGTACTGCCAGTCGAGCGCGACGGCCTCCCGGAAGCGCACGAGCGCCGCCTCGTCGGCGGTCGAGACGACCGCGTCGTCGGCCTCCGCGCGGCCGCGCTGGATCGCGACGTACAGGGCGCGCACCCCGTGCCGACAGTCGGGGTACGGGGCCTCGCCGTGCGGGCCGTGGAAGAACACCTGCGTCGTGAGCTGCACGGTCGCCGCGAGGCCCACGGCGCCGCAGATGGCGAGGTGGACGGCCCGACCCACGCGCCGCCCGGTGCGCTCCGCGCCGGTCGCGCCCGGTGCGGGGGCGGGGCCCGCGGGGGTCGGCACGGCACCCCCCGGGGTGTCCGGGGGCGGCGGCGGTCGGGAACGGGAGGTCACCGGGCGCCCCACCCGGGTGGGACCCGCGCCGGGCCCGCTCGATCGTGGGAGCTCGTCGGCAACATGGTGTCCCTGCCCGTATATCGAACGGGGGCTCGCCGCACAACGTCCGCCGAGCCCGAGGCGCCCGCTCGCTCAGTGCCACACCCCGACCCCGAGCCCGAAGCTCTGGTACCGCGGCGCCAGATCCGCGTACGCCCCGAGCTTGTAGGTGATGGGGGGAACGAGATCCCAGAACGTCGTGGAGAAGAGGCGCACGTCGGCGCCGAAGGTCAAGTGGAGGCGGCCCGGGCCGGGGGTACAGCTCTCCGGCTCGTAGCGGAAGCGGTTCGCCTCGAGGTAGCTGCCGAAGCGCATCTGCAGCCACTGCGGGACGGGCTCGGTCTCGACGCCCACGCGGGGCGAGAAGGTGGCGCGCTCGCCGGACGCCACGGCCCGGCACGGGCTTGCCGTTCCGGCGGGGGCGACCGTGGCGGACCCGGCGCCCTGGCCGAGGAACCCCTCGATGTGCACGGCGTCGGGCCCCGCGCCGGTCACCAGGAGCTCGAGCAACAGCAGCAGGTGCTCGCGCGGCCAGTTGTCGGCGCGCGCGCGGCGCTCGGCCGCGAGGTCCTCGCGGTCGCGCTCGAGATCGACGGCGTCGGCGGCCGCGCGCTCCGCCTCGTCGGCGAGCAGGGTGCGGCGCAGGGCGTCCCGGCTCGCCGGGTCCGCGACGAAAGCGAGCTGGCGCTCGATCGCTGCCCGTCGTGCGGCGCGCCGGGTCGCGTAGCGGGCCTCGAGCGCGCGCTCGTCGGCGCCGGGATCGACCCACGAGGGGTTGAGCGGGCGGGGGCCGACCTGCAGCGCGGCCCCGACCTCGACCTCCCAGGGGAGCACGAAGCGCTGGGGCAGGACGAGCCCCGCGGCGCGGGCGGTGCCGTGCTCGTCGACGGACGCGCCGGGCCCGACCGAGGCGCTCGTCGCCACGCCGTTGCGGTACGTGGCTCCGATGCGGAAGGGCGCCCAGCTCGGGCGCACCAGGATCCCGACCTCCGGGGCCGCGCCGAGCATGGTGAGCGCGGTGTCCGCCGCCCCGATGCCGAGCGTGGTCGCCCGGGCGCCGCCGCCGAGCGTGAGCTGCCCCTCGAGCAGCGTCCACGCGAGCAGCAGGTGGTAGCGCCCGAGGGTGACGTCGGTCGCGCGCCCGCCCATGTCGAGGCCGTAGCGCAGCAGATCGCCGAAGAAGCCGACGCCGAACGACCCGATCTGCAGGATGGCGCCGGCCTCGAGGTAAAGGAAATCCGAGTAGTCGGTGTCGACCGAGCCGCTGTTGGCGAAGTCGTTCTTGCCGAAGAGCGCCACCGGCTTCGACAGCGATGCGTCGAGGTCGACGTCGACGAAGCGCACCGCCGACGGCGAACGGACCGCGGGGGTGGCGGCGTTCGTCACGAGCCCCGCGATGCCCTCGGCGAGCCCCGCGTAGGCGCCCCCGAGCCCGGTCACCCGCACCGGTGCGAGCAGGGGGCCCTGGGTGACGTCGACCACGTACGGCGGGACGAGGTCGTACCCACCGTCGGGCGGCGCCGCGAGGGCCGCGCGGGGCGCGGTGGCTGCGAGCGCCAAGATGGTGCAGGCGCCGAGCCCGGTCGCGCGCCTCGCCCGCGCACCCGTCACGGTGGCTCCGCGCCGCCGCGCAGCAGCAGGGCGACGAGCGCCGCGAAGCTGTCGACCTTCTGGCCCTCGAGCTCCCCCGACAGGCTGAGCGCCGGTCCCTCGCCGCCCGCAAGGAGGGTCGCGAGCTCGCCGGAGAGCGACGTCGCGAGCGTGCCCACGCGCCGCTCGCCGCGCGAGAAGCTGCCCTCGCCGGTGCCCTTGCCGTGCTCGTAGCTGCCCGCGAAGCGCACATCGAGCGGCGCTGCGAGCAGGGCGCCGGTCGGACCGTCCGCGCTCACCAGGCGCAGCTGCGAGGCGTGGAGCTCGAGCGTGGCCCGCGGCGCGACGAAGGAGCCGGTGATGGCGGCGGCCGCGTCGAGCTCGCCCTCGAGCGGAGGCAGCGCGCTGCGCCACGCCGGGGACAGGGCCGCGACCGCCGCCGCCTGCTGGGTGCCCGTGCGCAGCGCGATCGCGAGCGGCGCGTGCCGGAGCAGCTCGAGCGCCGTGGCGCCCCCGGCGAACAGGCGCTCGAGCGCCAGGGTGCCGTGCGCCTCGAGCCGTGCCAGAGGTGCCTTCGACCCGGACCGGGCCCGGGCCTCGAGCGCGAGGGCGTAGGCTCCGTCGGCCGCGAGCGCCCCGTCGAGGGCGAGGTCGAGCCGGTCGCTCGCCGCGATGTCCCCGCGGTCGTCGTCGCCGACGTCGACGTCGAGGTCCTCCGTGTGGAGCGAAAGGTGCGGCGCGTGCGGGTAGCGAGCGCCGCGTGGGCGCGCGAGCTCGAGCGCGGCGCTCAGCCGACCGGCGAGCCGGCGCACCGGCAGCGCGAGCGCCGCGACCGTCTCGAAGCACCGGAGCTCGAGCCCGTCGAGCCCGACCGAGCCGGCGAGCGGCACGTCGCGGTAGCTCGCCGGGTCGAGCAGCGGGCCGCCGAGCGTCGCGCGGACATCCGCGACCCGGACGGCGCCGATGGACTTGCCGCAGGGGTCGTCCGGGTTGCGGCTCGGCGGCCCGAGCGTCAGGCGTCCCTCGGCGCGCACCTCGTCGCCGGTGCGCGTGACGTCGAGCCCACCCTCGAGGCCCGAGAGCACGAGCACGCTCCCGCCCGCGACGCCGACGTGCAGGCGCGCCGCCCGCGCGGCGTCGAACACGGCATCGGCGCTCACGAGGCCGCGCAGGGTCTGCGGGCTCCCGAGGAGCTTGCCGAGGGGACCGAGGTCGAGGTCCTTGGCGGCGAGGCGCCCGCGCGGCTCGCCGTCGGCGATGGAGAGCGAGCCCGTGATGGTGCCGCGCCCGAGCCCGGCGAGGTCCAGACCGTCGAGCCGCACGCCGCGGCCGGCGGGCGCGACCCGGTCGATGCGGCCGGCGAGCTCCGCATCGAAGCGCCGCAAGCGCACCCGCAGGCCGCGGGCGGCGAGCTCCGCGGGCACGAGCGTGCCGCTCACGTCGAAGCGCCGCTCGTCGCCGTCGTCGCCGTGGAGGGCGAAGCGGAGCTCCGCGGCCGAGCCCTCGGCGCTCGCCCAGAGGTTGCGGAGCGACACGGGGCCGGCGCTCGCGCCGGCGAGGGCGAGGGTGGCCCGGCCGCGCGCCTCTGCGAGCGGCACGTCAGCCGGCTTGTCGAAGGTCGCGTCGAGCTTGCCGCCGAAGGCCGAGAGGGGGCCCCGCGCCAGCTCTGCCACGTCGACGCGTGCCTCGGCGTGGAGCGCGCCGGCCCGCAGGGTGGCGCGGGCCCGGGCGCGCGCCCGCCCGCGCAGGCCCGGATCGACGCCGGGCACCAGCGCCGCGAGCGCCTCGATGCGGGGCACGTCGCAGAGGGCGCGCGCCTCGAGCGCCCCGTCGCGGAGCGCGAGGACGGCCGTGCCCTGGAGCGGCGGGGCGCCGCGGGCGCCGTCGTCGCCGGGGGTGACGAAGCGCACGCGCGCGGTCACCTCGCGGCCGCTCAGGTGGACCTCGCCCTCGGTGCCCGGCAACGGCAGACCGGCGAGGCGCGACGGGGCGGTGCGCACGGCGACCTCGATGTCGCCGCCGACCGTGCCGCGTGCCTGGGCAGACGCGGCGAGGTCCGTCTCCGGCAGGCCGGGCTCGACGGCGCGCGCGTCGAAATGGCTGACGGCGGCGCGCAGCTCGAAGGTCGGCTCGGCGCCGAGGTCGACGGCGCCCGCGACGGTCGCCACCGACGGCGCGCGGTCCCCGAGGCCGGCCAGGCTCGCACGGCCGTCGAGCCAAAGCCGCCGCGCGGTGCCGCGGAGATCGACCGACGCGCTGGCGAGCGCGAAGCGCGGGACGGACGGCAGGAAGGGCTCGAAGGCGCTCGGCTCGATGCGCGGCGCGCGCACGGCGAGCCAGACGCTCTCGCCCTCCACGCGACCGTGAGCGGCGAAGGCGAGCGTACCGACGCTGCCCTCGACGTCTCCTTCCACGACGAGCGGGGGCGCGCGCAGGCTGCCGGCGAGGTTCGCGGCGATCGCGGCCGGGAGCAGGCGGTGCTCGAACAGCGCGGCGTGCTCGAGCTCGACGGCGACCGCACCGCCCCGGAAGCGCGCGGACAGGGTCACGTCGGAGAGCCGCGCTGCGACGGCGGCTCCCGCCGGGAGCGTGCCGTCGAGGCGCAGCTCGGCCACGGTCACGCGCTCGAGCGCGACGGAGAACGGGCGCGTCGGCGGCTCCTCGGGCTCGGTCGGCTCCGGCTCGGGCTCCGCCTCGGGCGGCGCGAAGGCCGCGCCGAGCAAGAGCTCACCGTCGGCGTCGCGCTCGAGCGAGACGCGCGCGCTCTCGATGCGCAGCGCCGGGACACGGAGCTCTCCCTGCTGCAGCTCGCGCACCGTCTGGCGGAGCTCCTCGAGCTCGACCTCCACGCCGTCGAGGTGCAGGACCTCCGTCCCGTCGGGGGCGCGCGCCGTGAGCCGGCCGAAACGTGCGCCGCCGAAGGACAGGAGCTCGAGGTCGTGGACCTCGACCTGTCCCGCGAAGCTCTGCGCGAGCGCGGCGTTGACCCCCGCCGTGGCGAGGCGGCGCGTGGCGGCGAGCCCGAGGTGCAGGATCGCCCCCACGGCGAGCGCCACGACGAACACGACCCCGAGCCCGAGCGCGCGAAGCACGCCGCTGGCGTGGCGTCGCAGGCGCGACGTGGGCTGTTCGGCGCTCACGCCCGCAGTGTAGCAGCGCCGGCGGGGCGTGCGGCCCGTGCCTGCGGCCCGCCGGTCTCGCGCCCGGCGCCGCGGCTCACTTCGGCAGTTGCTGCAGCTCGCGGAAGCACTGCCCGAGCTCCGGCTTGCTGCGCAGCGGCGCCGAGAACCGCGTCGCGAGCTGCACCAGCTCCGGCTCGATCTCGTCGGCCTTGAGGCCGAGCCCGCCCAGCTCCTCGGCCGCGCTGTCGATCTCCTGGGTCACGTTCGACTCGTGCACGCGCAGCGCCGCGCGCAGCTCCTCGAGCTGCACGCCGAGCTCGGAGAACTGCTGGTCGTGCTTGGCGGCGTCCGTCTCGCACGCGAGCTGCGCCGACCGCACCCCCCACCACTTCTCGACGAGGTCGGCCATGCCACGGTAGGCGTCGGCGAGCTCCTTGTACGGCTCGGTGAAGCCCGAGCGGCCCTCCCAGCGCACGAGCTCCTTGTGGAGCTCGAGCAGCAGGGGCTTGAAGGTGGCGGACTTCGCCGCGTGCTTCTCGGCGGCGAGCTTGAGCGGCGCGAGCTCGGCGCGCACCTCGCGCGCCTGGGTGTTGACCTCGGCCATCTGGGCGGCGAGGCGCTCGCGACCGTCGCGCGCGCGCTCGAGGGCGTCCTCGAGGTTGCCGAGGTGGAAGCTGCCCTGCTTGGCGATCTCGTTCAGCGACTCGAGCTTGCCGGCGAGCGTCGCGAGCGTGCTCTGCAGGTCGGGCGGGGGGCCGTTCGGGAAGCCGATCTGGGCCATCTTGCGGAACAGCCCGAGGTACCTGCCCCAGCGGGCGAAGGTCGGGTCGAGCTCGGGGGCGGGCCGCGGCGGTCGCTCCTCGATCTCGAGCCGCGGTCGCGGCGGCGGCGGCACCGTGACGCCGAGCTCCTCGCACAGCGCCCCGAGCTCGTCGAGGGCGTGCTGGGTCTGGGGGCGGTTCTGCGGGAAGCGCTCGCACAGCGCGGCCACGAACGCCGTCACGCGCGGCGGCTTGTCGCCGAGGGCGCCCCGCGTGGTGTCGGCGGTCAGCCCGGTGAGCTTGCTCCGGAGCTCGCGCACGTCGGCGGCCTCGGCGGGAAGCTTCTTCGTCAGCATCTGGAAGAGCAGCGCCCCGAGCGCGAAGAGATCCGCCTCGGCGCTCGCGCGCTTCTCGGGCGAGAGCTCGGGGGCGAGGTAGCGCTGGGCGGGGAACGACTGCCCGTCCTCCTCCCAGGGCTCGCGCAGCGCACAGCGACCGAGCGCCGCCTCGAGGAGCGTCACACGCCCGTCCGGTCCGACGAGCACGTTGCTCGGCCGGAGGTCGCCGTGGGCGCCGCCGAAGTCGTGCACGTGGCCGAGCGCCCGCAGGATCTGCAGCGCCGTGCCGAGCGCCCGCGCGAGCTCGAGCGGTCCCTTGCGCACCTGCTCGGTGAGCGGGCGCCCCTCGAGCGGCGGGTACGCGGCGAACGGGCGCCCGTCGCTCGCGATGCCACCGCCGATGACCTCGGCGACGAGGCCCGGCATGCCGACCCGTCGCGCCGTGCCGAGCGCCTCGTTGAAGCGTCGGCGCGCCGGCTCGGCGAGCGGCGCCTTCCACACCTTGAGCAGGCACTGGCTGGTCGTCAGCCGGTAGCGCGCCCGGGAGATCCGCGCCCACGGGCTCTCGCCCACGGGCTCGATCGCGCGGTACAGCCCGGCCACCGAGTCTCCGGCGTCGTCGGTCGCCACGAGCGTCGCCCCGTCGATGAAGCAGAAGGTGCTGTCGCTCGGATAGGCCAGGTTGCACTGCGGGCAGTTCTTCATGCGTGTGGCTCGGTCCCCGTCGTGGGCGTCCGCGCGCGAGCGGCGCGCGAGACGACGCAGCCCCCGCGCGGACAGCCCGCGCATCGTAGTACCGAGCGCCGCGGTCGGGAAGTCGCCCCTCCGGCTCTCAGCCGGTGCGCCCGGGCGGTGGCGGCGCGGGGCCGTCCGCGGCCGCAGCCGGCGCCGCGCTCGGCGTGTCGCTGCCCGGCAGCGGTGGCAGGTCCTTGTCGGGGTCCGTGCCGGGCCCGACCAGGAACTCCTCGTCGCTCGGCGGGTAGATGTCCTTCGTCTCCTCGTCCCGGTCGCCGTCGCGCCGCTTGATGTGGCGCACCTTCTTCACGACGAGACCGCGGATGCCCTTCTTCTTCTGGACGACCTTGCCGGCCTCGAGGCCGGGCGCCTCGGTCACCTTGCGCTTGTAGGACATCGTGCGCACGGTGGCCGACTCGAAGCTCACCTCGGCCGGGCGCTCGCGGCCCCAGAGCTCGAAGGTGAGCTTGCCTTGCTCGGCGCGGGCGCGCACCACGATGGGGAAGTCGAAGCCGTTGCGCAGCTTGAGGTCGATGTGCGGGTACGCCACTGTCGCGTCGAGGCCGGCGGGCAGGTAGCCGATCGGCCGCGAGTGCGGGCTGCGCGCCACGATGTCGAGGCCCGCCAGGTAGGCGGTGCTGTAGAGCGTGCTGGCGACCTGGCAGGTGCCGCCGCCGACGCCGGTACGCATCTCGCCGCGGTAGATCTCGCCAGCGAGCGCGAAGCCGTTCTCGAGGCTGCGCGGACCGACGAGCTCGTTGAACGACACGACCTCGCCGGGCATGAGCACGGCCCCGTCGACGCCGCGCGCGGCGCGGGCGACGTTCTGCGCGCGCCCGGCCTGGCTGCCGCCGAATCCGAACACGGTCTCGCGCCGCGAGAGCAGCGTGCTCTGCACGACGCTCGCCACGGCGTCGCGCGTGGCGGCGGGCGGCAGGTGCGCGAAGGGCAGCTCGACGCGCAGCGGCCCGTCCGGGTCGGCCGCCGGTGCGCTGGCGACGGCGCGCTCGATCGCCTCGGCCGCCGCGAAGGCGTCGGCGAGCGCGGCATCGCGGTGCTCGGTCGCGACGCCCCGGCCGAAGTCCCAGCGCGAGGGCACGGCGGGCTCGTCGCGCTCCGCCTTGTACTCGGTCAGGGTCGCGGCGAGCACGTCGACGGGAAGGCGCAGCTGGAGCGCGACCGCGACGCGGCCGGCGCGCGCCTCGGCGGCCTCGTCGAGGCGGCGGAGCACCGAGCCCTCGTGGGCGACGGCGCCGACCGCCGCGCGCAACGCCTCGGTGTCGACCGCGCCGCCCAGCTCCGCGACGGTCGCGGACCGGAGCAGGCGCGCACCGTCGTGGAGCTCGATGCGCCGCTCGAGCCGGGCCGCGACCCGGCGGGCCACGACGTCGTCCACGCGCTCGCCCGGCCCGACCGCGACGCCGTCGACGCGCAGGCCCTCGGCGACCTCGCCGTCGCGCGGCAGCTGCGCGTCGACGTAGCGATCGCCGGCGAGTGCCGCGCCCCCGACGAGCGACGCGGCCAGGATCAGACGCAGCAGGATGCGGTGGGCACGACGCATGCGGTTGGCAGAGGCAACGCCGGAGCTACCCCGGGGACTTCCGAGCGTACCAGATCCACGGCCGCCCGCGCGCCCCGGTCGCCGGCCCGACGGGCTCACGCCAGCCTTCGACCGTCGACCTCGCTACAGCCCGATCGCGCTCCGGTGCACCCAGCCCTCCTTGCCCTGGAACTGGATGCGGCACCAATCCTTCCGCCGACCGAGCAGCTTGACGCGCGTGCCGCGCACGAGCCGCGCGAGCTCCTTGCCGGTCTTCGGCTCGTCGCGGACGAGCACGCTGTCCCAGCTCACCGTCGCCAGATCCGGGTCCACGGCCGGACCCGCCGAGGCGGAGTCGCTCGGTGCCGTCGCGGGCGTCGCGGCGGAGCCGGGTTGGGGAAATGTTATCGTGTAAATAACGCGATATTTCGCATGCTTATGAGGTATTTTCTCATGCGAAATATCCGAGATGAAGTCGGCCGTGCACGCGAGGATGCCGTTCACCGTCGGGCCGGGGAGCTCGCTCTTCTTGCCGCGGACGACCTTCACCTCGCCCTTGTCGAAGTTGAGGTCGAAGCCCACCTCGAGCTCGCCATACAGGCCGATCGCAGAGGGGCAGCTGACGAGCTGCTTGAGGGGCGGGACGAGGACGCGGTCGACCGGCAGGGGCCCGCACTCGTTCGGGTCGAGCTTCTCGTTCTTTTTGTTCCAGCACTGCGCGATCGTCCCCTGGCCGACGTCGACGCGCTGCTTGTGGCTCGGCGGGGCCGTGCCCGGGGCGCTCGTGCCCGCCGTGACGAGCGCCGCGGCGGGCGGGGCGCTGGCGGAGGGCGCGGGCGCGGCGCCGGCCACGGTGCCGGCAGCCGCCACCGTCGGGTCCTTCGCGCCGGGCACCTCGGGGCCGATGCGCACCCCCGCGAGGCGCGGCCAGGCGAGCCCGATGGCGAGACCGCCCGCGACGAACAGGCCCACGCGACCCCAGCGGGGGCGATCGTGGTCCTTCGTGGGGACGGCTACTTCGAGGGGCCGGTTGCGTCGCTGCATCGGTCGGAGGGCTCGCCTCGGACTAGCACCGACGGCCCCCTGCAACCAAGAAAGCTAGGTTGCCCGCTAGAACAGCTCGCTCAGCGGCCGCAGGCGCGATTGCGCGACGGCGAAGGTCGCGTCGAGCCCGGCCCTGCGGACGTAGAACACGCTCGTCTCGCGCCAGATCTCGCCGGCGCCCACCTCGAGGCGGAGCTTCTCGGGCGGGTCGGCGGTGCCGGACGGCGCGAGCTCGATCTCGACCGCGAGCAGCGGCGCGTCGAAGCCCTCCGCCTTTTCCTTCGGGCCGAGCCGCACGACCCCTTCGGCCATGAGCTGCCGCAGCGCGTCCTCGACCACCGCGGCGGCCGCTTCGGTCTTGTTGGGGCCGCTCCGGACCGCCAGGTGGGCACCCTTGCGCCCGAGCACGAGCACCTCGGCGCCCTTCTTCAGCGTGACGGTCGTGATGCGCGCGAGATCGACGAGCAGGCCCCCGCGGTCGAGCAGCCAGCCCTGCGCGGCCTCGCCGAGGCCCTTCGGGGCGACGAACACCGCGGGGTCGTCGTCGTGGCGGGCGAAGTAGCCGCCCTCGGTCGGCGCTCCGAGCGCCACCCGGAGCTTGCGCCAGGGTCCGTCGGGCTTGCCCTCCTCGGCCACGTCCGCCGCGATCTCGCACCAGGGTGCATCGAGTCCCATCGCGGCGTCGGCCTGCTCGGCGTTCCAGCCGACGGCGCGCAGCGAGCCGAAGCGCTCGGCGAGCTCGCTCGCGAGCCCCGGGTCGGCGCGCAGGCCCTCGAGCTTGGGCTCGAGCATCGTCCAGGCGCCGTTGACGTCGCGACGCAGCGCCTGACGCTGGGACCGGGCGCGCAGGCGCAGCCCGCGGAACCACTTGAGCTCCACGCCGTAGATCTCGAGCGCGCGCAGGGTCGCGGAGTCGGGCTGGAGCGCGCGGGCGGCGGTCGCATCGACCGACATGAGGGCGCCGTCCTCGACGCGCTCGAGCGCGACCTTGCCTTCGCGCTCGCTGCCCACGTTCAGGAGCTCGGTGCGCTCCTCGCCGCCGGCGCGCCCGAGCGAGATCACCCGCGCCGTGCCCGCGGGCGGCGCGAGCCCGAGCGCGGCGCGGTCGCTCGTCGCGGGCAGGAGCTCGCCCTCGAGCGCGAGGATGCGCTCGAGGCGACCATCGACCACGTCGCCCGAGAGCTGCGTGTCGATGGGGGTGCGCATGTGCCAGCCCTCCTCCCGCCGCGCGAGCTCGAGCTTGCGGCTGGCGTCGGTGAGCTTGAGCTCGAGCACGTCGTGGGCCTCGGCCCCGACGGCGTGCCGATCGACGAGCGCGTCCTCGGTGAGCTCGAGCGCGCGCGCGGCCGCCTCGCCGACGCAGGCGGCGACGGGACGCGCCCCGGTGCGCACGAGGTAGACGCCAGCGCCGCCGTCGGGGCACGCGCCCCCCACCTCGAGCCGTGCCGCGGGTCGCGCCGCGTCGCGCGGCGTCAGCGTCAGGGTGAAACGCGCCCCGGGGTTCGAGCTCGGGACGGGACCGGGTGGGAAGCGCTCGGCCTCCAGACGTCCGAGCGCGCCGAGCAGGCCGGACACGCCCTCGCGCGCGGCGCGCAGCTTGCGCCCGTCGCGCTCGAGCGCGAAGGCGACGGCGTCGCGCCCCGCCCAGCCGCCGCGCACGAGCCGCCACGCGCCGCCGGGTCCCGAGCCCGCGATGGCCTCGAGGTCGAGCGACAGGTAGGGGGTGAGCTCGTGGGCGCGCAGCGTGGGCACGGCGTCGGTGAGCGCGGTGACGAGCTGCTTGCTCACGACGTAGCGGCTGCGCTCGCGCCCCGTCACGTCCACGGCCGCGTAGCGCGCGCCCTCGGGTGCCGGCGCTGCCGCGCCGATGACGAGTCCGAGCTCGAGCCCGCCCATGTCGACGGTCACCGAGAGGAGCACGTCGGCGAGCGCGGCGTCGGCCGCGGCGCCGCTCGCGGCGCGCTCGAAGCCCGCGAACTCGAGCGTGCCGAGCAGCGAGCCCACGGCCTGCGCGTCGGCGTCGAGGTGCTCGTCGCCCTGCGCGAGCACCCACGAGCGCGCGCCGTCGTCGCCGGCGGGCTCGGCCACGAGCGCGAGGGTCTCGTCGCCGAGGCGCAGCTCGACGCGTCGGATGTCGTCCTCGCGCCAGGCCGGGAACAGGTTGCGCTTGCGCGCGGCGCCCTCGTCGGTCGAGACGGCGGCGCGGTCGACGAGCACGACGATGCCCGTCACCGCCGCGGCCAGGCAGAGGGCGAGGGTCGTCGCGTAGGGCCGCAGGCGCCGGAGCCGGCTCATGGCTTGCCCCCCGCGCCGTCGTCCGGGGGGTCGTCGCGCGCCGCGTCGACGGGTCGCGTCCCCGTGCGGCGCTCGGCGCCCGTGCCCCGACCGAGCCGCCCGGTGCGGCTGCGGCGTCGCCCCTCGGTGGCGCGGCGGCGGAGCGCGATGCCGAGGCCGAGGAGCGCGGCGCCGAGCGGGATGTAGAGCACCGTCCAGCGCAGCACGGTGCCGAGCATCTCGGGGCCCATCTTGAGCCCGGAGGCCTGGGCCGGCTTCGGCGGGATGTCGAGCGTCACCGGGGCGAAGGAGAGCCACTCGATCGCGCCCTGCACGAACGCCGCCGTGCCGCGCAGGCCGGGCACCTCCCAGTTCGGCGTGGCGAGCACCCGGCGCGACCCGATGACGACCACCCGCGGGCCGTGTCCGGCCGTGTCGCCGACCTTCGGCAGCTCCGTGGCGTAGGCGATGGTCAGGGGCCCGGCGTGATCTTCGCTGCGCTTGTCGGGCGCGCCCGCCGTGCCGAGTCCGCCGAAGTCGACGACCCCGATGGCGTCCTCGCTCGTCGTGAGCAGCGGGGTGGCGGTGGGCCCGCCCGCCGCCGGAGCGAAGGAGGTCGCGGTGTTGATGATGATCTCGATGCCCTTCGCGTCGAGCAGGGCGGCGTTGATGTCGTGGGGCTCGGGCTTGGGGGCGAAGGTCTCGCCGAGACCGCCGCGCACCGCGGCGGGATCGAGCTCGAACACGAAGTCGACCTGGTGCACGAGCCCGACGCGGGCGAAGAAGGCGTCGAGACCGGTGCGCAGCAGGCGCTCCTTGCGCGCGTCGGGCACCGCCTCCACCGCCGCGAGCACGCTGCCGCCCTTGTCGAGGTAGCGCAGGATGCGCTCCTGCTCCTCGCCCGGGAAGGCCCGGTCCGGCCCCGCGATGACGAGCAGGTGGCAGTCGGGCAGGGGGTCGCGCTCGCGCAGCTCGCGCACCGTGGGCAAGGAGAGCGACGTGAAGTTGCTCTTCTCGAGCCACTGCTCGAGCGCGACGAGACCGCCGCCCGACTCGAGGCCGAGCTCGCCGTGGCCCTGCGTGAAGCACACCCGGCGCTCCTCGCCGCGCAGCACCTGCCGCAGGGCGCCGGTCAGTGCCTCCTCGAGCCGCGGTCGCGCCTTGCCTTCTTCGGCGTCCTCGATCTCGACGAGGTCGCTCTCCGAGATGAAGTGGTGCCGCTCGCCGCGCGCGACGATGAGCGCGGCGTCCGCCACCACGCGGCCGCCCTGGATGCGCGCCGCCGCGACGTGGTAGCGGTTCTGCAGGGCGATGAAGGCCGCGGCGTCCTTGTCGGGGTCCACGTGCTCGACGGTGAGCCGGCTCGACTCGGCGCGGTAGGCCTCGAGCAGGTGGCGCACGCTGAGCGACAGCGGGTCGGCCGCCGACAAGAGCACGTAGACCGAGACGGGCTCCTCGAGGGCGTGCAGCGTCTGCACCGTGAGCGGGCTCAGGGTGTAGAGGCCGCTCGTCGTCCAGTCCCAGCGCCGGTAGTGGCGGGCCGACCAGACGTTGGCGAGCACGGCCACGGCCACGGCCGCGAAGAGCCCGAGGGCCGCCGACCAGCGCGCGTGGCGCGCTCCGCTCGCCGCGTCGTCGGCGCGGCGGCGGCTCGCGGGGCCGTCGTGCTCGGAGCGCCGGCTCACTCGTACCTCCAGCTGTCCACGGCCTTGACCGTCACGTAGAGCGGCAGCGCCACGAGCGTGAGGTCGTAGAGCAGGCGGCGCGAGTCGAGGATCCCGCGCGAGAAGTCGTTCATCTGGCCCCACACCGAGACGTAGGCGCAGAGATCGTGCGCGGGGCCGTCGGGCAGGATGAACTCGCCGATGCCGAGCACGAAGAGACCGATGCACGCCATCGCGGACAGCACGGCGGCCGACACCTGGCTGCGGGCGAGCGCGCTCGTCATCGTGCCGATGGCGAGGTAGCCCGCGCCCACCGCGACGACGGCGAGATAGCCCGCGGCGACCACGCGCCAGTCGACCGAGCCGTGCTCGGAGGCGAGCAGCACGTAGCGCAGCGTCGGCGCCCACATGAGCGCGTAGGTGAAGAGCGCCGCGCAGTACTTGCCGAGGACGACGCCGACGGCGCCCACGGGCGCGGTCATCAGCGGCTCGATGGTGCCGCTGCGCCGCTCCTCGGCGAACAGGCGCATGGTGAGCACCGGGCAGATGATGAGCAGGGGCGGGTACAAGAGGATCGTGCCGCCGAAGAAGGCCTGCACCGGCCCGGAGTCGGCCGACAGCTCGGGCTGTGCGGCGAAGTGCGAGGCGACGAGGTAGAAGTGCAGGCCCTGGATGAGCAGGAACCCGGTCATGGTGAACCAGGCGACCGGGGTCACGAACAGCGCGAAGAGCTCGCGCTTGAACACCGCCGTGAATCCCCTCACGCGGCGTCCTCCGCGGCGTCCGCGGCGGCCAGGGTGAGGTCGTGGAACACCTCCTCGAGCGAGGCGACGGCGGGCGCGAGGCGTCGCAGCGGCACCCCGGCCTCGGACAGGGCCCGCGCGATGTGCTCCGCGGCCGCGACGAGCGCCGCCGGGTCGGCCGAGCGCGCGTGGACCTCGAGACAGGCGCCGCCGAGCTCGGGCGGCGGCGCGTCCCGCACCTCGCGCACGCAGTCGAGCGCGGCGAGCGCACGGCGCGCGCGCTCGACGCCGTCGCCGAGCCACACCTCCACGACCGGCCGGCCGCCGCGGGCGCGGATCTCCGCCAGCGTGCCCGCGGCCACGAGCTCGCCCCGCGCCAGGATGAGCACGCGCGAGCAGCTCGCCTCGATCTCGCTCAGGATGTGGCTCGAGATGAGCACCGTATGCTTCGCGCCGAGCTGCTGGATGAGCGCCCGCACTTGCCGGATCTGGTTCGGGTCGAGACCGCTCGTGGGCTCGTCGAGGATGAGCAGCGGCGGGGCGCCGAGCAGGGCGTCGGCGAGCCCGACGCGCTGCCGGTAGCCCTTCGAGAGCAGCCCGATGCGGAGATCGGCGACGTCGGCGATCTGGGTCGCCTCCATGGCGGAGCCGACCTCGCCGCGCCGGCGCCCGCGCGGCACGCGCTTGAGCTCGGCCCGGTAGCGCAGGTACTCCGCGACGCGCATCTCGGGGTAGAGCGGACACGACTCGGGCATGTAGCCGACGGCCGCCCGGGCCGCGTCGCGCTCGCTCGCGACGTCGTGACCGGCGATGCGCACGCGTCCGCTGGTCGCGCCGATGAAGCCCGCGAGGATGCGCAGGGTGGTCGTCTTGCCGGCGCCGTTCGGCCCTAGAAAGCCCATCACCTCGGCCGGCTCGACCGTGAAGGACAGCTCGCGCACGGCGTCGAAATCGCCGTAGCGCTTGCACAAGCGCTCGACCTCGATCATCGCCATCGGCAGCGGCGCTCCTGTGCGGCGGGTCGGCGTGACACCCGGCCGGAGTTAGCCCAGGCGCCGGGGCGTCGCAACCGCACCCCTCGGGCGTGCATCACACCTCGGTGCGGTCCGCGGATCGCACGCGCGAGCCCCCCGGCGCGCGGGCGCC
Source organism: Polyangiaceae bacterium (assembly GCA_020848455.1). GTDB lineage: Bacteria > Myxococcota_A > Polyangia > Polyangiales > Polyangiaceae > JACRDA01. The sequence goes on from JADLAB010000351.1 coordinate 40,676, forward strand.
TGCGCCATGGTCCCGCCGCGGCCGGTCTGCTACGTGTGGGCCGCGCCGTGTCGCCACGTTGGCCGCCCCGGCGCGCACACCGGACAATAGCCTGCCATGGACCAGCCGCTCCTGCGCTCCTACTTCGCCACGCTCTACGAGCTGCCGACGCCGAACGGCGTGGTGCGCGTCTCGCTCGACGGCGACAGCAACCAGGACAAGACGCAGTTTCCTCCGGTCTTGCTCACCACGTTCGCGCTGCTCACGGCCTACAACCCGCGCTCGATGCTGCTGCCGCGGCGCGTGAACGAGCAGCGCCACACGGTCATGCGCGACCTGTTGATCCTGGGCTGCTACCGGGTCGAGCCGTGCATCGGCTACGAGGCCGACAAGCAGGACAGCGTGTGGCGCGAGCCCGCATGGCTCGTGCACGGCATGCCCCGCGACGAGGCGACGGCGTTCGGCCGCGTCTTCCGGCAGAACACCGTGATCTGCGCCGCGGGCGGGCGCCCGGACGTGATCGTGACCGATCCCACCGCCGACGACGTCGGCACGAGCTTCCAGGGCCAGTGGCGGGTGCGCTCGTGACGCGGTGGCTGCTCGTGGCGACGGCGGCGCTCGCGCTCGCGCCGTCGGTCGGGTGCTCCGAGCACAAGAAGGTCACCGAGTGCAACGCGCTCGTCGCCGCCATCAACAGCGGGGTCGACAAGATCCAGAAGGCCACGAGCACCGGGGCGGACGCCGGCACCGTGTCGGCCGATCTCCGCGGCGTGGCCGAGACGATGGACGAGGTCGCGGCCGAGGCCGGCAAGATCGAGCTCACCATCCGCGACCTGCAGGACTACGCGCGCGAGTACCTCGGCCTCGTCAAGGAGGTCGGTGCGGCGGCGCGCGAGGTGGCCGAGGCTCGCGACAAGGCCGACGAGGCGCAGATGCAGAAGGCGCAGGCGCGCATGGACGCCGCGGTCAAGCGCGAGGACCCGCTCGTCGACGCGATCAACGGCTACTGCCGGAGCCCGTGACGCACCGCGCCCCCTTGCGGGCGAAGGTCTCGAGGCTCCAGGCTGCCGGCTCCGGGGCTCTGGGCTGCGAGATCGAGAGATTCTGGCGCGGGTTGCGGCGGGAACCGCGCAACCCGAGTGCGAGACCGAACGAAGCGCCGGAGGATACCCCACCCTCGGATGCCGGACGCGGAGGTCGGCATCGCAGGTCACTGCGGACGGTCACCGGCTCGTCCGCTCGTCGAAACGGTACGGCGCGCCGGGCTCGAGAGCACGGCGCGCCCGCCTGGAACCCTCAGGGCGTCGCGGACGCGCTGGGGGCCGCGGTCGCCTCGGCCGTCGGGGCCGCAGTCGCCTCGGCCGTCGGGGCCGCAGTCGCCTCGGCCGTCGGCTTGGCGGTCGTCTCGGGGTTCGCGGCGTCCTTCTTCTTGCCGCAAGCGGCGAGCGCCATGGCGGCAACACAGGTGACGATGATCATGGATCGCATCAGATACCCTCTCTAATCGGTTCGGCCTGTCTCCAAGCGGGAGACGGGCACTGGCCCTAGGACGCTCGGCACGGGCCGAGCGGCTCACGCCAGGGGCAAGTCCCCGTTTTTCTTCCGGGAGACACCCAGAAGCTTGCCGGCGCCACCGCGCCTCGCGGAAACTGCCCCCATGCCAAGCCTGGTCGAACTCATAACCCGCAAGCGCGACGGGGGCGAATTGTCGTCGGACGACATCGGCGAGCTCATCACCGCCCTCGGGGAGGGCCGGCTCGCCGACTACCAGATGAGCGCCTTCTGCATGGCGGTGTTCTTCCGGGGGATGAGCGCCACCGAGACGGTCGCGCTCACGCACGCGATGCTGCGCTCCGGGTCGGTCATCGACCTCGGCGACGTGCCGCGGCCCAAGGTCGACAAGCACTCGACCGGCGGCGTGGGGGACAAGGTGTCCATCTGCCTGGCGCCGCTCGCCGCGGCGTGCGGGCTCGCGGTGCCCATGATCTCGGGTCGCGGGCTCGGCCACACCGGTGGCACGCTCGACAAGCTCGAGGCGATCCCCGGCTTCTCGGTCGACATCGACATCGAGCGCTTCCGCCGGATCGTGCGCGAGGTGGGCTGCTGCATGATCGGGCAGACGTCCGACCTCGCCCCGGCCGACAAGCGCATCTACGCCCTGCGCGACGTGACGGGCACGGTCGAGAGCATCCCGCTCATCGTGGCGAGCATCCTGTCGAAGAAGCTGGCGGCGGGCATCGACGGCCTCGTGCTCGACGTCAAGGTCGGCCGCGGCGCCTTCATGAAGACCACCGAGACCGCGCGCGAGCTCGCCCTGGCGCTCGTGCGGGTGGGCAGCGGCGCCGGCAAGCGCGTCAGCGCGCTCATCACCGACATGAGCGCCCCGCTCGGGCTCACGGTGGGCAACGCCATCGAGACCGAGGAGGCGCTCGCCGTCCTGCGTGGCGCCGGCCCCCCCGACCTCGTGGAGTGCACCCTCGAGCTCGCGGCCGAGATGCTGGTCGTGGGCGGGCTCGTGTCCGAGCCCGCGGCCGCACGGCCGCTGCTCGCTCGGGCCATCGCGTCCGGCGCCGCAGCCGAGGTGGCCGAGCGCATGATCGCCGCCCAGGGCGGGGACCCGCGCGTGGTCGCGGACCCGAGTCGCCTGCCGCATGCGCCCGTACGCGTGCCGGTCGCGGCGAGGTCCGAGGGCGTCGTCACGGGCATCGACGCGCTCGAGATCGGGCTCGCCGCCGTGGCGCTCGGAGCGGGCCGCACGCGCGCGGATCAGGCCGTCGACCCGCGGGTCGGCATCGAGCTCGCCGTGCGGCGCGGCGACCGCGTGACGGTGGGTGCGCCGCTCGGCTGGCTCCACGTCGCGAGCCAGGCCGACGCGGGCCGCGCGCTCGAGCGCGTGCACGGTGCCTTCACGCTCGGCCCCGGGCCGGTCCCGCCGCCGCCGCTCGTGCTCGACCGGGTGCGGTGAGGCGGCCGACTACTTCAGGTTCTCGATCTTCCAGAGGCCGGCCTCGCGCACGAACAGGACCGTGCCCCCGGCGCCGTAGGCCATGGCCGCGCGGTCCTCGGTCTGCTCGATCTTGGCCGTGGGCAGGGCGCTCCGGATCGCCTGCACCGTCTTGTGCATGAGCTCCTTCTGCGGGCCTTCCCAGCTCTTCTTGAGCCCCGCGGCGGCGCGGCGCAGATCCTCCTCGGCCGGCGTCGGGCCGGTCTTGGCGGGCGGCGCCGCAGGGGCGGGCGGGGTGGCAGACGCGGCCGGCTCCCCGGCCCCGCCGGCGGGCACGGGCTCGGTCGCCGCCGCCGCCGGTGCCTCGACCGCCGCCGCGGCGAGCGCGAGCTCGGCCTCGCGCTCGGCGTCGGGCATGTAGCGCACGAGGATGTCGTAGCGACCGCGCTCGAAGGCGCGCAGGAACCCGAGCAGCGCCTGCCGGGGCGTGGCCTGGCTGTAGCGGTCGATGCCCGTCCCGTCGATGCGCCACCGGCCCTGTTCGTACACGAGCACGAGCTCGTCGCCGCTCGGCGCCTGCACCGTGGCGGTGACCACGGGATCGCTCGCCGCCCGGCTCAGGGTGCGGGCGATCTCGCTCACGTCGTCGTGGCTCTCCTTGACGATGCGGCGGAACGCCTCGAGCGAGAGCTGGCGCTTGGCGTCGTCCGAGAGCAGCTGATACGCCTCGTCGGCCCGACCCGCCTCGAGCGCCTCGGCGTAGGCGTGCAGGGCGTCCGAGGGGCCCTGGCTCGCACGCGGGCCGCACCCTGCCGCGAGGGCGACCGAGACGAGCGCGAGCCGAGTCCACTTCACGGCCCCTCGATAGCACAGGGCACCCAGCGCGGGGAGCGGCGGGGCCGTCGCCTCGTGACCCGGGCCCCGGGAACCCGCACGAGCGCCCGGGGCCCGAAGGCGCGAGCCGGGAGCCCACGTGCGGGCCAAGAACCTTGCCGCCGGATCGGGGGACGACCGACCCCATGGCTCGTGCGCGCCGCCTATACTAGGGTTGCGTCATGGTCGACGGCGGTCCCGACAGCCGCACCTTCGCGGGCAAGCTCGTGAGCTTGCCCATCCTGCCGTTGCGCAACTCGGTCTTGTTCCCCACGTCGGTCGTGCCGATCAACGTGGGGCGGCCTCGCAGCGTGCGCCTGGTGCAGGATCTGCTCGGCCAGGAGCGCGCCCTCGTCGGCGTCGTGAGCCAGAAGTCGTCGAATGTCGACGAGCCCACCTTCGAGGATCTCTTCGACGTCGGCACGCTCGCGCGCGTCGTGAAGGTGATTCGCCTCGGCCCGAGCAACTACTCGGTGGTGCTGAACGGCCTGGCGCGCGTGCGGCTCGCGGGCGATCTGTTGCTCGAGCCGTACATGCGCGCGCGCGTCGAGCGGCTCGAGGAGACGCGCACCCGCGACGTCGAGCTCGAGGCGCTCGGGGCGACCCTGCGCGAGTCGACGCGCGAGGTGCTCTCGCTCATGCCGCACTTGCCGCGCGACACCGCGACCATCCTCGACCACGTGCGCGAGCCCGGCGCGCTCGCCGACCTCATCGCCGCCAACTTCCCCCCGAGTCAGGTCTCGGTGGTCGACAAGCAGCGCGTGCTCGAGGCCGCCGACGTGAAGAGGCGCCTGAAGCTCGTGCTCGGCCTGGTGGCGCCGCAGCTCGAGGTCCTGCGGGTGAAGCAGGAGATTTCCTCCATGGTCGAGGAGGAGATGACCAAGGGCCAGCGCGAGCAGGTGCTGCGCCAGCAGATGAGCTCCATCAAGCAGCAGCTCGGCGAGGCCGACGACGAGGACGAGATCGAGGAGCTGCGCGAGCGCGTCCGCAAGGCGCGGCCCCCGGTCGAGGTCGCCGCGGTCGCGAAGAAGCAGCTCTCGCGCCTCGCGGGCATGGCGCCGCAGTCGGCCGAGTACAACGTGACGCGCACCTACATCGAGTGGATCGCCGATCTGCCCTGGTCGAAGACGACCGAGGACAAGTTCGACATCGGCAAGGTGCGCCGCTGCCTCGACGAGGACCACCGGGGGCTCGAGCGGATCAAGAAGCGCATCGTCGAGTACGCGGCCGTGCGCCAGATCCGCAGCGACATGAAGGGGCCGATCCTGTGCTTCGTCGGTCCGCCCGGCGTCGGCAAGACCTCGCTCGGCCGCTCGATCGCCCGCGCCATGGGCCGCGCCTACGAGCGCATCTCCCTCGGCGGCGTGCGCGACGAGGCCGAGATCCGGGGTCACCGGCGCACCTACGTGGGGGCGCTGCCCGGGCGCATCATCCAGGCGCTGAAGCGCGCCGGCACGAAGAACCCGGTGCTCGTGCTCGACGAGGTAGAGAAGATGGGCATGGATCTGCGCGGCGACCCCGCGTCGGCCCTGCTCGAGGTGCTCGATCCGGCCCAGAACGACAGCTTCCGCGACCACTACATGGAGCTCGCCTTCGATCTCTCGCAGGTGCTGTTCATCGCCACGGCGAACCAGCTCGAGCCCATCGCCCCCGCCCTGCAGGACCGCATGGAGATCATCGAGCTGCCCGGCTACACGCGCGCCGAGAAGATCGCCATCGCCCGGGAGTTCCTGGTGCCGAAGCAGCTCCAGTCGCACGGCATGACCGACGAGCAGCTCGACTTCACGCCCGAGGGCGTCGCCGCCATCGTCGACCACTACACGCGCGAGGCCGGCGTGCGCGGGCTCGAGCGCGAGGTGGGCTCCTTGTGCCGCGCGGCCGCGGTGAAGCTCGCCGACGGTCAGGACGTGCACGACGTCGTGACGGTCGACCACGTCGAGGCGGTGCTCGGTCCCCACCGCTACCGTCCCGAAAACGCCGACCCCGTCATGCGGCCGGGCGTCGCGACGGGCCTGTTCTCGACGGACGAGGGCGGGCAGCTCCTGTTCGTCGAGGCCAGCAAGATGCCGGGCAAGGGGCGCATCGTGCTCACGGGCAACATGCGCAACGTGATGCAGGAATCTGCCCAGGCGGCCGTGAGCTACGTGCGCAGCAAGGCCAGCCACCTGCACCTCGACCCGGAGTGGCTGCGCGACATCGATCTGCACGTCCACATCCCGAGCCACGGCGTGCCGAAGGACGGGTCGAGCGCGGGGGTCGCGATGTTCGCCGCGGTGGCCTCGCTCCTGCTCGACTGCCCGCTGCGCAGCGACGTGGCGATGACCGGCGAGCTGTGCCTGCGCGGGCGCGTGCTCGCGGTCGACGGCCTGCCCCAGAAGCTGCTCGCCGCGCACCGCGCCGGCATCAAGCAGGTGCTGGTGCCCGAGCGCAACCGCAACGACGTCCTCGAGATCCCGCCCGAGGTCGTGAGCGACATCGACGTGCGCTACGTGTCCTCGCTCGACGAGGTGCTGCCGCTCGTGCTCGCCGATCCGAGCGCGCGCCCGGCGTCGCGCGGCGGCGCCGGGGGTGGACCCGGCGGGTCAGGCGGCGAGCGCGACGACGACCCGGCGCTCGGGCACGTCGAGGCGCCCTGAGCGAGGCGCGGCTGCTGGCGCGCCTCGGCGCGCGCGTCGGACGCGATCGCGTGCGCGTCGTCGGCGCGGCCGTGGTGGTCGCGCTCCACGCCGCCATCGGCTTCGTGCCGCTCTTCGACGGACCGGGCTACGAGTACGCGCTCGCGAGCGGGCTCGTCCTGCCCCTGGTCTGCGCGGTCGTCGTGGCGCTCGATCTGTCGGCCCGGGCTCGGGACCCGTTCCACGCCTACTGCCGCGCGGTCGGCACCGGGGCGGGCTACGCGCTGCTCGGCTGGCTCGTGGCGCTCGCGCACGGCCTGCGCGCCGGCCTGTGCGACCCCTGGGGCGGCACGCTGCTCTACGCGCTCGGGCCGGGTGTCGGGGCCGTGCTCGCCGCCGTGTGGGGCGCCGTCGCCGCCGAGCTCGCGCTTCGCCTGCGCCGGCGCCGCCTGATCGCCGTCCTTTCGGGCCTCGCGCTGCCCGTCGGGCACGTCGCCTTCGGCCTCGCCTGGTTCTACTTCACGCCGACCATCTTCGCGTACAGCCCCTTCGTCGGCCTCTTCTCGGGCTCGCTCTACGAGACCGTGATCGACTCGAGCGGCCTCGGGAGCTACCGCGTCGCCTCGGCGGCGACGCTCTTCTCGGGCTACGTGCTCGCCCTGCACCTCGTGCGCCGCGACGGTGCGCGGCTCGGGTGGCGCTCGGTCGGCCGGCCGGGCCTGCTCGCCCTCGGGATGGCGTGCGCCGCGGCCTCGTTCGCGTCGGTGCTCTTCGGCTCGGCGCTCGGCCACTGGCAGACGGCCTCGACCATCGCGGCCGAGCTCGGCGGCCGCATCGAGGGCGAGAGCTGCGACGTCGTCCATGCGAGCACGCTCGGACGCGACGACGTGCGGCGCTTCGCGCGCGAGTGCGAGGCCTCGGTGCGCGAGGTGGCGGCCGGGCTCGGGATCGAGCCGCGCCGCATCCGCGTGTTCCTCTTCGCCGACGCGGCCCAGAAGCGCCGGCTCATGGGGGCTGGCGACGTGCTCATCGCCAAGCCGTGGCGCGACGAGATCTACCTGAACCCGGGGGGCTACCCGCACCGCGTCCTGTCGCACGAGCTCGTGCACGCTCTCGCAGCGCCGCTCGGCCGCGGGCCCTTCGCCATCGCGGGGGCGCTCGGCGGCCTGTGGCCGAGCCCCGGCCTCATCGAGGGGCTGGCCGTGGCCTTCTCGCCGCCCGAGGGCCAGCTCTCGGCGAGCGAGTGGGCCAAGGCGATGCGGGCCATCGGCATCCTGCCGTCGCTCGAGCGGCTCTTCGCGCTCGGCTTTCTCGGCGAGCACGCGGACACGGCGTACACCGCGGCGGGCGCCTTCGTCGGCTGGGTGCGGGACCGGTACGGCCTCTCGGTCGTGCAGCGCTGGTACGGCGGGGCGGACCTCGCCGAGCTCACCGGTGCCGCGCTCGCCGAGCTCGAGCGCGCCTGGCACGAGGCGCTCGACGCGCTCGCGCTCGAGCCCGAGGCGCTCGCGCAGGCGCGCGCCCGCTTCGACCAGCCCGGCGTGTTCGGCCGGACGTGCCCGCACGCGGTCGACGCGCTGCTCGGGGAGGCCGGACGGGCCAGCGGGGCGGGGGACTGCGGTCGCGCTGTGGCCCGCTACGACGCGGTCCTCGGCCTCGACCGTGGCAACGCTCGCGCCCTCTTCGAGCGCGCGAGCTGCCGCGACGGCATCGGGCAGGGCGACGCCGCGCGCGCCGAGCTCGCGGCCCTCGCGGCGGACCCGTCGGTGCACGTGCGGCAGCGCGAGCGCGCCACGGAGCGGCTCGGCGACCTGTTTCTCCGCGACGGGGCGCCCGCCGAGGCGCGGCGGCGCTACGCCGAGCTCCGCTCGGACGGGCTCGGCGAGGATCGGCTCCGCACCCTCGACGTGAAGGAGGCCGTGGCGGACGATCCGCTCGGCCGCGACGCCGTGGTGGCCCTGCTCGTGGGCCGCGCCGGGCGCGCGCCTGACCTCGACGAGGCCATCGACTTGCTCGGTCGGTGGCGGGCCCGCTCGCCGGAGGACGGCCTGCCGGAGTATCTCATCGGCCGGCAGCACCACAACGCAGGCCGCTTCGCGCTCGCCGCCGAGCGGCTCGACGCGGCGCTCGGGCTCGGGCTCGCCCTGCCGCGCGTGCGCGTCGAGGCCCTGCGCCTGCGCCTCGAGGCCGCCTGCGCGCTCGAGGACGAGCCCGGGGTGCGCACCACCTACGCGGCCTACGTCGCCGAGCCCGGCGTGACGCCGAACCGAAAGCGCGCCGCCCACGCGCTCGTCGCGCGCTGCCTGCCCGAGGGGAGCGAACGACCGCCCGAGCCGTGAGCTACTCGGAGAGCTGGATCGGGATGTACAGCATCCGCATCTTCGACATCGTGCCTTCGCGCGTGTAGCCGGTCAGGCCGTAGAGGATGTTCCACCAGTGGCCCTGCGGCGAGGCGCCGAACGACAGGAGCGGGAAGAAGTGCACTTCCCAGTCGGTGCCGCCCTCGACCTTCTCCTCGCGGTAGTAGGTGTTGGCGACCAGGGTCGAGACCTTGCGGTCGTCGGCGAAGCGCCAGAAGATCGGGAAGACGACGGTCGAGCGGCTCTGCGGCGAGGCGAAGTCCCACACCACGGGCGCGAGCACGAAGTGCGTCGACTGGTAGCTGCGGCCCATGAAGAAGAACGGCAACACGTCCGTCTCCCAGCCGGTGAGATCGGTGCGGTAGCGCACGAGCGGCGAGAACCACTGCTCGTCGTAGATGCCGTGGCGCTGGAAGTGGCCGTAGAAGGGGAAGACCGCCAGGTCCTCGCTGCGCGGCGAGCTGTTGTAGTAGACGAACGGGAAGGCGACGTAGGTCTCCTGGCCGATGTCCGGGTCCGCGTAACGCCAGAACAGCGGCGTCACCATGTCGAGCTCGGTGCGACCGCGGTGCCGGGCGTAGAGGTACGTGGCGAAGGTCTCGGCGCCGTCCTCGGCGACCGCGTTCAGGAACAGCGGCGTGACGAGCAGCGACTGAGTCGGACCCTTGTAGCCGTAGTGGAACAGCGGAAAGAGCGTGGTGTGCTCCTCGTCCGGGCCGTAGTTGTGGAAGAACAGCGGCAGGACGTCGAAGAAGCCGGTGTCGCGCGACTCGCCGTACACGACCGGGCCCCACACGTTGAGCGTGGTGTCGCCGATGTCGCTGTACTCGTAGTAGTGCAAGAGCGGCGGGATGACCTCGTACTCGCGGCGCGCGTCGCGGCCCCAGAAGTAGAAGGGGGCCACGCCGAGGTGGATGTCGTCGGCCGTGCGCGCGTCGCAGTTCGGGCCGCCCTTCCACCAGCAGAACGCGGGCCCGGCCATCTGGAAGCCGTCGTGGTCGGTGCTCTGGGCGAAGGTGAGCAGCGGCGGGATGTAGAGGTAGCTCGAGCCGTCGTCCCACGCGCCCTCGAAGAAGAGCGGCGCCACCCAGTTCTGGTGCCCGTGCGGCGACTCCGAGTGCATGACCGGCGGGATGACGGTCGTGTAGGTCTCGTCGCTGCGGAAGTGCCAGAAGAGCGGGAAGAAGACGTCCGCGTCGGCCTTCTCGCTGCGGCGCTGGTAGTAGTTGAGCCCGAAGAGCGACTCGCGATCGTCCTTCTGCTGCTTCTCCAGCCAGAACGGGAACACCATGCGGAACTGGTAGTCGCCGCTCGTCTCCTCGTAATACGGGCCGTACCAGGTGCGCTCGATCTCGGTCGTCTTGCCCTTCTCGTACTCGGGGTCCGCGTCCGTGCCGATGCGCAGCTTGAGCTCCTCGTGGATGAAGAGCGGGTTCTCGGGCAGCTCCGGCTCCTGGGTCGGGAGCTTGGCCTGCGACTCGCCGCCGGAGGCCGCGTGCGTCTCCTGACCGGTCGGCGGGGCGTTCGGCACGCCCGTCGCGGGCGGGCCGACCGGCAGCGGATCACCCGGGTCCTGCGCCCAGGCGACCGACACCGTGCCGCACGAGCACGCGAGCGCGAGCGCCGCGGCGAGCCACCACGCCGGGCGAAGCCCGGACCGCGCGCCGAGCGCACGGGCCGAGAGCCGGAGCACCCGGTCGAGGAGCCCCGCGCCGACGGCGCGCTCGCGGCGGCGAGCGCTCATCCGTCTCGGCTCCCGGCACCGGCGGGCGGCGGTCCCTCGGCGAGACGCGTGCCGAGGCTGCGGGGCGCCTCCTCGAGCGACACCTCCCACTGCTCGTGACGCGCCAGGTCCTTCACCGTGACGACCCCTCGCGCGAGCTCGCCCTCGCCGAGCAAAAGGCACAGGCTCGCCCGCAGGCCGTCGGCGCGGCGCAGCTTCGCCTTGAGGCTCGCGGCGCGCGCGTCGAGCTCGACCCGCAGCCCTGCCTGGCGCAGGCGCGAGGCGAGGCGCAGGGCGGGCGCGTGGGTCGGCTCGCCGAGCGTGACGAGGTAGCAGTGCGGGCCGGCGGCCGCGGCGGCCTCGGGCATCAGCGCGAGCAGGCGCTCGAGCCCCATCGCGAAGCCGATGGCCGGCACGGCGGGGCCCCCGAGGCTCTCGACCATGCCGTCGTAGCGGCCGCCGCCGGCGAGGGCGCTCTGCGCGCCGAGCTCGTCCGTGGTCGTGCGCAGCTCGAACAGCGTGCGCGTGTAGTAGTCGAGCCCGCGCACCAGCTTCGGATCGACCACGAAGGGGAGCTCGAGGCTCTCGAGGTAGCGGCACAGGCCCTGGAAGTGCGCGGCGTCGTCGCCGTCGAGCAGCTCGGTGGCGGTCGGCGCGGCCGCGATGGCCGCCGCGTCCTCCGGGCTCTTCGAGTCGAGGATGCGCAGCGGGTTCGTCTGCAGGCGGCGGCGCGAGTCCTCGCTCAGGCTGCCGGCGATCGGGGCGAAGTGCGAGCGGAGCGCCTCGCGGTAACGCGCCTGCGCCGCCTTGCTGCCGATCGAGTTCACATGGATCCGGTAGTCGCCGATGCCGAGCTCGCCGACCACCTCGGCCACGAGGCCGATGAGCTCGGCGTCGCACACCGGCCCCGGGTCGCCGAACAGCTCGCAGCCTGCCTGGTGGAACTGGCGCAGGCGCCCCTTGGCCGGCCGCTCGGCGCGGAACATCGGCCCGAGGTAGTACCAGCGGCTCACCGGCTCCTTGCCTTGGACCGCGTTCTGGACGTAGGCCCGGGCCACGCCCGCCGTGCCCTCGGGACGGACCGTCAGGGCGTCGCCGTGGCGCTCGAAGGAGTACATCTCCTTCTCGACGACGTCGGTGGACTCGCCGATCTGCCGGACGAACAGCTCCGTCGGCTCGAGCAGGGGCGTCCGCACCTCGGCGTAGCCGTGCCGCTCGGCGGCCGCACGGAAGGTGCGCTCCAGCCGGTGCCACTGCCCGACGTGCTCTGGCAGGATGTCTTTCATCCCCCGGACGGCGCGAAGGTCCATGTCGGCTTACCGCTTCTCCCGCGTGGCGCGGTCACCTCGCTCCCGTCGAGGCTCCGCCAGTGTGTCCAAGTACGCGACGGGCTTATGGTAGGAGCGGGGCGAGGGGTCAAGCTCCGTCACCGTTGGGCCTTTCGTGCCGCGCTGGCCCGGCGTACGGAGAGCCCGTGGCGGAAAAAGAACGCGCGCCGGTGGGCCGGGTGGCGGCGCTCGACTGGGGCAAGGCCCGGGTCGGGCTGGCGGTGAGCGACGAGCTCGGGCTCTACGCCCACGCCCGCCCCGCCCTCGACGGGCGCGACCGCCGGGCGCTGCTCGCGGCGCTCGCGACCCTGGCGCGCGAGGAGCCGATCCGGCGCTTCCTGGTCGGGCTCCCGCTCGACATGTCCGGCCGGGACGGGCCGGCTGCGGACCGGGCGACCCGGTTCGCGGCGGCCGTGTGCCAGGCGACCGGCGTCGAGGTCGAGCTCGTCGACGAGCGCTTGACGACCGTTCAGGCCGAGCGCTCGCTCGCCGAGCAGGGGGCGAGCACGAGCGAGCGCATCGCCCGGCGCGACGGGGCCGCGGCCGCCATCCTGCTCCAGAGCTGGCTCGACGGGCGGCGCACGCGCCGGCGGTCGCCGCGGGCGTGACGGCCAAGGCCTCGAGGCGTGTGGGCCGAGCTCGGGTGGCTAGCGCCCGAGCCGCGCGCGGTGCCCTTGGACCCAGGTCGATGGCCCCCGGCCGCCGGCGGTCACGGCGGGCTCCGGGGTCGTCGCGCGCGCTGCCGCGAGCGCCACGGCGACCGCCACGGCCTCGGCCTCGCCGTCCGGCAAGGCGCGCTCGCCGAGCAGCGCGTCCTTGTGGTCGGCGATGAAGCCCGTGTGGTAGCGCCCGGCCGCGAACTCGGGGTGCGACAGCAGCAGCTCGAGGAACGCGAGGTTGTTGCGCACGCCCGAGAGCCGGTACTCGCCGAGCGCGCGCCGCATGCGCCCGAGCGCGGCCGCGCGCGTGGGGCCCCACACGCTCAGCTTCGAGACGAGCGGATCGTAGTGGCCGGACACCTCCGCGCCCTCGTCGTAGCCGCCGTCGTCGCGCACGAACGGGCCGGACGGCACACGCAGCGCGCGCACGACGCCGGGGCTCGGCAGAAAGCCCGCCGCCGGATCTTCGGCGTAGATGCGGCACTCGATCGAGGCGCCCCGCGCGACCACGTCCTCTTGCCCGAAGGCCAGGCGTTCGCCCGCCGCGACCCGCAGCATCTCGGCGACGAGATCGAGGCCCGTCACCCACTCGGTGATCGGGTGCTCGACCTGCAAGCGCGTGTTCATCTCGAGGAAGTAGAACCGGCCGGCCTCGTCCATCAGGAACTCGACCGTGCCGGCCGAGTAGTAGCCGACCGCGCGCGCCGCCTGGACGGCGACGGCGCCCATCTCGGCCATGAGCTCCGGCGTCGCGGCGGGCGCGGGACAGGGCGTCTCCTCGACGATCTTCTGATGCCGGCGCTGCACCGAGCAGTCGCGCTCGTGCAGGTGCACGACGGAGCCGTGCTGGTCGCCGAGGAGCTGCACCTCGACGTGGCGCGGCCGCACGATCGCGCGCTCGAGGTACACCGTGCCGTCGCCGAAGGCCGCGGCGGCCTCGCTCGAGGCGCGGTCGAAGGCGCGCTCGAGCTCGACCCGCGCGTGGCACAGCCGCATGCCCTTGCCCCCGCCGCCGAAGGCCGCCTTCAGCATCACCGGGTAGCCGATGCGCTCGGCCTCGACGAGCGCCTCGGCGAGCGAGCCCGCCCGCCCGCCGGGCACGATGGGCACCTTCGCGGCGTCCATCAGCGCGCGCGACGCGGGCTTGCTGCCCATCGCGGCGATGGCCGAGGCGGGCGGGCCGACGAACACGATGCCGGCGTCGTGACAGGCGCCCGCGAACTCGGTGTTCTCGGACAGAAAGCCGTAGCCGGGGCAGATGGCCTCGGCGCCGGTCGCGCGCGCCGCGTCGAGGATGCGCTCGGGACGGAGGTAGCTCTCGGACGCCCGCGCCGGCCCGATCCCCACGGCCTCGTCGGCGAGCCGCACGTGCAGGGCACGCCGGTCGGCGTCCGAGTAGACCGCGACCGACGCGATGCCCATCTCGCGCAGGGTGCGCAGAATGCGGACGGCGATCTCCCCCCGGTTGGCGACGAGCACCTTGCGGAACACGCGGCCTCCCTACCACGGCGCCGCGCCGGCTTTCACCCGCCTCGTGTCTGCGCGCGGCCGCGCGGGCAAATTGCGGCGCCGACCCCGGCGTGCGAAAAAGGGGAGCGATGACCGAGCTTCCGTCCGGACCGGCACCCGCCCAGCCGAGCGTGCGCCTCGACAAGTGGCTTTGGGCGGCGCGCTTCTTCAAGTCGCGCTCGCAGGCGACCGTGGCGTGCGGCGCCGGGCACGTGAAGATCGAAGGCGTCGCGGCGAAGGCCGCGCGTGGCGTGCGCGGCGGCGAGCGCATCGAGGTGGTCACGCCGGGCGGCGTGCGGATCGTCGAGGTGCGCGCGCTCGCCGAGCGGCGCGGGCCCGCCCCCGCGGCGCGCGAGCTCTACGTCGACCACACGCCGCCTCCGGCCCCCGACGCCGACCTCTTCGCGCGCTTGCCGCCGGCCCGCGCTCGCGGGGCCGGCCGCCCCACGAAGCGCGACCGGCGCACGATCGACCGGCTGCGCGACGACGACGCTTTCTAGCCAGCAGAGTCGAAGCTCGACGTTCCCGATGTGAGCTCCTTCGAGACCCGCGCATGAGCAAGCCCGCCGACCCGAAGGACCAGATGTCGCTCTTCGGCGGCGGGAGCGCCGAGGTGCCCCGCGCCCCTGCGCCGCGGCGCCGTCGCTCGACCCGACCCCCGGCGCCTCCGCCCCCGGCGCCTGCGCCTCCGCCCCCGGCGCCCGCGCCTCCGCCCCCGGTGCCGCCGGCTCCACCGCCGCCCGCCCCACCGGCGCCCGCGCAGCCACGCCCCGCCGCCGCGGCGGGCGCGGAGCCCGAGGTGCTGAGCGTCGCGGAGCTCGATCGGCGCCTCAAGCGCCTGCTCGAGACGCGCACGGCCTCGGTCCGCGTGCAGGGCGAGGTGGGCGCGCTCTCGCGCTCGGCGAGCGGGCACTCGTACTTCGCCCTCAAGGACGAGGACGAGGACGCGCTCGTCGAGGCCGTGCTCTACCGCGGTGCCTCGCCCCGCGCCGAGCGCCTGCTCGCCGACGGTGCGCGCGTGGTGTGCACGGGCCGGATCACCGTCTACGCGCCGCGCGGGCGCATGCAGTTCGTGGTCGACGCCGTCGCGCCGGTGGGCCGAGGGGCGTTGCTCGAGGCGCTCGAGGCGCTCAAGCGCAAGCTCGCCGCCGAGGGGCTCTTCGCCGCCGAGCGCAAGCGGCGCATGCCGCGCGAGGTGCGCACGGTCGCGGTCGTCACGAGCCGCGACGGGGCCGCGATCCACGACGTCGCGCGCGTGGCCTTTCGCCGCGGCCGCGTGCGGCTGGTGCTCGTGCCGACCGTCGTCCAGGGGGCGGCGGCGCCCGAGCGCATCGCCGAGGCCGTGGCGCGCGCCGGGCGCCTCCGCGGCGTCGACGTCGTGCTCGTCACGCGCGGCGGCGGCTCCGCCGAGGACATGGCGGCCTTCAACGACGAGCGCGTGGTGCGCGCGGTCGCCGCCTGCCCGATCCCGATCGTGAGCGCCGTGGGCCACGAGGTCGACACGACCCTGGCCGATCTCGCCGCCGACGCGCGGGCCGCGACCCCGTCGCAGGCGGCCGAGCTCCTCGTCGCCGAGGAGGCCGAGCAGCGCGCCCGGCTCGAGCAGCTCCGGCTGCGGCTCGGGCGGGCGATGAGCCACGCGCTCGCCGACCGGCGCGGCGAGCTCGCCCGGCTGCGGCGGCGCCTCGGGGAGCCGCGGCGGCTCGTGCTCGAGCGCGGGCAGCGCTTCGACGAGCTCGCGAGCCGCGCGGAGCGCGCGATGCGGCGGCGCCTCGCCGAGGCGCACGCGGTGAGCGACGCGCTCCGGCGTCGGCTCGAGGCGCGCCATCCGCGGGCGCTGCTCGCGACCGTCCGCGCCCGCGTCACCCCCCTCGAGGCGCGCCTGCGGGCGACGCTCCGCCAGCGCCTGGCCGTCCTCGGCAGCCGCCTCGAGGGCGAGCGCGCCCGGCTCGAGGCGCTCTCGCCGCTCGCGGTCCTCGCCCGCGGCTACGCCATCGCCACGCGCGACGACGGCCGGATCCTCTTCGATGCCGAGGACTTGCAGCAGGGGGACGGGGTGTGGGTGCGCCTCGCCCGGGGCCGGCTGCACGGGCGCGTGGACCGCGACCCCGAGCGCGGCCGCTGAGCCGTCGTTGGACGCGCCTTGCACGCCATCTGGACTTGGCGCGCGGGCGCGCGTCGTCATACTCTACGTGCGGCGCGCGGGGAGATCTGCCGGGGACCGGTGGTATCGTCTCCGCAACGCAAGGTCCGCGCCCGGCGCGGCGGAGGAGGCCCCGAGATGAGCGGAGGATTCGAGTTCGTCGTCAGCACCGGCAATCGCGACGCCGACTGGCAGACAGCGTCCACCTACGTCCAGCAGTACTCGTCGAGCGGGATGCGGGCCGAGGTCAAGCCGTTGCCCGACGGCAGCTTCCAGGTCGTCGTGAACGGCGGCAGCGGCGGCGCGCAGGCCGCGTCGCAGGCGCCCGCTCAGCCGGCCGGTGGTGGCTGGGGTCCCTCCGCGGCGGCGCCTCCCCCCGCCGCGCAGGCCGCGGGCTGGGGCTCGTCCGGCGCGCAGCAGCGCGGGGGCGTCGATCCGTTCGCCGGGCCGGGCGGGGCGGCCGCCGCCACCGCGGGCTACGGCGCCGGTGCGATGGCCGGGACCGGTGGCTCGCCGGGCGCGATCCTCGGCGGCGAGGCGGCGCTGCCGCTCGGCCTCGAGCGCGTGAAGTACCTCCGCAAGGTCTACGGCCTCTTGTCGGGCGCGATGCTCGTCGCCATCGCGGCCGGCTACGCGTGCCTGAGCTTCGGCGGCACGGAGCCCTGGGTCTGGGCGGGCGGCAAGCACGCCGGCCAGGAGGTGCTCGTCCCGAAGGTCGTCTCGATGATGTTCGAGAACCCGGCGCTCATGTGGATCGCCTTCGGCGCCCTCGTCGCGGCGACCTTCGTCGCGAGCTGGGTCAGCAAGGTGCGCTACGTCAACGTCGCCGCGCTGTTCCTCGTGGCCGCGATCATGGGGCTCGATCTCGCGCCGATGATCTTCTTCGCGCAGGCCAAGGCCGGCATCGGAGCGACGCTCACCACGGCACCCGTCCGCGACGCGGGCATCATGACCGCCCTCGTGTTCGTCGGCATCACCGGCTACGTGTTCGTGACGCGCAAGGATTTCTCGTACCTGAAGGCGATGCTCAACATCGGCTTCTGGGTCATCCTCGGCGGCTGCCTGCTCACCTTCGTGTTCCACAGCGAGGTGTTCGCCCTCGCGATCGCCACGGGCGGCGCCCTGCTCTCGGCGGGCTTCATCCTCTACGTGACGAGCTACATCTTCCGGAACAGCAAGATGGACGACGCCGTCGGCGACGCGCTCGCGCTCCTCGTGCAGCTCCGGAACCTGTTCATGTTCCTCCTGCGCATCTTCATGTCGGGGCGCGACTAGCCTCCGCACCGCACGCGCCGGAACGGGCGCCGCTCCTCGCGAGCCGGCGCCCGTTTCGTCGTCTGGGGCCGCGATCGCGGCCGCGCGCCGCTCAGCGCACCGGCGCGCCCGGCGGCGAGGCGTCGTCGGGCGTGATCAGGCGCACGCCCGCCGGGGTATCGGAGGCGAGCAGCATGCCGTGCGACCCGAGGCCGCCGCCGAAGGGGCGCGGGGCGAGGTTCGCGACCACGACGACGCGCCGGCCGACGAGCGCCTCGGGGGCGTAGTGCGCGGCGATGCCCGCCACGATGCGCCGCGGCTCCGCCTCACCGACATCGACCGTGAGCGAGAGCACGCGGTCCTTCTTCGGGATGCGCTCGGCCGTACGGACGACGCCGACGCGCAGATCGATCTTCGCGAACGAGTCGAAGTCGAGCACGGCCTTAGGGGCGGCAGCCGTCGGCACGGCCGGCTCCGGCGCAGCCTCCGCGGGTGCCACCGCCGCCGCCTCGGCCGCGCGCGGTCGGCTCGGGGTCTTGACGGCGGGTGCGGCCCTTGCGGGCGACGGGCGCGTCGGCGGCGGCTCGGCCGGGTCGACTCCGGGGGGGCCGCCGCCCGGCGCCGCTGGCTCGGCGGGTGGCGCGAAGCGCGTGCGGAGCTCCGCGATGCGTTCCTTGTCGAGGCGCGGGAAGATGGGCTCGCCCGGGGCGAAGGCGTGCCCGGGGTCGCGCGCCGGCAGGTCGAGCGGCCACTGGTCCGCGCCGATGCGTGGCACGAGCGGGGCGAGGCCGAGCTGCTGGCGCAACGCGGCCGCCACGCGCGGCATGACGGGGGCGACGAGCACGCTCGCGGCCTCGAGCGCCGCGGCGAGCGTGAGCACGATGGTGCCGAGCCGCGCCGGCGACTGCTTGCGCGCGGCCCACGGCGCCGCGCGGTCGACGTAGCTGTTGGCCGCCGTGAGCGCGACCCAGATGGCCTCGAGCGCGCGCGTCGGTGCGCAGCCGTCGAAGGCCTCGGCGGCGGCGCGCGAGGCGACCTCGACCTGGGAGCGAAGCGCCTCCTCGAGCGGGCCGGCCGGCTCGGCGGCGGCGCGCGCCGCGGCGTCGCTCGCGAAGGGCAACAGGCGGTGCAAGAGGTTGCCGAGCGTGTTGCCGAGGTCGGCGGCGTAGCGGCCGAGCACGTCCTCGATCGAGAAGTCGCCGTCGTGGCCGAAGGAGATGCTGCGCAGGAGGCAGTAGCGGATGACGTCGACACCGAGCCACGGCGCGATGCCCTCGGCGAGCGCGAGCGGGCTCACGGTGTTGCGCAGCGACTTCGACATCTTCTGGCCGCCGTACGTGAGAAAGCCGTGCGCCAGGATCTGCCGGGGCAGGGCGTCGTCCGGGTAGCCCGCCGCCATGAGGAAGGCCGGCCAGTACACGGCGTGGAAGCGCAGGATGTCCTTGCCGACGAGGTGCACGTTCGGCGGCCAGAAGCGCGTGTGGTCCACGGGCGCCGAGAGCGCCGTGAGGTAGTTCGACAGGGCGTCGAACCACACGTACATGACGTGGGCGTCGTCGTCGGGCACGGGGATGCCCCAGCGGAAGGTGGTGCGCGACACCGACAGATCCTGCAGGCCCTGGCGCACGAAGCTCCGCACCTCGTTGAGGCGGCTCGGCGGCGAGACGAACTCGGGGTTCTTCTCGTAGAGCTCGAGCAGGCGCTCGCCGTAGCGCGACAGGCGGAAGAAGTAGCTCTGCTCCTTGACCGGCTCGGCGGCGGTCTTGTGGAGCGGACACACGCCGCCCGGCAGCAGCTCCTTGTCGGTGTAGTAGGCCTCGCAGCCCACGCAGTAGAGGCCCTGGTAGTCGCCGAGGTAGATGTCGCCGGCCGCGCGGATCTTGCGCCACAGCGCCTGGGCGCCGGCCACGTGGCGCGGCTCGTGCGTGCGGATGAAATCGTCGGGTTCGCAGCCGAGCGCGGGCCAGGCCTGACGGAAGGCCGCGCTCATCTGGTCGGCGAGCACCTCGGGCGCGATACCCCGACGCTCGGCCTCGCGCTGGATCTTGAGGCCGTGCTCGTCGGTGCCCGTGAGAAAGTGCACCTCGAAGCCGCGCAGCTTGCGGTACCGCGCGATGACGTCGGCCGCGATCGTGGTGTACGCGCTGCCGAGGTGCGGCACGTCGTTGATGTAATAGATCGGCGTGGTGACGTAGTAGCGGCGTGTCATGGCAAACCCCGCGGTTCGCGGCCCTCTTACCCTCGGGCTGCGCCGACCGAAAGGTCCGCGCGGAGCCGCGCGAGGTCGCGCAGGAAGCGGCGCTCGAGCACCGCGCGGCGCCACACGAGGGCGGCGCAAGCGAGGTTCATGGGTCCGACCATCACGAGCCAGCCGACGAGGATGGCGCGCGCGTCGACGGCACCGGCGACGGCGCTCGCGGTGAGCAGGGCGAGGTGCGTGCCGAGCCCGAGCCAGCGCGTGGCGCGCATGTGTCCCGCGAAGCGGCGCCGGTAGGCCGCGCGCTCGGCGTCGCAGGCGAGCGTCGGCGGCTGCCGCTCCGGGGCGCGCGGGCCGCCGCGTCGCCCGAGCTCGAGCCACAGCGCGAAGAGCCCGACGAGCGCGGTCGCGCCCCGGGCGCCGCTCGCGGCGAGCTCCCGGCGCAGGGTCGCGACCTCGGCCCCCCCCACGAGCGCCGGTCCGCCCTGGTCGAAGTCGGGGCGCGTGTGGTGCAGATACGCGTTCTTCGCGACGTCGTACTGCGTCGTGTGCCAGAGCAGGCTCGCGCCGGCGGCCCAGCCGAGGCTCCACGCGAGCGCGAACGACGTGCCGCGCCCGAGCAGGTACACGGCGAGCCCGTGGAACACCGCGAGGGGCGTCACGACGTCGACCGCGCCGTCGAGCACGCGCCCGAGCAGCGAAGCGGAGCCCCGGAGCCGCGCGAGCTGCCCGTCCGCGCAGTCGAGCACCACGCTCGCGAACAGGAGCACGGCGCCGCACGCGAGCGCGGGTGGGCCGGCCACGTGCCCGAGCGCCATGGCCGCGCCGGCGCCGAGGCCGACGACACCCGAGGCGACCGTCACCTGGTTCGGCGTGACGGCGCGCGGCTCGAGCCGGCGCGCGAGGAGCGCCGCGAGCGGGCGGTGGAGGTACTGGTCGACGGGCTCCTCGACGTCGCAGGGCTTGCCGCCGCGGCGCTCGTGCGCCGACGGCACGAGCGCGAGCGCGTCGGTGTCCGGTCGCGCGCTCATGGCTCCCGCGGCGGCGCCGGGCTGCGGAGCGAGCGCGGGCCCGTGTCCGAGACGACGAGGGCGCGCAGCCGTTCCTGCTCGAGCAGGCGCGGGGGTGGCGAGGACGAGATGATGCGCACCGGTCGATCGCGCCTCACGTAGTTCCACCACCACGTCCAGAGCACCGCCAGCCGGTTGCGGAACCCGATGAGGAAGTAGATGTGCACGAGCAGCCACACGGCCCAGCCCACGAAGCCCGTGAAGGTCATGCCGCCGAGCTCCGCGACCGCCGCGTTGCGGCCGATCACGGCCATGATGCCCTTGTCCTTGTAGCGGTAGGGCCCGCGGCGCTCGGGGTCGCGACCGGCGGCGACGTCGCGCAGGTAGCGCGCGACGAAGCGGCCCTGCTGCATGGCGGGCGCGGACAGCATCGGCAGCTCCTTGCCGTCGTCGCGCGCCCCGGCCAGATCGCCGATGGCGAAGGCGTGCGCGAGCCCGCCGACGCGCAGGTACGCGTCGACCTCGAGCCGACCGCCGCGCGCGTGCGGCACGGGCAGGGGCTCTTCGACGTCGGCCGCCCGCACGCCCGCCGACCAGACGAGCGTGCGGCTCTCGACGCGCGTCCCGTCGGAGAGAAGGACGTGATCGTCGTGCGCCTCGGTGACGCGCACGCCGAGCTTCACCTCGACCCCCATGGCCGCGAGGCGCTCCTCGGTGTAGCGCCCGAGCTCCGGGCGGAAGGCCGCGAGCAGCCGCTCCTGCGCCTCGACGAGCACGATGCGGCCGAGCGCGCGCGGGATCGGGTACTCGCCGTCGAGCACGAGGGCCATGAGCTCGGACAGGGCGCCGGCGTACTCGACGCCGGTCGGACCGCCGCCCACGATCACGGTCGTCATGAGCCGCGCGCGCTCGGCCTCGTCCGGCTCGTGGCTCGCGGCCTCGAGGCAGGCGAGGCTGTGGTTCCGGAGCTCGAGCGCCTCGGGCAGGTTCTTGAGCCCGAGCGCGCGGGCCTCGATGCTGGCGTTGCCGAAGTAGTTGGTCGTGCTGCCGGTCGCGAGCACGAGGTAGTCGTACTCGAGCCGCTCGCCGCCCCCGAGCTCGAGCCGTCGGCGCCCGAGATCGACGGCCGTCACCTCGGCCTGCCGGTAGCGCACGTTCGGCGTATCGCGGAACATGGCGCGCACCGGGAAGGCGATGTCGCTCGGGTTGAGGAGCGAGCTCGCCACCTGGTAGAGCAGCGGCGTGAACAGGTGGTAGTTCTGCCGGTCGACGAGCAGGACCTCGAGCGGCGCCCCCGCGAGCGCGCGCGCGAGCTGCAGCCCCCCGAAGCCCGCTCCCACGACGACGACGCGCGGCCGTCGCTCGTCCGCGATCCGGTCCATCCCGATCCTCCCAGCCATCCGTGGGCGGGAGCTTAGCCGCGTCCCGGCCCGAGCCACACCCCCCACGCACACCGGGGCGCGGCGCGCGCAAGATGCCGAGCGCCCAGCGCTCGATCCGGGCCTAGAGCGGCTCGAGGACCCAGCCGTCGTACTCGCCGCCGTGCAGATCCGTGCAGTGGCGCGTGGCCGCGACGATCTCGCTCGCGACCTCCGCGCGCACGAGCTCGCAGCGGTCGACGTCGTAGCGGGTGATGGCGTTGCCGATGACGAAGCGGTAGCGGTAGGTGCCGCCCATGACCTGCACCCGGTAGCGACACTGGATGTGCTGGTCGCCGTGCGAGATGCCCGAGTAGGTGCGCGCGTAGGCGGGGTCCCGCGCGAGCGTGTCCGAGAGCCTCGGCGTCATCGGCCCGGGGCCGCGGAAGCGCTCCGCCGAGAGGACCGCGCCCACCTCCACGCGGCACCCGGCCTCGGCGAGCACGTACGGGGCAGCGGCCGGCGCCGAGCCGCCCGCGGTGCCGCTCGCCGAGGGCGCCGAGGCGGTGGACGCGCCGCTCGCAGCGGCCGCGGGGCCGCCGGTCGGGTCGCTCGCAGGGTCGGTCCCGAGCGAGCTCGCCGTCGATCCTGGCGCCGCGGCGTCAGCCGTCGCCGGTGCCCGCGAGTGCAGGCCCGGCGTGACTTCGGGGGCGGGGCCGCAGGCCGCTCCGGCGAGGCACGCGAGAGCGACCGAGGGCGTGAGGCGGGTCGGGCACCGGGGCATCGCTTCCTCGTCCCTCCTTGTACGCCCAAGCGTGGCCTCCGGTCTCGGGCCCGCGACCCGATCCGAGGCGAATCTTGCGCGGCCGAACCGCCCCTCGTACAAGGCTCTGCGTGGGAAGGCGCAGTGCCGAGCTCTGCTTCGCGGTCGCGCTCGCGGCGCTCGGCTGCGACGAGCGCGGGGCTGCTCGTGCGAGCGGCTCGAGCAGCGCGGGGCCGGGCAGCCCGGCGGACCGCGCGCGCCGGCAGGAGCCGCCCTGCGCGCCCACCGGGCGGGCCTGCGCCTACGAGGGGCAGTGCACGCCGGCGGCCGCGCCCTCCGTGGAGCCGGTCGGTGCCGGGAGCTCGGGCAGCGCCGCGCCGGCCGTGCCGTGCCAGGCGGCCAGCGACGAGGACTGCAAGAAGGCGCGGGTGTGTCGCGACTGGGGCGCGTGCAGCGCACGGGCGGGGGTGTGCGTCGCGACGCGCGACGAGGACTGCGAGGCGTCGTACATCGGTCGCCGCGCCGGGCAGTGCTCGGTCGACGCGGACGCCGGGCGCTGCGTCGTCGAGAACGACGCCGACTGCAAGCGCGCCGAGGTGTGCGTGCGCGAGCGGAAATGCAAGGCCGAGGAAGGTTGGTGCAAGAGACCATGACGGGCAGTGCTTCTCCGGAACCGGGCGCGCCCGCAGGGGCCGCGGTGCGACCGCTGCGCCGCGTGGGCATGATCACCGCCGCCGGCCTCGTCGTCGCGAGCATGGTGGGGACCGGCGTGTTCACGACCACCGGCTTTCTCGCGGCCGACATCCCGTCGCCCGTCGCCATCCTGCTCTGCTGGGCGTTCGGCGGAGTCGCGGCCTGGTGTGGCGCCGTGTCGTTCGCCGAGCTCGGCGCCGCCTTGCCCGACAACGGCGGCGAGTACCGCTTCATCTCGAGCCTCGTCCATCCCGCGGTCGGCTTCGCGTCCGCGCTCTGCTCCTTCGTGGTGGGCTTCGCGGCGCCGCTCGCGATGATGGCGCACGCCTTCGGCAAGTACCTGGTCGCCGCCTGGTTCCCCGCAGCCGAGGTCGCGGGCGCACCCCCGCCCGCGGTCGGCTTCGCGCCCGAGATCGCCGGCGCGCTGCTCATCGTGCTCGTGTCGCTCGTCCACATGGGCGGCATGAAGGGCGGCTCGCGCTTCCAGAACGCCGCGACGGCCGGCAAGGTGCTGCTCATCCTGGCCTTCATCGTCATCGGCATCGTGAAGGGCGACGCGAGCTACCTCGCGGCGCCCGGACCGGAGCCGCTGTGGCGCACGCTGCTGTCGCCCGCCTTCGCGATGTCGCTCATGTGGGTGTCGTTCTCGTACAGCGGCTGGAACGCCGCCGCCTATCTCGCCGGCGAGATCGAGCGGCCGGCGCGCGTGCTGCCCGCCGCGACCCTGCTCGGGACCCTGGCCGTCGCCGCGCTCTACGTCGCGCTCAACGCCGTCTTCCTCGCCTCGGCGCCCCTGTCGAGCCTCGCCGGTGTCGAGGCGGTCGCGGACGCCTCGGCGAAGAGCCTGCTCGGCGACGCCGGCGGGCGCTTCGTGAGCGTGCTCATCGCGCTCGGCCTCGTCTCGACCGTGGGCGCGCTCGTCGTGACCGGGCCGCGCATCTACGCGGCGCTCGCCGAGGACATGCCGCGCCTGCGCCTGCTCGCCTGGCGCGACCCCGAGCGTGGGCCGCGCGTCGCCATCGCCCTCCAGACCGCCGTCGCCCTCGTGCTTCTGTGGACCTCGAGCTTCGAGGCGCTGCTCTCGTACGTGGGCTTCACGCTGTCGATCTTCGCCGCCATCGGCGTCGGCTGCGTGTTCGTGCTGCGGCACCGGAGAAAGCACGTGGCGCGCCCCTATCGCATGCCGCTCTACCCGCTGCCGCCGCTGCTCTTCATCGCGCTCATGCTCTGGACCGTCGTGCAGGCGGTGCGCGCCAAGCCGCTCGTCGTCGTGGCGGGCCTCGGCACCGTCGTGCTCGGAGTCGTGCTCTACCTCGTCACGCGGCAGGCACCACCCGGGCCCGCGCGCAGCACCTAGGTCGAGCACGCTGCCGACTTGACCGCCGCGGCCACAAGCGACATGAACGCTCCGATGTCGAGCCTGAAGAGCAGTCGCGGGACCACGGGGGGCGGGGCGCGGACGATTCGGTGGGGGGCCTTCGCGCTCGCGCTGGCGGGCGCCGCCGGCGGTGCCGGCTGCAAATCGCCGCCCGTCACGGACCCGCAGATGAGCGGCGCGCCCTCGGTCACGACGAGCGCCGCCGGGCCGGGCACGGTCGGCACGGCCGCCGCTCCGGCGCCCTCGGCCAGCGCAGCGGGCTCGGTGGCGGCCCCCACGCCGGCACCTGCGGCGCTGCCAGGTCACGACTTCGGCGACGAAGCGCGGATCCTCTACCGCGTCGCGGCCTGCGCGGGCGACGCCCCGATCCCCGAGTACCTCGACCAGAAGACCGTCGAGGAGCACTGCACGGCGCTCTCCGGCAAGGTGAAGACCTTCCGCGAGAGCTACATGAAAAAGGCGATGAGCTTCTTCGCGACGCACATCCCGAAGGACCTGCCGAAGCCGGTCGTCTACCCCTTTGCCGGCGGCGACCTCGTCTCGGCGCTCATGGCCTACCCGGACGCCCCGGAGGTGACCACCATCTCGCTCGAGCTCGCGGGCGACCCGCGGCGCATCAAGACGCTCGGCCAGAAGGCGCTCTCGGCCAGCCTGAGCCAGCTGCGGACGGAGCTCAACGAGCTCCTCGCGGTCGGCAACTTCAGCCAGAGCGAGACCTTGAAGCACACCCAGCGCGGCGACATCCCGGGCGAGCTCGGCTTCTTCCTCGTCGGGCTCGCGATCCACGACCTCGAGCCGGTGCACATGCGCTACTTCCGCGTCGAGCCGGACGGCGCGCTGCGCTACCTCGACACCGAGGACATCGCGGCCGAGGAGCGCAAGGCCGGCGAGCGGCGCAAGGACACCTGGTTCCCGCCCGATTTCTCGGAGGCGTTCGCCAACGTCGAGATCACCTTCCGGGCGCGGGGCGCAGACGCGGGTGCGCCCGAGCGGGTGCACCGTCACATGGCGATGAACCTCGGCGACGACGGCCTCGCCAAGAGCCCGGGCTTTCTCAAGCACCTCGAGCAGAAGGGCAAGGTCTCGGCCGTGACGAAGGCCGCGAGCTATCTCATGTGGAGCGTGGGCTTCAAGACCATCCGCGACTACTTGCTCGGGAACATGACCTTCATGGTGTCGGACTCGACCGGCATCCCGCCGACCTACGCCAAGCCGGCCGGCTTCGAGCACGAGACGTACGGCTCGTTCATCGGCACGCGCATCCCGGCCGACCAGAGCCAGACCAAGGTCATGCGCGATCTGTGGCGCAAGCAGCCCAAGCGCGACCTCGCCTTCCGCTTCGGCTACCTCGACTCGGCGAGCAAGCCGCACCTGCTCATCACGAGCAAGGTCGGCTTCGTCGGCACGCCCTGAGCCCGCTCGAACGCCGGTGAGCGGCGCGCCCGTTCGGCGTATGCTCGGCGCCGATGTCGCCGCACAAGTCGCTCCCCGTCAGGCTCGTTCCCGTCGTCCTCGCCCTCGCTCCGCTCGTCGCCACGGCGTGCGCGGTCGAGCGTGAGCCCGTCAACCGGGTGCAGTCGGGCGCGCTCGCGAAGAGCTTCTTCGTGGGGGCCCTCGACACCCAGACGGACGACCCCGAGTTCTACATGCGCACCACCGTCGTCGACGTGTCGGTCGGCGCCGGCTCGGACGGGCTCTTCACGAGCTCGGACGCCGAGCCGACCACCCGCGTCCACTTCGAGGTGACCGAGGATCTCCTGCTCGCGCGGCTCGGCTACGAGCTCGTGGCCGACACGGACCACGCGGGCGTCAAGCGCACCGACACCGGCCAGATCGTGGCCGCGTACGGCATCCAGAAGCACTTCGACATCCGGCGCGACTACAACGCCTCGACCGGCGAGGAGCTCAACGTCATCGTCGAGAACGACACCGACCGGCCCTGGTACGAGCGCGAGTTCTTCCGCGTCGACTGGTCGAAGAACCTCGTGACGACGGCCTACGACCTCGACGCGCTCTCGCAGCTCGGCATCTACTACGGCATCACCTGGGAGCCGGTCGCCTACTACGTGAGCGACCCGCACAGCGACCACGCGCCGGTGTTCGACCTCGACGCCGGCTACTTCGACGTGACCAACAAGGCGTGGGCCCAGCCGCAGGTGATCCACGATCCGGACTGGGGCGATTTCCCGGCGTGCTGGCTGCTCGGCGCGTACCCGAGCACGAACTGCAACCCGAGCGAGGTCACCCTGCGCCAGGCCTTCCGCCGCGTGCGCGACACCGACTACGAGCCGCTCGACTACGACGGCGCGGCGATGGACATGTTCGGCTACTTCACGGTCGATCGCTTCGGCTACGACCGCCACTACGGGGTCGTCGACGACAAGTGGCACCGCTTCGCCACGCGCTGGAACCTGTACGAGCGCTCGCACGCGTCGCCGGCGGTCGCGTGCCACACCACCGAGACGACGCCCGTCGGCGCCGATCCGCACCGCGACGTCGATCTCGACGGGACCGAGGACGAGTGCGCGGCGGTCGGGCGCGGCTCGCGCTGCGACGCCTTCGTGGGCGAGTGCACGCTGCCCATGCGCGACCGGGTGGTGCGGACCATCCCGTGGCACGTGAACCCGGAGTACCCGGAGGAGCTCTTCCAGAGCTCGGCCGAGGCGCTCGGGGCGTGGAGCGACGCCATGCGCGTGGCGGTGGTGGCGGGGCGCCTCGCCGAGTGCCGGCGGACGGGCGGCGCCGCCTGCGAGAGCGAGCTCGGGTGGCCAGCCGAGTGGACGGACGACTGGGTGCCGCCCCTCGGAGCCGCCTCGCCGGCGGAGGTGCCGCCGATCTTCGTCCTCTGCCACAACCCGGTCGACGCTGCGAAGGGCGACGTCGCGGCCTGCGGCCCGGACGGCACGCGCGCGCGTCTCGGCGATCTCCGCTTCAACTTCGTCGCCATCATCCAGGATCCGGAGCTCATGTCGCCCTGGGGCATCATGATGGATGCCGAGGACCCGCTCTCCGGCGAGAAGATCGCCGGCAGTGTCAACATGTGGGGCGCCGTCCTCGACCGCGCGTCGGCCACGCTCGTCGATCTGCTCGGCCTCCTGAACGGCGAGATCGATCCCGAGACCTACGTCGAGGGTCAGAACGTGAGCGACTGGGTCGAGGCCCAGAAGGCGAGCGGCTTCGGGCAGAAGACCGCGCCGATGAGCGCCGAGGAGACCGCGCTCCGCCGGGAGGCCTTCGACCCCGCCGTGCTCGCGCCCTACCTCGCCGGGATCGCGCCGGCGAAGCCGAACGAGCCACCGGCGCTGCGCCACAAGCAGCGCGTCGAGACGCTCGTCTCGCAGAATCGCCTCGGGCCCGGCAATGCGGTCCTCGGAGCGCGGCTGCTCGCCCTGCGCGGCACGCCCATCGAGGCGGCGATGGTCTCACCGGAGATGGCGCAGGCGGCGGGCTACGACCCCGCTGGGCCGCTGTCGCCGGACGCCATCGTGCGCGGCAGCCCCTTCGGCCGCATGAACCCGGCCACGCGGCGCGCGGCCCGCCGGGCCCGCCTGACGGGGCAGGCCGCGCGGCACAGCTGTCGCTACGACGCCCTCGAGCCCGACAACCTGCTCGGCCTCGCACAGGTCGCCAAGGGGCTGTTTCCGTCGCCCGACCCGAACGACCCCGTGGCCGTCCAGGCGCACCGCGACGCGGTGTACCTGTGGGCACGAAAGGAGTACACGCGCGGCGTCGTGGCGCACGAGCTCGGCCACGCCATGGGCCTGCG
The DNA here is from genome assembly GCA_020848455.1 of Polyangiaceae bacterium. Lineage (GTDB taxonomy): Bacteria > Myxococcota_A > Polyangia > Polyangiales > Polyangiaceae > JACRDA01. Next base: position 69,228 of record JADLAB010000351.1, read on the forward strand.
CCACAACTTCGCCGCCTCCTTCGACTCGCTGAACTACGAGCCCCAGTACTGGCAGCTCCGCACGAGCGACGGCACCGTCGCGACCAGCTGCCCGGACGGCACGACGGACGGCAGCGACTGCATCGGGCCGCGCTGGCGCGACCCCATGTCGCAGGCCGAGATCGACGGCAACCTCGGCCGCTACGCCACCACGAGCGTGATGGACTACCCGGGCGACCAGAACCAGGACACGATCCTGCCCGGCAAGTACGACCGCGCCGCGCTGCGCTTCGCCTACGGCGGCGTGGTCGACGTGTGGAACACGCCCGGGGTCAGCGTGGCGCCGGGCAGCGCGGGGCGCGCCAAGGCCTATCGACTCACGGCCTTCACCACGTTCCCCGGCCTGTTCGGCGTGTTCTACTTCCCGCCGGTCAGCGTCAACGACCCGTGGCAGTTCCACCACTACAGTCGCTACCAGACGCTCTTCGAGCTCGTGCGAGACTGTGCGCCCGACGCCGCAGCGCCGCTCGGCAGCCGCTGCAAGGAGCAACCCCTCGACGTGGTCGACTACCGCGACATGCAAGATTTCGCGACCGATCCGGACTACGCGAAGTTCTCCTGGGGCCGCCAGCCGCGCGCCGTGGACGGGGCGGGGCGCGTGCGTCGCGGCTACATGTTCTCGAGCGACGAGTACGCGGACACCGGCAACGTGCCGGTGTTCACCGACGACTGGGGCGCCGACGCCTACGAGCAGGTGCGCTACCTCGAGACCCAGTACGAGAACCGCTACATCCTCGACAACTTCCGCCGCAACCGCGTCGAGTTCAACTCGGACTCGGTGACGGCGCGCCTGCAGTACCGCTACTTCGACAACATCCAGCAGATCGCCAAGACCTTCGCCTTCGGCGCCATCCTCGACGGCGACCCGACGACGCCGAGCCAGGAGTTCCTGGCCGACGGCTACTACGGCCCGCTCGCCATGGCCGGGACGGAGGCGCTCGGGCTCTTCGGTCGCGCGCTCACGCGGCCCGACCCGGGCTACTACTGCCCGTCCGAGTTCTGCGGGAGCACGACGCCCATCGGCGTCGGCGAGGACGTCTACGTCGCCGACTCGGCGCCGCTGCCCGAGGTGTACCTCTACGACTTCCACGTGCCGCTCGGCGCCGGCCGCTACGTGCACAACGATTTCGACTACTCGCAGGGCTACTACTGGAGCGACTACCAGACCCAGGTCGGCGCCTACTACGAGAAGATCTGGGCGACCTACTACCTGTCCGAGGCGTTCGACTACTTCATCTCGAACGCGAAGGAGGACTTTACCGACTCGCGCTACAAGAACGTCAACTTCGCGACCGTGTTCCCCGCGCAGGTGAAGCGGCTCTACAACGGCCTGCTCACGGGCGACATGCCGACCTACTCGCCGTGGGCCCTGCCGCCGGCGAACCCGCCCGACACGCCCACGATCGAGCTCGCGTACCCGCAGTTCTGGGCCAAGACCGATGCCGCGGCGCGCCCCGCCGGGGCCGAGCTCGTCGACCCGAACTACGGCTGGAACGAGCAGATCTACGCCATGGTGTGGGGCGCGATGTTCTTCCCCACGAACTGGTCGCTCGCGTGGGTGCACGAGGCGCGCATCGCGCTCTTGCCGAACGAGGCGCCGGCGTGGCCCCCGACCGAGACCCTCGCCTTCGTCGACCCCGGCAGCGGCAACCGCTACCTCGCGCGCACGAGCGGCAAGGAGACGGTGCTCGGCGTCGACCGCGAGCGCTCGCTCGGCGCGCGCATGCTCGAGTGGGCGAACCACCTCGTCACGGTCGCTTACCTCGTGGTGCGCGACGCCAACGGCGTGCCCGTCCTCGACGCCGACGGCACGCCAGAGCTCGTGCTCGACGGCAACGGCGCCGTGCAGCTCGATCCGGCGAGCCCCGGCGCCGACGCCACGCTCGCGCGCTTCGTGTCGAACATCGACACGATGCGCCAGCTCACGGCGTACTTCGAGCAGGGGCTCGGCTGGGGCGAGCTGCCGAACCCCTGAGGGCCCGCCTCGCGCGACGCGGACGCCCCGGGGCGACGGGGCCAGCACCGCGCCTCAGCGCATGCCGGCCGCCTTCGTCATGCAGTCCATGTACTCGCTGCACGGCCGGGCGAGGCACGCGGCCACGCTCTCGAGCTCGCTCGGGGTCGCCTTGGTGGCGTCCTCGCCGCAGCCCTTCTTGCACTCCTCGACGGCGGCCGCGGCCTGCTTCTTCGCCTCCTCGATCGCGGCGGCGGGTACCTCGACGCCCATCTTCTTGCCGGCCTCCTTGGCGATCTCCGGCGCGCACTCGACCGCCCGGTCGCACATCTTGAGACACAGCCCCTTGGCGTCTCCGGCAGGGGCTCCGCCCGGCGCCGAGGACGCGACACCGGACGCGGACGCGCCCGCGGGTGCCTTGTCGGCGGTGGGCTTCGCCTCGGCGCTCCCGCTGCCGGTCGCGCCGGCTGGCTTGTCGTCCTTGGTGCCGCAGGCCGTGGCGGCGAGCGCGGCGGCGATGGATAGAGCGACCCCGAACGATGCGATTCTCGACATGTGTACGGTCCTCGAGCCCCCGCGTGGCCAGCCGACCCCGACAAAACGAAACCTTCGCGGCTGGGCCGACGCCCGGCCGCGAAGGAAGGTGCGCGCCCGAGCGCGCGTGCGGACGGGTCGCGCTCAGCCCGTGCGCTGGATGATGTGGTAGCCGAAGTCCGTCTCGACCACGCCGCTCATGCCGCCCACCGGCAGGCCGAACGCCGCGTCCTCGAAGGGCTTGACCATCTGGCCGCGCCCGAAGGCGCCGAGGTCGCCGCCGCTCTTGCCGCTCGGGCAGTCCGAGTGCTGGCGCGCGAGCTCGGCGAAGTTCCCGCCGGCCTGGAGCGCTTTGAGCAGGCCGTCCGCCTGCTGCTGCGCTTCGGCCTTCGAGCGCGTGGCGCGCGAGCGCGACGAGCCCTGGTACATGAGCAGGATGTGCGAAGCCTTGACCTGGTCAGCCATGACGACCTCATCGCCGCGCGCACGCGGCCGCAGAACGTGACGATCTCAGTGCGCGCCGGCGGCCTTCTCCATGCACGCCATGTACTCGCCGCACGGCTTGGCGATGCAGTCCGCCAGGGCCTTGATGTCGCCCGAGCTCGCCTTGCCCGCGTCGTCGCAGCCCTTCTTGCAGGCCTCGATCGCCGTGCCGGCCTGCTTCTTCGCCTCCTCGATCGCCGCGGCGGGAACCTCGACGCCCATCTTCTTGCCCGCTTCCTTCGCCAGATCGCCGGCGCACTCGACGGCCTTGTCGCACATCTTCAGGCAAGTGCCCTTGGCGTCGCCGCCACCACAGGCCACCGCGAGGAGCGCAACCGCCGACAGAGACACCACACCCACAACCATTTGCTTGAGCATGGGCGGCGTTTAGCACTGCCCGGGTTGCGCCGGCAAGCGCGCTCGCACGCGCTGCAGCCGGACGGTTCGAGGGCGCCGGATCAGCGTCCGTCCGCCGCGCGCAGGCACCGCTCGAAGGCGCCGCAGGGCTCGGAGAGACACCGCGCGCGCCGCTCGAGGGCGTCGCGGTCGAAGCCCTGTGCGGCCTGGCAGATCTGGGCGCACGCCGCCGCGTAGTCCCCGGTGACCGTCGAGTCGGTGCAGCTCGCCTCCTTGGTGCACACCCGGATGCAGGTGGTCACGCCGTCGTGACCGCAGGCGCTCGCGCCGAGCAGCGCCGCGAGCGCGAGCGCGCTCGCGTGCGCCATCGGGCGGCGCGCTCGATACCACGCCCGAGGCGGCCTCATGGCGCGGCCGAGTCGTCGGGCTTCGCGTGGCGGATGGCGCGCAGGCAGGCGTCGAAGTCGTCGCAGTCGCCCGCGAGGCACTCGACCGCGCGCTCGAGCGTGCCCGCGTCGCGTGCCATGTCGAGCGTGCCGCACTCGCGCTCGCAGGCATCGCGTGCGGCGCGGTCGGCAGCGGCCGTGGGCTCGGCTTGCGCGAGGCTGAGCTCGACTCCCGCGTCGCGCTCGCGCTTGACGATGCCGCAGCCCACGATGCGCGCGCAGAGCGTGGTGCAAGCCTCCGGCGGCGGCTCGCTCGACCGGCAGCCAGCGGCCGCGGCGGCGACGCACGCGAGCGCGAGCCAGCGCCTTGCCGGGAGCGTGCTCGGTCCGGAGCGCAGCATGGCTCAGCCGAGCTCCGAGGCCAGGCACGCGAGGAAGGTCGAGCAGTCGCTGGCGGCCAGGCAGCGCGCCATGCCGTGGTCGTCGGAGGCCTCGGCGGCGTCCTCTAGGCGTTTCTCGCAGGCCGCCTGGCACGCCTGCTCGTCCTGCGCGACGGCCGCCTCCGCCCGGCCACGCTCCGCCGCCCGCGCCCCGGCGGGGAGCTCGCGGAGGGCGAGGTCCACGAGCTCGAGGCCGCAGGCGCCCGTCCGCCGGCACGCGGCAGTGCACGTCGCGACCGGGTCCGCGCCGTCGCCCGCGCCGGCCGGCGGCGCGTCGGCACGCCGGCTGCAGCCCAGGCAGAGCACGAGGGAAGCGAGCAGGGGCGTCGCGCCGGCGACCGCGCGGCGGAGCGGCGCGACGCGGGCATGTCGAAGAGGCGGCATCGGCGCCGGTCCGTTTAGCACTGCGGGCCGGCGGGTGTCACGGACGCGTGGCGGCAGGTGTGCCCGCCCGGCGCCGCCCGCGCCCGCTCGGCGCTTGCGTGGGGGCACGGGCTTCTGCGATCCTGGGGGCGACGACTCTCGCCCATGGCCGAAGATCCCGCCGACCTCAGCGCCGATTTCGACGCCTGGGCGCGCCTGTCCGCCGAGCTCGGAGGCCTCGACGCTGCGGAGCGAGCGCGGCGTCTCGGCGGTGCCGCGGCGGCTCGTTCCTTCGCCGCCGCCGAGGCGCTCTGGGGCCGGCGCATCGCGGCCGAGATCCACGCGGGACCGAGCGCCCTCGCGGCGCGCTACGCGGCCCACTGCGCAGCGGCGCTCGAGTCCGCCGCGGCTCCCGCCGTGCCGCAGCCCTCGGGCGAGGCCGCCGCGAGCCTCGCGCCCCGGACGCTGCAGCGTGCGCGCGGGCCCGAGGACCCGAGCGCGGAGCTCGAGCACGCCCCGACCCAGCGAAAGCGGCGGACGGCCACCCCCCACGCGCCGGTCCCGTCCTCGGCACCCCCCGAGCTCTCCCGGACCGGCTCCGGCGGCGCGGCCCTCGAGGCGATGCGCGACTCGATCGAGCTCGCCGAGGCGGCCCTGCGCTGGCCCGTCGAGCAGTACGCTCGTCTCCAGGCCGAGCTCGCCCACCGGCGCGACGAGCAGGAGGTCGTCGTGGCGGTGCACGGCCTCGACACCCGCGCGCGCCGGCACGTGGAGGAGGTGTGGCGCCGCCGTCTCGACGGCGACCCGGAGCTGGCCACCCAGTACCGCCGGCTGTTCGTCTACTACCGACAGGTGCTCGAGCGCGGCGCGCCGTGACGCGCCCGCCCGCCCGCGCTCCGCGCGCCGGAATCGAACGCCTGGAGCGGAGCGCCCCGGCGGTGCGCTAGACTCGAGCCGTGCTTGCGCCACGCACGCTCATCGAGGGCCGCTTCGACGTCGACCGGCTCGCCGGCTCCGGCGGGATGGGCAGCGTGTACCGCGCCTGGGATCGCGCCACCGGCAGCCTCGTCGCGGTCAAGGTGATGCACACGCACGCCGGCGCCGAGCGCTTCGCGCGCGAGGTGGCGCTGCTCGCCGGGCTCGACCACCCGGGCATCGTGCGCTTCGTGGCGCACGGCACGCTCGCCGACGGAGCGCCGTTCCTCGTGATGGAGTGGCTGGAGGGCGAGAGCCTGTCGGCGCGCATCGAGCGCGAGTCGCTGACCGTGGCCGAGGCGCTCGCGCTCGGGCAGCGCGTGGGGGAGGCCCTCGGGGCCGCCCACCGCGCCGGCGTCGTGCACCGCGATCTCAAGCCGGGCAACGTGTTCCTCGTCGGCGGCTCGCTCGAGCACGTCAAGCTCGTGGATTTCGGCATCGCGCGCGTGGGCGACTCGCGCGAGGAGCTCACGCACACGGGGGTGATGCTCGGCACGCCCGGATACATGGCACCCGAGCAGGTCCAGGCCGCGCAGACGGTGGGGCCGGCCGCGGACGTGTACGCGCTCGGGGCCCTCTTGTTCCGGTGCCTGACGGGGCGCCGCCTGTACGAGAGCGACAACCCGCTCGGCATTCTGCTGCGGGTGCTCATGGAGCCGCCGCCGCGCCTGTGCACCCTGCGCGCCGACGCGCCGCCGGCCCTCGACGCCCTCGTCGGGCGCATGCTGGCGCGCGACCCCGCGGCGCGCCCCGCCGACGGCCTCGGTGCGGCGCGCGAGCTCTGGGAGGTGCGCCAGGGTCACGCGGTGGCCCTGGCGGACCCGAACCGCACGCCGGTCGCCGCGGCCGGACGGTGCCTCTTGCTGGCTCAGGTCAAGGCGGGGGACGTCGGGGGCAGGCTCATGGCGGGCATCGCGCAGGCGAGCGCGGCCCACGGCGTCTCCCCGAGCGCGCTCGCGGACGGCAGCCTGCTCGTGACGCCGCTCGAGGCCGAGCCGCTCGACCGGCAGACGGCGCGGCTCGCCCGGGCGGCGCTCGCCCTGCGCGGCCTCTGCGGGGGCATCGGCAGCGTGCTCGTGGCCGAGACCGCCAGCGACGCGAGCTCGGCGGCCGGCTTCGATCGCGGCGTCGCGCTCCTCACCGCCGTCGGCCCCGGGCAAGTGCGGCTCGACGCCCTCGCCGCCACCCTGCTCACGCCGCCCTTCGAGGTGCAGCACGCCCCCGAGGGCGCCTCGCTCGTCGGCGTGCGCGGCGCGGAGGCGACCTTCGCGGCGGGCGGCGCCGCCACGCCGTGGCGGCACGGCGGGCTCGAGACGACCGCGCGGCCGCTCGTGGCGGACGCCCGGACCGGCGAGCACAGGGCCGGGCGGACGGCCCTCTGGGCGGTGCTCGGGGTCGGCGCCGTGGCGGCGACGGCGGGCGTCGTCACGTGGTTCGCGACCCGACCGGCTGCCGGCGGCGGTCGCGCGGCGGCGAGCGGCGAGGCGACGGCAGCCCCACCGGGACCGGTCGGCTCCGGCACCGCGAGCGCCGCGCCGGCGTGCATCTACGAGCGCTGCGTGACCGTCAGGCTGGCCGATCCGGAGCACGTGGACGTGGCGACGCTGGTCCCCGACGCCATCGCGCTCGCCAAGAGCATGGAGCCGAGCGCCAGCCTCGCGGTCGTCGCGCTCCAGGACTCGGTCGACGGCTACTTCGACGCGCGCGCGCCGAACCGCGCCGCGGCGATGACCTTCGCGATCGTCAAGCCGGACGGCACGAGCGCGTCCCTCCAGGTGATGCTCCTGCAGTCGCAGCTCGTCGCGCAGCACGCCAGCATGGGGCTGGCGCTGCCCGCGATCGGCGCGCCGCGCTGCGGTGTACCGGCGGCGCTGCGCGCGGCGCTCGCGGACGGCCTGCCGAGGTCGCCGACCGTCAACATCACCCTGTCGGGCTCCTTCACGCAGCCCGGGGCGGCGTACTACCAGTTCGTGGCGTCGCCCGGTGCGGTGACGCGCTTCATCGATGCCGACAGCTGCCGGCCGACCGCGCCCTGAGGGCGGCGCGCCACACGGGGCTCCCGATCCCGCGCCGGCGCGGCGGCTTCGGGCGGCAGGCGCCTTGGCTCGGAGCGGAAGTTCGAAGCGAGGCCTTGAGGCCTTTGCGTAGCTCGGCCGCTTCGACTAACGGGCTCCTACACCTGGAGGCGAGGTCACGATGGGGAGCAACGACGTACGGACGGGCGCGGACGACCAGCAGATGCGGGCCTTCACCCGCGCGGTGCTCGACGACCTCGAGGGGCTCGAGAAGCTCATCCTCGACGACCGCTTCGAGACCGGCATCCGCCGCATCGGGGCCGAGCAGGAGATGTTCCTCATCGACCAGGCGCGCCAGCCCGCGCCCGTGGCGGTCGAGCTGCTCGAGATGCTGAAGGACGACGAGCGCATCACGACCGAGCTCGCGCGCTTCAACCTCGAGGCCAACCTGACGCCGCAGGTGTTCGGGGGCTCGTGCCTGCGCAACATCGAGCGCGAGGCCGCCGAGGTGCTGCAGAAGGTCGACGACTCGGCGGCCAAGCTCGGTGCGGCGGTGGTGCTGACCGGCATCCTGCCGACCCTGCGCCTGGCGCACCTGCGGCTCGACAACATGACGCCGAAGCCGCGCTACTTCGAGCTCAACCGCGCAGCGACGCACCTGCGCGGCGGCGCCTTCAGCATCGTCATCAAGGGGCTCGACGAGCTCGACATCACCCACGACAACGTGATGCTCGAGAGCGCCAACACGAGCTTCCAGATCCACTTCCAGGTGGGGCCCGAGGAGTTCGCGCGCCTCTACAACCTGGCCCAGGCCATCAGCGGCCCCGTCCTCGCGGCCGCCGTCAACTCGCCCCTGCTGTTCGGTCAGCGCCTGTGGAACGAGACGCGGGTCGCCCTGTTCCAGCGCTCCATCGACGTCCGTTCGGCGGCGCACCAGCGGCGGGCGACCCCGCCGCGCGTGTCCTTCGGCGACGCCTGGGTGAAGAGCTCGATCCTGGAGATCTACAAGGACGACATCGCGCGCTACCGCGTGCTCTTCTCGACGGGCGAGCTCGACGAGAACCCCATGAAGGTGCTGGCGCAGGGCGGGCTGCCCGAGCTCCGCGCCCTGCGCATGCACACGAGCACGGTGTGGCGCTGGAACCGCGCCTGCTACGGGACCAAGGACGGGCGCCCGCACCTGCGCATCGAGAACCGCATCCTGCCCGCGGGGCCGACGCTGCTCGACGAGGTCGCGAACGCGGCGTTCTTCTTCGGACTCATGGCGGCGCTCGCCGACGAGCACCCGCGCATCGACAAGGTGATGGAGTTCGACGACGCCAAGAACAACTTCTTCGCCGCGGCGCGCCACGGGCTCTCGGCCCAGTTCGCCTGGATCAACGGCGAGGTCTTCACCGCCCACGATCTCATCGTCGAGAACCTCCTGCCGCGCGCCCGCGAGGGGCTCGCGTCCCACGGCATCGACGCGGCCGACATCGATCGCTACCTCGGCACCATCCACGAGCGCGTCGTGCGCCACCAGACCGGGGCCGCCTGGGCGCTGCGCAGCTTCGCGAAGATGAGCGATGCGCCCGTCGACGTGCGCATGCGCTCGCTCGTCTCGGCGATGCACGAGCAAAAGTGGAAGGGCGAGCCGGTGCACACCTGGCCGCTGGCGCGCCTGCACCGCACGCGCGACTGGTTCCCGAGCTACCGCACGGTGGGCCAGTTCATGAAGACCGAGCTCGTGACGGTGCGGCCCGGCGACCCGGTGGATCTCGCCGCGAGCGTGATGGACTGGCGCAACCTGCGCCACCTGCCCGTGGAGGACGACCGCGGCAAGCTCGTCGGGCTCATCACCTTCCGCTCGCTCTTGCGCATGATGGCGGCGCTGCGCGACTCGGGCGCGCCGGTGCTGGTCCGCGACGTCATGTACAAGGACCCGCTCACGGTGACCGCCGACACCCCGACACTCCCGGCGCTCGAGACGATGCGGCGCGAGAACGTCGGCTGCCTGCCGGTCATCGACGACGACGGCGGCCTCATCGGTCTCGTGACGGTCTACGATCTGCTCGAGATCGCGGAGAAGGTCCTGTCGGACTTCCTGCGGGCCGACGAGTCGGGCACGACGCCCTCGAACGCCCCCGACGGCGCGCCCGAGGTCGAGCCGAGCGGGGAGGGCTTCTGAGCGTGGCGCAGCGGGCAGCTGCGGGCGGGGCGGGGCGCCGCGCCGCACTCTTCGACATGGACCGCACGCTCCTGCGGCGCGACTCCGGCAGCCTGTACGTGCGCTGGCAGCGCGACATCGGCGCGGCGGGCTGGCGCGACGAGCTGCGCGTCGCGTGGTGGGTCCTGCAGTACCGGCTGGGCGTCTTGCCGGCCGAGCGCGTGGCCGCGCGGGTGCTCGAGGATCTGGCGGGCCAGAACGAGGCCGAGTTCCGCGAGCGCTGCCGCGGCTTCTACCGCGACTACCTCCGGCCCCACGTGACCGAGGCCGGCCGGCGCGCCGTGCGGGCCCACCACGAGCGCGGCGACCTCGTGGCGATCGTGACGGGCGCCACGCGCTACGCGGCCGGGCCGCTGGCCGAGGAGCTCGGCATCGAGCACGTGGTGTGCACCGAGCTCGAGACGGCGCGCGGCTGCTTCACCGGGCGGATCGAGAAGCCGATGTGCTACGGGGCGGGCAAGACGGAGCTCGCGCGGCGCTGGGCCGAGGGCCACGGGGTCGCGCTCGGCGAGGCGGTCTTCTACACCGACTCCATCACCGACCGGCCGCTCTGCGAGCACGTGGCCGAGGCCGTGGCCGTGAACCCCGACGCGCGCCTCGGCCTGCTGGCACGACGCCGCGGCTGGCGACGCGAGCGCTGGTGACGCCCCCGCAGCCGACGCCCCCGAGTCACTCGGGTGGCTGGTAGGGCGCGCCGAGGGCCTCCGCCAGCTCCTGCAGGCTGATGCGGCCGTTGTTGTCGCGATCGATGGCGTTGAAGACCGCGTCCGAGCCGGCCCATTCCTCGCGGTCGATGTAGCCGTCGCCGTTGAAGTCCCAGATGCCGAAGAGCGTGGTCGTGCTCGTCGCGGCGGCGCGGTCCTGGCGCCGCGTGATCCACTCGCCGATCTGCTTCTCGAGCGCGCTCAGCGTGAAGTGGCCGCTGCGCATGCCCTCGGCGAGCTTGGCCTGCGCGAGCGGGTCGGCGGCGTGGCGCGTGCCGAAGGAAGACGCGGTCCAGGCCTCGCGCGGGAAGGTGGGCTCGGGGACGTGCTCGGCCTGGAGCCGCCACTCGACCGGGCCCGTGCCCTCGGCGAGCATGTCGATGAGCTTGGCCGGCAGCGTGATGGCGTCGCAGCCGGCGAGCGCGAGGGCCTGGGCCGTGCTCCGGAAGGTGCCGGCCATGGTCTTGGTCGGGTAGTGGTGGTGGTGCAGGTACGAGAAGATCGCGCCCGTCAGCTTGACGCCGAGGTCGTCGGCGAGCGCGATGTCCGCGCCGCCGGTCGTGCTTTTCTGCCAGTCCGTGATGCGGCCCACGGCGATCTCGACGACGTCGGCCCCGGCGTCGGCGGCGGCGGCGGCCTGGTGCAGTCCGAAGACCTGCGTCAGGTGGCTGCGGATGCCGTCGTCCGCGAGCTCGCCCACCGCGCGGATGGCCTCCCAGGTGGCGGGCATCTTCACGAGCACGCGGTGGCGTCCGGCCCCGACCTGCTCGAAGCGGTCGACGAGGCTCCTGGCCCGGTCGACGAGCTGCTTCGTGTTGTGGGCGAGGCGCGCGTCGACCTCGACGCTCACGCGGCCCGGCACGAGGTCGAGGACCCGGCGGCCGAAGGCGACGAACAGGGTGTCCACGGCGTGGGTCGCGACGAGGGTCCGGTTGCCCTTCTTGGCCTGCTTCTGCGCGCCCACGATCGCCTCGTCCACGACCTCGTCGTGCTCGTGCAGCTGTGCCGCGGCCCGCACGCGCGCCGCGTTGAGGTTCACGTCGCCGTGGGCGTAGCGCCGCACCTCGGCGAGATCCGCCGTCTCGGGGACGATGGCAGAGAAGGCCTCAAGCCGTTCGAGCTCGGTCGACATGGCGTCGACCCTATCGCGAACTGGGCGCGGCCAGAAGCTGGGGCCGAAGGGGGGCGGGCGTCGAAGGGCGGAGGGGGCGAGCGCGCTTGTCTCCCGCCGCCCCGCCGACCACGATGGCGCCATGCCCGCACGCCCCCGCCGCTACTGGCTCGTCAAGAGCGAGCCCGAGCTCTACGCCCTCGGCGACCTCGAGCGCGACCGGCGCACCGCCTGGGAGGGGGTGCGGAACTACCAGGCGCGCAACAGCATGAAGGACGACATGGCGCCCGGCGACCTCGTGCTGTTCTACCACTCGAACGCCGAGCCGACGGGCGTCGTGGGCCTCGCCAAGGTGGCCTCGGCCGCGCACGCCGACGAGACGCAGTTCGACCCCGACAGCGACTACTACGAGCGCGGCGCCACGCGCGCCGACCCGCGCTGGATGTGCGTGGATGTCGCGTTCGTCGAGCGCTTCGCGAAGGTCGTCACGCTCGCCGAGCTCAAGGCCGACCCCGAGCTCGACGGCATGCTCGTCACGCGCCGCGGCATGCGCCTCAGCGTGCAGCCCGTCGAGCTCGGGCACTTCCGCCGCGTCCTCGCGCTCGGTCGGGCGCGCACCAAGCTGCCGAAATGACGGCCCGGCGCGGCGCTGCTATGCCGCGTCGCCGACAGGAGAAGGATGAGTCATGGGCCAAGAGACGAGCTTCCTGGCGCGCGTGATGCAGCACGTGCGCTCGACCGGGGTCACGAGCTACCAGTTCGCCCACTGGCCGGTGCCGGGCAAGCCGACCGACGAGGGGGTCGGTCTCTTGCCGGTGCCGGGCGTCGACGCCGAGCGGCTCATCGCGCGTGTGCTCGACGTCGACCACTACGTGGGCAACCTCGGCCACGTGGTCGAGTGCCGCACCGTCGCCGACGCGGCGCTCGCGGCCCGCAACGTCGTGCGCTTCTACCAGCGCATCAAGATCCCGATGCTGGGCGACGTGCACCACGAGCTCGCCTTCGAGCGCCTGCCGGTCACGAACGGCTTCGAGGTCGCGGCCTGGCACCTGCTCGAGAAGGAGACGGCGGCGCTCTCGGCGAAGGCCGCCGCGCGCAGCCAGTACTGCGACGGCGCCTGGCTCGTCGCCCCGGGCCTCATCGGCTACGCGCTCTCGTCGGCACCCCGCCGCGAGGACGTCGGTTTCCTCAAGTGGAAGGCCCTGACCACGGGGGCCGACGTCGCCGCGTCCAAGGTCGTGCGCGAGAACATCGAGTGCATGGCGCGCTGGGCCGGCAAGAGCTGACGACGGGCCGGGAGGCGCGCGGGTCGCCCCGGGCGCCACCGCGGCGGGTCGCAGCCCGCCACCCGCGGGCCGCAGCCCGTCGCCCGAGCGCGGCCCGAGTTGCTCGGGCGTGCTCCGCGTGGTAGTGGAGCGCGCTTCCATGGCCGAAGAACTTCGCAACGTTGCGATCATCGCGCACGTCGACCACGGCAAGACCACCCTGGTCGACGCCATGCTGCGCCAGACCGGCGTGTTCCGAGCCAACGAGCAGGTGCGCGACTGCGTGCTCGACTCGGGCGAGCTCGAGCGCGAGCGCGGGATCACCATTCTCGCCAAGCACACCTCGGTGCGCTGGCGCGACACGCGCATCAACATCATCGACACGCCGGGCCACGCGGACTTCGGCGGCGAGGTCGAGCGCACGCTGATGATGGCGGACGGCGCGCTCCTGCTGGTCGACGCCGCCGAGGGGCCGCTGCCGCAGACCCGCTTCGTGCTCGGCAAGGCCCTCGAGCTCGGCATGCCCATCGTGGTCGTGATCAACAAGATCGACCGCCCCGACGCGCGGCCCGACGACGTGCTCTCCGAGGTCTTCGATCTGTTCTGCGAGCTCGAGGCCAACGACAAGCAGCTCGATTTTCCGACCATCTACGCCATCGGCAAGGAGGGCGTCGCCAAGCGCCACCTCGTCGACGAGGGGCGCGACCTGACGCCGCTCTTCGAGGAGATCGTGCGGAGCGTGCCGGCGCCGGGGGGCGACGCCACGGCGCCGCTCCAGCTCCTGGTGACCAACGTCGAGCACGACGACTACGTCGGGCGCCTCGCCATCGGGCGTGTGCACCGCGGGCGCATCAAGACCGGCACGACCGTGTGCCGGCTCGCCGAGGACGGGCAGCTGACCGCGCGCGTCTCGAAGCTCTACGGCTTTCTCGCGCTCTCGCGCGTCGAGATCGACTCGGCCTCGGCCGGCGACATCGTGGCCATCGCCGGGATGGACGACGTGCAGATCGGCGACACCGTGACCGCCGTGGACGCTCCGCAGGCGCTGCCGCGCATCCACGTCGAGGAGCCGACCATCCAGGTGCGCTTCCTCGTCAACACCTCGGTCTTCGCCGGTCGCAGCGGGCGCTTCGTGACGTCGCGCCAGGTGCGCGAGCGGCTCATGCGCGAGGCGCGCAAGAACCTCGCGATGCGCTTCGAGGAGACGAACGAGCCCGACACCTTCATCGTCTACGGCCGGGGCGAGCTCATGATCGCCATCCTGGCCGAGACCATGCGGCGCGAGGGCTACGAGTTCGCCCTCGGCATGCCCGAGGTGGTGCTGCGGCGCGAGGCCGGCGTCGAGCTCGAGCCGGTCGAGCGCGTGGTGGTCGACGTGCCGGACGACTACGTCGGCACCGTCACCCGCAGCCTCGGCGAGCGGCGCGGCCAGCTCGAGAAGCTCGCGAGCCGCTCCACGGGCGAGGACGGCAAGCACGGCTCGGGGCGCACGCGCCTCGAGTTCCGGGCGCCCGCGCGTGGGCTCATCGGCTACCGCTCGCAGGTCCTCACCGAGACCCGCGGCACGGGCCTGCTCAACACGCTGTTCGACGGCTGGACCCCGTACACGGGCGTGATGCTGCGGCGGCCGGGCGGCGCCATCGTGTGCGATCGCGCCGGCACGACCACGCCGTACGCGCTCTTCCACCTGCAGCCGCGGGGCGAGCTGTTCGTGGGTCCGGGCACCGCGATCTACGAGGGCATGATCATCGGCGTTCACAACCGGCCGAACGATCTCGTCGTCAACGCCACGCGCGAGAAGAAGCTCACCAACATCCGCGCGGCGCACCGCGACGAGAACGTGATCCTCACCCCGCCGCGCCCGCTCACCATCGAGACCGCGCTCGAGTTCATCGACCGCGACGAGGTGGTCGAGATCACGCCCGACTCCTTGCGCCTGCGCAAGAAGGTGCTCCAGGGCTCGCTGCGCCCGCGGCGCGACGACGAGCGCATGGACTAGCCGCTGCGGCGCTCGAGCCCCCGCCGCCTCAGAGGAAGCACTGCCCCTCGCCGCGGTAGGTGAGGGCGCGGTCGACGATGCGGCCCTCCGACAGGAGGCAGAGCTCGACGAAGCGCTCGCAGAGCTCGCCCGCCTTGGCGTGCCGGAAGACGACCGGGCTGCCGAGCTCGGGCAGCGAGGCACCCGAGCGCGGCCCCCCCGCGCGGCGCAGCGGCGTCTGCACCTCGCCCGCCATCTCGGCCGGCAGGAGCTCGAGCCCCGCCGGAAGCCACGGCAGGGGGGCCTTGTCGCGACCCACGGCGCCCGAGGCCACGTACCCGCCCCCCGCGCACGTGACGAAACCCGGCCCCGGCGCCCGCGTCACCTCGAGGGCGAAGAAGCACGCGGGCTCGAGCGCGCGCAGGTACGGCGCGCGGTAGAGGTCGAAGAGGTGCGGTTTGTAGAACGCCGAGCCGACCGCTACCTCCGTCACGCCCGTGGCAGCGACGGTCGAGTCGAGCGAGCCCGTCCCACCGCCGTTGACGAGCCCGGGCGGGAGCCCCACCGCGCAGAGCGCCTCGACCATGGCGTGGCGGCGGGCGCCGAGCTCGCGCGCCGAGCCGCGCCGCAGCAGCCGCTTCAGCGGGTCGAGCCACGGCTCGTGGACGTTCGCGTCCCCGAGCCCGGCCACCTGGGCCTCGTAGGCGAGCAGGCCGGCGAAGCGGAGGCCCGGCGTGGCGGCCACGCGCCGCGCCGCCGCGACCACCTCGTCGACCTCGTGCAGAGGCGAGCGGCGCACGCCCACGTGCACGCGTCCAAAGGCGAGCCGCCAGCTCATGTCGACGCACAGCACGACCGGGAGCACGGTGCCGAGGCGTCGCGCGGCCTCCGCGAGTCGCAGGGCGCCCGCGTCCGAGTCGATGGCCACCTTCACGTCGCGCCCCTCGGCCGCGAGGCGCGCGAGGCGCTCGGCGTCGACCGCCTGGTAGACGGGGTAGGCGACGAGCAGATCGTCGAAGCCGTGCACCCGCGCGAGGTGCTCGGCCTCGGCGGCCGCGTAGCACAGGAGGCCGCCGAGCGCGGCGCCGCCGCGCTCGAGCAGGCGCCGGAGCAGCGCCGCCGAGCGCACGCTCTTGCTCGCCACGCGTACCCGGAGCCCGGGCCCGGCGGCGGCGACCGTCGCGACCACGCGCTCGAGGTTGCGATCGAAGGCATCGCGGTCGACGAAGGCGAGCGGCAGCGGCTCGCCGCGGAGCGCCTCTCTCAGGGTCTCGTAGCTCGGCGGCACGAGCCGGATGGTAGCAACGAAAAGCCGCCCGTGCGGCGCGCGAGTCGTGCATGATCCGGCGCGGAGGAGTCGGGAGATGTCTGCGGAGCTCGCGCCGGGCGCCCTGGTCGCTCGGCGCTACTCGATCGTGCGCGCGGTGGGCGCGGGGGGCTACGGCGCGGTCTACGAGGCCCGGGACACGGTGACGGGGCGTCCGGTCGCCCTGAAGATCCTCCACAGCGACCGCGCCGAGCGCGCGCGCGACACGCGGCGTTTCCGGCGCGAGGCCGCGCTGCTGCAGCAGTTGCGCCACCCCCACGTGCTCGAGGTCCACGAGCTCGCGGAGTCCGAGGATGGCCTGCTCTACATGGCCTGCGAGCTGCTTCGCGGCCGGTCGCTGCGCGAGGAGCTGCGCGCACGCGGCCCGCTCGGCCTCGGGCGCACGCTGGAGCTCGGCCGGGCCGCGGCGGGCGCGCTCGCGTACGCGCACGAGGCCGGCATCGTGCATCGCGACGTCAAGCCCGCGAACATCATGCTGTGCCAGGGCCCGGGCGGGGTGGAGGTCGTCAAGCTGCTCGACTTCGGCATCGCCAAGGTCCTCTTCGGCGACGAGAACGCGACGAAGCTCACGGCGACGGGGCAGATGATTGGCTCGCCGCACTACATGGCGCCCGAGCAAGTCCACGGTTTGCGCGTCGACACGAGCATCGACACGTATGCGCTCGGGCTCGTGCTCGCCGAGGCGCTGACGGGCGAGCGCGTGGTGCGCGGGGCGACCCACATGGAGATCTGCCTCGCGCAGGCCTCGGAGCGGCCGCACGCCTTCGCGCCGGCGGTCGCGAGCTCGCCGCTCGGACCCATCGTCGCCTGGGCCGCGCAGAAGTCGCCGGCCGCGCGCCCGAGCGCGCGCGAGCTCGGCGCCGCGCTCGACGCGGCGCTCCGCGCGCTCGGGGCTCCGCCCTCGGTCGCCGTCGCACCGGTCGCAGCGAGCTGGCCGCCGAGCGCGGTCGGGCCCGCGAGCGCGCCCCGGTCCGTGGGCGATCAGGCGCGCAGCGGGACGGCGCTCGCGCTGGGCCCGCAGCACGCCGCCCGCATCGAGCTCGGCGCCACCGTCGAGGCGACGCTCGATGCGGCGACGCTCGACACCGGGGCCGCGCGCCGGGCCACGCTCGAGACCTCGAGCTACTCGGTCCGACCGCCGCCGCCGCAGCCCGCACCGCGCCGCACGCGCTGGGCTCCGTGGCTCGTCGCCGCGCTCTGTGCCGCCGGCCTCGCCGTCGCGGGCGTCCTCGCGCTCCGCGCGGCGCTCCGACCCTGAGCCGCGCCCGACTCGTCAGCGAAAACGGCGACGCGCGAGCCGGCGCAGCATCAGGCGGAACAGCGCCGCCACGCCGACCCGCACGAACGGACCGGCGCCGGGGATCGGCACGTCGAAGCGGCAGCGCCACACGAGGCGCGTGCCGTCGCCGTCCGGCAGGAGCTCCACCTCGCCCTCGTGATGGCGCAGCGGCACGCCGCTCGCGACGCGGTAGCGCATGAGGCGCGGCGGCTCGAAGTGGGTGACCTCCTCGCGCACGACGAGCCCGAAGTTCTCGATGGCCCGCACGGCCCCGACGCCGTCGCGCTCGGGCGTGCCCTCGCGCTCGAGGCGAACCTTGCCGATACCGGCCCAGCCGGTCCAGCCGGCGTGATCGGTGTAGACGCGCCACACGTCGGCGGGCGGCGCCGGAAAGTGGGCGCTGACCTCGAGCGCCACCACGCTCAGAACACCTTGGCGATGAACACGAGCACGACGATGACGACCGCGAGGATGATGACCCCGCTGATGATCGCCGCGGTGACGAAGATCTTGGTCGTGGCGCCGCCGCCGGTGCCGCCCACCTGGCCCATGACCATGCCGGGCTGGGCGCCGCCGAAGCCGGCGGGCACGCTGCCGCCCTGAGCCCCCGGGGGCGCCTGCATCGGAGCGGCCCCGCCGAAGCCCTGTGGCGCGCCGGGTGCCTGGGGCTGCATCGGAGCCATCTGCGCGCCCCCGCCACCCGACGGCATCTGCCCCCAGCCCCCGGGTGCCGCGGCTGCGCCCGGGGGCGCGCCCTGCGGGGCGGCACCGGCCGGCGCACCGCCGGCGACGACGGGCCCGCCGCAGACCTGGCAGGCGGCCACTCCCGGCGGGACCATGTTTCCACACTTGGCACAGCGGTTCATGGGCGGAGCGGACCACTGCTCCGCGCCGCGCGCAAGACCCTGGGAGGCCAGGGGCTGCGTCAGCGCGGCACGCAGCGAAAGCAGCAGCGGATCGGGGCGAGCCGGTGGGGCGCGAAGGCCTCGCGCTCGACGCGGAAGAAGCGCTCGAGCAGGGCGCGCATCTCCGGGATGCGCCAGACGTGGAAGTGGTAGTGGTCGCCGCCCCACGCGATGCGCCGGAAGGGCGGCAGGCGCGTGAGCCCGGCGCGGCGGACGGCGCCCTTCAGCGTGTTGACGAGGTGGTCGTTCGGGAAGGTGATGACCGTGCGCCCCGTCGGCTTGACCAGGCGCCGGATGTGCCCGAGGACGGCCTCGGGATCGACCACGTGCTCGAGCACCTCGGTGCACACGACGGCGTCGAAGCTCGCGTCCGGCAGCCCGAGGTTGCCGAGCTCGCCCTTGTGCAGCGTGACGCGGTAGCCCGCGAGGTTCTTGCGGGCCTTGTCGAGCATGGCGCCCGAGACGTCCACGCCGACGAGCTCGCACTCGCCGAAGCGCGCGAGCACGTGACCGCCGCCGCAGCCCACCTCGAGCAGGCGCTCGCCCGGGCGCGGCGCGACGAGCGTGCGGATGAGCTCGAGGCGCCGCAGCTCGATCGCCCGAATGAGCACGCCCGAGCGGGCGTAGTAGTCGTCGATGTCGTGCTCCTCGGCGAGCGTGTCGTTCCAGCGTTCGACTTCTGCGGGGGTCCGTGGGCGCATGATGGGCTCGTGTGGGTCAGCTCGCTGCGTCGGTCGGGCCGGCGTCGGCGGCGACGCGCTCGGGGGCGCGCTCCTGGAAGTCGACCTTCAGGCGCGACACGCTCGCCAGGCGCTTGCCGGTGCGGATGAGCTCGACGTTGTCGACGAACTCGACCTCGACCGCGAGGTCCGCGCCGAGGTACTCGCGGAAGGTGCGCAGGATCTCGGCGAGCGTGTCGTCCGAGTAGCGGCCGCCCCGGACGACGCGGAAGGTGAAGGCGCCCGGCCGGTCCTGCACCACCTGAAAGAGGCGGATCGCGTGGTCGTACTCCTTCAACAGGTGCGCGAAGAAGGTGCCCGGCACGTAGCGCCCGTCCGTGCCCACGATGATCGACTGCACGCGGCCCTCGATCGCGCCGATGAGCGGCAGGCCCCGCCCGCACGGGCACGCGAAGGACGGGTCGCGCGCCACCGCCAGATCGCCGATGCGGTAGCGGATGAACGGCAGGCAGTAGTTGTTGAGGTCGGTGATGACGACCTCGCCGACCTCGCCCGGGCGCGCCGGCACGCCGTCGCGCAGCACCTCGACGATGTAGCCCTCGCCGACGACGTGGTGGCCGGTGTGCGCCTCGCACTCGTAGGCGATGCCCGAGAACTCGCGCGAGCCGTACTTGTCGAAGACCTTGCAGCCGAAGGCCTCCTCGATGAGCCGGCGGCTCGCCTCGGGCAGGGTCTGCGCGCTCGTCATCACGCCCTTCGGCCGGAGCTTCGAGCCGCCCCGGCTCTTCACGTAGTGCGCGAGCAGATCGAGCGCCTCGGCGTAGCCGTCGATGAGGGTCGGCTCGTGTGCCTCGATGGCCTTCACCATGGCCTCGAGCTTGGCGTCGCTCATCTCGAAGACCGGGATGAACTTCCGCCGCGTCAGGCTCGCGTCGAGCTGCTCGCGCCAGGCCTGCGACTTCGACATGCCGAGCGTCTGGTGCCACAGGCGCACGCACGGGTCGCCGAACTGGTAGCCGGTCCACTCCTGCGAGCGCAAGGTCGCGGCCCAGCGAAACTCGAGCTGCGCGCGGTCCGCGTAGCACACGAAGGGCTCGCCGGTGCTGCCGCTCGTCGAGATGCGCAGCACCTGACTCTTGTCGTGGTTCTCGCTCAGGATGTCGAAGTAGATGTGGTCGCGCACGTCCTGCTTCGTGAGGAACGGCAGCTTGTGGAGGTCGGCCTGGCCGCGCACGTCCTCGGGCCGCACGCCCGCCGCGCGCAGCCGCTCGCGGTAGTACGGCACGTTGCGGTAGGCGTGGCGCACCAGCCGCCGCAGCTTCTCGTCCTGGAGCTCGCGGAGCTCGCTCGCTCCGAGCCACTGCGTCTTCTGCAAGAGCTCGTAGTAGTGCTCCACGTCGCGCGTGATCATCCAGTGCGTCTCGTTGAAGGTCGCGAGATAGCCCTGCCAGGCGGCCTTGCGCAGCGGAGACTTCGGCGGCGTGCGGTCGAGGATCGGGTGGCGGCGCAGGAACTGCTCGCTCACGTCCGGCACGCGCCGCACGAAGCGGTACTCCCAGGCGGCGCGCCCGAGGTCCACGAGCGAGCGGGCCGCGGCGCGATAGGCCGTGTTGTCGAGGAAGCTCTGCCCGGCGCGCCGGTTCTCGAACAGGGTCTCGACCTCCTTGTACGAGTAGCCCTTGGCGTGGGCCGCCACCATGACGAAGCTCTGCCAGTAGTAGTAGTGGCCCTCGTAGGTGAGCAGATCCTCGAGCACCTCCTTGGCGCACACGACGAAGCCGCTCTTGTTGTCGCGCAGGTGCATGCCGAAGGCGCCGTTGAGCAGCGTGTTGAAGCCGCGGCTCAGGTGGTAGCGGGCGCCCCGGGCGCGGCCGACCGGGCTGCGCCAGCCCTGCACCACGTCCACCGAGTGCTCGAAGAGCTCGCGGTACAGGCGCAAGAGGTCCTCGGGCTGGTACTGCAGATCGCTGTCGATGACGGCCACGACGGGCGCGCGCGCCGCCGCGACGCCCGTCTTCCAGGCGTGGGCGATGCCGCGGTTCTCGGGGTGGAAGCGTCCGACGACGCGGCCGGGGTGCTGGTCGGCGAGCTCGGCGATGACCCGCGCCGTCGCGTCGCGGCTCCCGTCGTCGACGAGGATGAGCTCGCCGGCGAGCTTGCCGCGCTCGAACACGCCGAGCACGCGGCGGGTGAGCTCGGGGACGTTGAGCTCCTCGTTGAAGCACGGGGCGATGACCGAAAGCTCGAAGTCCGTCATGCTGAAGCGGTCTGCGGCCGCAAGGTGACGAGGGGCCGGGGCGCCGGGCCGCGCTCTGATGGCGCCGAAGCGGGCGGACCGTACAACATCGCCGTGCGGCTGTCCCGCAAGGCCCACGGCCGGGCCCCGGCGGGCTACGATGCGCGCCATGAGCGAGCGCATCCTGGGCGAGAAGGTCGTGGTCACGGGCGGCGCGGGGTTCATCGGCTCGCACCTCTGTGCGGCCCTGCTGGCGCGGGGAGCGGCCGAGGTCACCGTCGTCGACAGCCTGCGCTACGGCGATCGGGCGAACCTCGCCGCCCTGCCGCGGCTCGCGCTCGTGAAACACACGCTCGGGACCGACTCGACGGACGAGCTCGCCCGCGCGCTCGCCGGCGCGCGCTACCTCTTCCACCTCGCCGCCGAGAAGCACAACCAGAGCAAGGACGATCCGGCCCGCGTGCTCGCCGCGAACGTCGCCGGGACGGCGACCCTGCTCGAGCTCGCGGGTCAGGCGGGCGTGCGCAAGGTCGTCTTCACGTCGTCGCTCTACGCCTACGGCCGCGTCGCGGGCGCGCCCTTCGACGAGGCGGAGCGCCCCGAGCCGCGCACCGTCTACGGCATCTCGAAGCTCGCGGGCGAGCACCTCACGGCCTGGGCCGCACGCGAGCACGGCTTCGCCTACAACGTGCTCCGCTACCTGTTCGTCTACGGCCCGAAGCAGTTCGCGGGCATGGGCTACAAGAGCGTCATCGTGAAGAGCTTCGAGCGGCTGCTCGCCGGGGTCGGCCCGGTCGTCTTCGGCGACGGCACGCAGTGCCTCGACTACGTGTACGTGGACGACGCCGTCGAGGCGACCCTCGCGGCGCTCGAGCGCGACGTCTCGGGCGAGGTGCTCAACGTCGGGAGCGGCCGGGCGACGAGCGTGAATGAGCTCGTCGACACCATCGTGCGCGTGAGCGGCAAGGCGCTGCCACCGACCCACGGGCCGGCCGACTGGACGGCGGGGAGCGTGCGCGTAGCCAACCCCGACAAGACCGCGCGCGTGCTCGGCTGGCGCGCGACGACGCCCCTCGAGCAAGGGCTGGCGCGCACGCACGCGTGGGTGTGCGGGGCGCGGTGACGGGGGCCGCGGCGCCGCCGGCCGAGGCCTCCGCCAGGCTCACCCCCAGTCGAGCCGCGCGTACCAAAACGCCGTCATCGCCCCGAGCGCGACGAGCAGGCCCCCTGCCGCCACGAGCTGCGCCCGGCGCCCCGAGCGGCCGAGGGCGAGCGCGGCCTCGGCCATCGCGACGCAGGCGAAGGGCGTGAACGCCGTGAGGTAGCGCGGCAGCGCGAGCACGCCGCCTCCGAGGTAGCCCGCGGTGAGGAACAGGAACGCGCCGCCGGGGACCAGCCACGGCACGGGCACGGCGCGCAGGGCGCGGAGCGCGCGCGCGAGCCCGAGCGGCACGAGCACGACGCTGGGCCCGAAGGCCCGCCACGCGATCCAGAGCGGCAGGAGCCACGTGTCGACCCAGCCGGGCAGGGGGCTCGCGTCGCGGATGCCACCGGCGAAGTCGCGCGTGTGTGCGACGAACCAGAGCCAGCTCCCGTCGCCGACGCGCCGGAGCGCGATCCAGAGGACGATGGCGCCGAGGGGGACGAGCCCTGCGACGAGCGGCGGGCCCGGCCGCCGGCGCAGGCGCGCGACGAGCGCCCACGCGACGAGGCAGCCGACGGCGCCCCACGCCTCGTAGCGGACGAGGCTCGCGAGCGCGAGGAGCACGCCCGCGAGGACACCGCGGCCGCGCGCGAGGGCCACCGTCGCGCCGAGCAGCAGCCACGCGAAGGGCGCCTCGGGCTGGGCGGACACGCCGAGCACGTTCGGCAGAGGCGCGAGCGTGAAGGCGAGGGCTGCGAGCTGCGCCACCCGCTCGTCGCGCCGCGCGATCCAGGCGTGAAGGACGAAGGGCGCCAGCGTCTGGAGCAGCGCGACGGCGAGGCGCACGCCCGTGTGCGTGCCCCCGAGGGCGACCCAGCCCGCGAGCGCGTAGTGCCAGCCCGGCAACCAGACCCAGTGGGCGCGGAGGTTCGCGGGGTCGTCGGCGAGCGCGCGGGCGATGTGGAGGTGTCCGTAGGCGTCGCCGTCGGGCTCGGCGGCGCCGAACACGGCGCACAGGCGGAGCGCGAGCATCGCGGCGCCCGCGAGGGCGAGCACGCGGCGGGCCTTGGGACTCGCCCACGGCATGGCTCAGGGCGCGTCGAGCTCGTCGACGTCGTCGGGTGCGCTGGCGCCGGGGGTGGCTGGCCGGGACGCCGGGGCCGGCGCGGCGCCCGCGCGCCCCGGGCGCTGGCGGATCCAGAGCTGCTCCTTGTTGCGCGTCGCCGCCTGCGTGAAGCCCGCGAGCGCGCCGGCCGGGAGCGCGGGCTTGCACCCGAAGCCGACGACGACGAAGTCCGCCTCGGCGAGCAGCGCCTCGAGGCCGGCCTCGTCGCCGGGGGCCGGCACATCGGCGGGGAGCTTCGGCGTGCCCTTCTGCCACTTGTCGAAGACCGTGAGCGCGTTGAGATCGTGCAGGCCCCGCTCGTACAGGGCGCCGCAGCCGAGGTAGGCCACTCGGTTGACGAACGGCCCCTCGGGCGGCTCCGCGGCGACCTCGGCGAGCAGCCGGGAGCCGGTGGAGCGCGGCGCCTCGGCCCAGTTCGTCACGTACTCGAAGAAGCGCAGATCGCCGGCGAGGTTGTCGAAGCCGCGGCTCGTGCTCGCGCGGTAGAGCAGGTGCGTCACGCCGAGCTCGACGAGCCGGTCGTGCATGGCGCGCGGCGAGTCGAGCTCGCCCCAGCGCAGGCCGTACTGCCAGGGCACGAAGTCCGACACCACGCTGCGCCACATTCCGAGGCGGCGGTTCTCCTCGTGGTTCAGCACGCGCGCGCCCGGCGGGAGCAGGGCTGCGACGCGGCTGAACTCGGTCGAGAGCTCGAGCCGGCCCTCGTACTTCTTCTTGTAGCCCTGCCCGAGCAGGTCGCTCACGATGCGCACGGGCGAGCCGCCGGCCATGGCGTGCGTGCCGAAGAAGTACACGTCGCCGCCCCAGACGATCTGCAGGCCGACGAGCAGGCTCACGGCCCCGCGCGCGAGCCAGCCGCTGCGCCACACGAGGACGAGCACGGCGGCGACGACGCACGCCATCCAGGGCAGGCTCACCTGCAGGTAGCGGTCCTGGTGCATGGTCCAGTACCACTGGAAGACGGCGAGGTGCGCGGCCGCCACGAGCCCCCAGGTTCGTGCCGTCCGCTTGAGCAGCGGAAGGGCGAAGACGCCGAGCGTGAAGAGCGAGCCGAAGATCGGGACTTTGCCGTGGAACTTCGGCCAGTCGTTCGGCTTGAAGGAGAACTCGTAGAGGGCGAGCAGGGTCTCCTTGAGGCGCGCGCCGAGCGTGCCCTTCGGGCGCCAGTCGCCGACCTGCTGGCCGTTGAAGTAGTCGTCGAAGGTGGCCGCGGCGTCGGAGGCCCACGGGTGGACCTTGAAGACCCTGTGCAGGTACGGGTAGAGCGGATCGCCGTACCACACCCAGTTCTTGAGCCAGTGCGGCGCGGTGAGGACGAGCCCGGCGAGGAGCGCTGCGGCCGGCCCGGTCAGGAACCGCAGATCGAGCGGCCTGCGCGCCTCGCCGGGTTTGGCGCGCAGGCGCGCGAGGCCCGTACGACCCCCGAGGTAGAGCGCCCGGAGCACGATGCCGAGCACCGGCAAGAGCGCGAGCTGCGCGCCCTGGTACTTCGTGAGCAGGGCGCCCGACACCATCGCCGCGAACGCGATGCAGTGCCGCGGCTCGAGCGCGCGCCAGGCCCGCACGAAGAAGTAGTAGATCGGGATGCCCCACAGGGCCGTGATGTGGTCGGCGGCCGTCGACAGGTTCGAGTCGTAGAGGAAGATCCCCGGAAAGAGGAAGAGCGCGACCCAGGCGAGCCCGGTGCGCGCGCCGGGCACGAGCCAGCGCACGAGCACGGGCATGCTCGCGAGCGTGAAGAGAAAGAGCACGAACTCGAGGTGCCCGGCGAGGAGCACGCGCTCGACCATCGGCATGCCCGGCACGAGCAGGGTCCAGGTGTAGAGCACGCTCGCGAGCTGGGGGATCGCGGCGCTGAGCCAGCCCTCGGCCGAGGGCAGGATGGCGCCCTCGGCGGCGTACTGCTGCGCCAGGCCGAGGTGGTAGAAGTGCGAGTCGAAGGCGACGTTCCTCGGCGTCAGGATCATGAAGTAGACGGCGCCGAGGCAGAAGAGGCCGAACGCGCCGATGGGCCAGGCCCACCACGGCGCGCGCGGAGCGCGCCGGCGCGCGGCCCGGAGGCGCGGCACCACGCGGCGCAGCCGCCGCCAGAGCGGCACCGCGCCCGCCGCGACGAGGGCGAGCGGGTAGCCGACCGCGAACGCCGGACCGTAGGCGTGCAGCAGCCCCGCCACGAAGGTCCCGAGGAAGAACACGAGCACGCCGCTCGCCGCGCTCAGCATGAGGCGCGGGCGGAGCGCGAGGCCGCGCGGGAAGAGCCAGCCGACGACGAGGTGCCCCACCGAGAGGCACGCGAGCGCGAACCCGAGGCTCCAGAGCCAGAGCCGCGCGTAGATCCAGAAGAGCCACTTGTCGATCGGGTAGTGGGGCGAGACCTTGCTCGCGAAGAGCGCCACGGCCGCGAGCAGCACGCCGGCGAGCGCGACCTTGCGCACGTGGCCCGTCACGGTGCGGACGCGCTTGGTGCGGGGATCGTCGCGGAGGGCGCGCAAGCGCGTGAGCCAGGCTGACACGGCGCGGATTCAAGCGCGCGTGCGCGACGCGCGTCAACACCGCGGCCCCGCGAGCGCCGGTGGCCTGTGCTATGAGGGCCCGAGAGAGCGGGACCGGACGGCCTTGAGCACGGGCGAAGAGAGCGGAGCAGGCGGATCGGCGAGGCGCGCCGAGGTGCGCGCCACCCCCCCCGTGCTCGGCGCGCCGCGCGCGATCCTCGTCGCGTGGCTGCTCTCTGCGCTCGTGGACGTGGCGTTCGCGAGCGTCCGGGTCGGCCTGCCGCGCGGCGGGATCGGCGTGCGCCTCGCGGCCCACGCCTTCGACCTCGGGCAGGCTGCGGCGGTCGGCCTGCTGGCCGCCGGGGCCGCCGGCGCCTGGCTCCGCTTCGGGCCGCGCGCGGCCGCCTGGCGCTACCTGGCGATCTACGCCGCTGCCGCGGCGGTCGGGGTGCTCGTCCTCTGCGACGATCTGCAGGGCGTGGCGGGCGACCCGCGCGGGCCGAAGTCGATCGCCGCCGCGCTCGTGGCGAGCGGCTGCATCCCGGCCGCGGCGCTCGTCGCGACGCTCCTCGGCCGCGGCAAGCTGCGGCTCGTGCTCGCCGCCGGCGCGCTCGGGGCGGCGGTCGTCAACAACGCCCTCTTCGCGCGCAACTACCTCGGGGTGCACCTCTTCGCGCTCGGCGGTGCCGCGACGCTGCTCGCGGGCGCGCTCGCCGGGCTCGAGCTGCCGCGCGCGCTCGGCTGGCTCGGCCGGACGCGCGGGGCACCCGTCCTCGCGGTGCAGGCCGCGCTCTGCCTCGGCGCAGGCTACGCCGTCGTCGTCCACCCGAGCGGCGTCGTGATGGCGGAGCTCTACCGCATCCCGGGCGCGGCGCTCGCACCCTTCCTCTCGAGGCTCGGGGCCGGCGCGGGTCCGGGAGCGGCGGTCGCGGGCGCGTGGTTCCACGACCGCACGAACCTGCCGGACGTGCCGCCGACCGGCGCGCCGCTGGCCGGCCCGGGTCCGGTCGTGCTGCTGCTCTCGATCGACGCCTTGCGCCACGAGCTCGTCGACTCGGGTGACTACGCGGACGCGTTCCCCACGCTCCACCGTCTCGCGGCCGAGGGGGTGAGCTTCACGAGCGCGCGCGCGCCCTCGGGCGCGACCGTGCCGTCGCTCGCCGCGATGTTCACCGGCCGCTTCTACTCGCAGCTCTACTGGACCGAGCAGACGGGCGGCGGCCGGCAGAAGCTGTTCCCCCACGCGGACGATACCCCGCGCCTCCAGTCGCTCGTCGCCCGGGCGGGCGGGCGCACGGCGGTCGTGATGTCCGGCACGGGCCTCGCCGACAAGTACGGCCTCACGAACGACTTCCAGGAGTCGATCGGTACGGGCATCGCGACCGGCAGGGCGTCGGCGAGCCTCACCGACGACATCATCAAGCGCCTCGCCACCGTGGGCGACGAGGGGCTCTTTCTCTACACGCACTACTTCGAGCCGCACGCGCCCTACGATCGCGGCGGCACCCAGGGCACGCCCTTCGAGCGCTACCTCCGGGAGGTCGCCATCGTGGACCGCGATCTCGCCCGGATCGCCGCGGCGCTGCGCGAGCGCGGGCTGTTCGACCGGGCCGTCCTCATCGTGACGGGCGATCACGGCGAGGCCTTCGGCGAGCCCCACGACTTCCACGGCACCAAGGAGCACGCGGTCACGCTCCACGACGAGCTCGTGCACGTGCCGCTCGTGTTCTGGGGCGGCGCGCTCGCGCCGCGCGTGGTGCCCGCGGCGGTGTCGCTCGCCGACCTCGGGCCCACGATCCTCGATCTGTTCGGCGCGCCGACACCCGCGCGCTTCATGGGCCAGAGCCTGGTGCCGTTCCTGCGCGGCGAGTCGCCGGAGCTCGAGCGGCCGGTGGTCCTCGAGAGCGGGCGGCAGCAGCGCGGCATGATCTTCCGCGACGGGCTGAAGCTGCTCGTCGACGGCAAGCTCGGCACCAACGAGCTCTACGACCTGGCGAACGACCCCGACGAGCGCGCGAACCTCTTCGACGAGCGCCCGGACGCGGCGGAGCGGCGCGCCGAGCTCGAGGCCTACTTCGAGGCGCACGCGCTGCGTCGGCCCGGGTACACGATGCCCTACCGACCGTGAGCGCGGGCGGGGGCTCGTGGGGGCGACTCGGGGCCGCGGCGGCGGGCCTCGGGTGCGCCCTGCCGCTCGCCGTCTACCTCGCCGACTTCACGGTCGACGACGCGCTCATCGGCGCGCGCTACGCCGCGCACCTCGCCGCGGGTCACGGCTATCGCTTCAACGCGAGCGGTCCGGTGACGGATGGCGTGACGCCGCTCGGCTGGCCCTACCTGCTCGCGCCGTTCGCGGGCGGCGGGCCCGCGGGCGCCCTCCTCGCGGCCAAGGTGCTCGGTCTCGCGGCGTGGGCGCTCGGCGCGGCGGCGCTCGGCCTGTGCATCCGCGGGCTCGGGGTGCGCCGGCGCCGCTGGCTCGCGCTCCTGCTCGTCGCCGGCTCGGCACCGCTCGCGGCCTGGGCGTCGGCGGGCATGGAGACGGGCGTCGCGCTCGGCCTCGGGGCGGCCGCCGTCGCGCTCCGTGCGGCGCGGCGCGAGCGCACGATGGCGGCCTGTGCGGGCCTGCTCGCCTGGCTCCGACCCGAGGCGTTGCCCTTCGCGGTCGCGCTCGCGCTCGGTCCGGCCCGGGGCGGTGCCGAGGACGAGGCCCGACGCCCCCCGAGGGAGCGGGCCGTCGCGCTCGCACTCGCGGTCGTGCCGTGGCTCGCCGCGGCCCTCGTGCGGTTCGCGGTCTTCGGGCGCGCCCTGCCGCTGTCGCTCGCGGCCAAGCCGAGCGACCTCACCCATGGCGCGAGCTACGCGCTCGGCGCCTGGCTCGTGACGGGCGGCCTCGGCGCGCTCGCGTGGTGGACGCTGCCTGGCTGGGTGCGGGGCCTCGCCGTCGCGGTGCTCGTGCACTACGCCGCGACGGCGCTCGGCGGTGGCGACTGGATGCCCCTCGCGCGGCTCGTGGTGCCGGCCCTTCCGGCCGTGGTCGTCGTCGCGGCGGCGAGCCTCGAGCACGCCGCGCTGCCGTTCGCGGGCGGGCGGCTCGCGCTCGCGCTCGCGGGCGAGCTCTACCTGGTGGCGGTGCGGGGCCCGGCCGCGGCGCGCGTCGGGGCCGACCGGCGCGCGCTCGTGCGCGAGCTCGAGCCTGTGCTCGCGGGCCGGGCGGTCGTGGGGGCGCTCGACATCGGGTGGCTCGGCGCCGCCACCGACGCGACGATCGTCGACTTCGCCGGGGTCACCGACCCGGCGGTCGCGGCGCTCCCCGGCGGCCACACGACGCGGCCGATCCCCGCCATGCTCCTCGAGGCGCGCCGGGTCGACACGCTCGTCCTGCTCCTGTCGCGCGACGGCGCGCTCGCCGCGCCCTGGACCGAGAGCCCGTTCGCGCGCGGCGTCGAGCGCTGGGTCGCCCTCGGCCCCGGCATGGCGGAGGATTTCGAGCCGGTGGTCGTCGCGACCCCGCCGGCGCTGCGCTACGTCGTGCTGTACCGCCGCGCGCGTTGACCGGCGGGGCGCGCACCCGGCCCGCGCCGACCGGCGTGGGCGCTCGCGCTCGGCTGCGCTATGGTGGCCGCCATGAGGATCCGCGGAGCCGTCGTCGCCATGGCTCTCACCATCGCGCTCGGCGCCTGCAGCAGCGGCGCCGCCGACAGCAAGGGCGCGCGCCAGCCGAGCGCGCCGGCGGCGTCGGTGTCCGCGTCCGCCTCGCGCAGCGAGACGCGGCGTCGCATCCCGCTCACGCGCGCGCTGCTCGAGGAGCACAGCCTCACGAGCGACGACGTCGCGCTCCTGCAGCTCTACGTGCGCAGCGCCGTCGTCCTGCGTCGCGAGCTCACCGAGGGCACGCGCGAGGTCACGCCCCAGCACACCCTGCGCATCGTCGACGGGCGCAGCTACGACGAGGTGCTCCTCGCGGACGGCACGCCCGGCATCAGCATCCGGACCACGCCCCAGGGCGTGTTCGTGAACTTCGATCCCGACGCGCCGGAGTCGGGCTTCGCCTTCGAGTCCGACGGCGACGACCACTTCCGGCTCAAGGTGGAGAAGGACGCGGGCGGGCAGGGGCCGAGCGCCAGCTACGAGGGCGAGACCTATCGCGTCGTCCAGGGCGCGAGCGCCTACCTCGAGATCGACGCCGAGAAGCTCCAGGAGCTCACGAAGCGCCAGCGCAAGCTCCCGGGCGCGCTCTTGCCCGACCCGAGCGCGACGAGCGAGCCGGACGCCGGCGCCGCGCCCGCCGAGGCCGCCGAGGCCGTCGGGCCCGGCTAGCAGGTCGCGAGCGCCGCGCGCCACGCTGCGAGTCGCAGCCGGAGCCCGTCGGCGGGTGCGTCGTGCGCCGGCGTCGCCGCCTCGCTCCGCAGCGCCCGGCCCGCCGCGACGAGCGCCGTGGCGAAGGTGGCCCGCAGCGGCTCCTCGGCGAGGACCGTCGGCGCGAGCGCCGCGGCCGCGCCGCTCACCACGGCGTCGAGCGCCGGTCCGAGCCCGGCGCTCGCGACGGCCCCGGCGCTCGCCTCGCTGCCCACGGTCGCGACCGCCAAGCGGCGCACGATGGCGCGCGCCGCGGCGCCGACCCGCGCCACGGTGCGCTCGACGAGGTAGCGGCGCATGGCCTCCCGCTCGTCGGCCGTGGCGACGGCGCCCTCCTTGACGAAGCGCTCGAGCGGCCGCGCGTCACCCGCGAGCTCGGCCTCCACCGCGGCGACGTCGCGCTCGGCGTCGTGGACGATGCCGAGCGCACCGGTCTCGAGGCGGGCCGCGAGGGCGCCCTGGGCCGCGGCCTCGGCCCGCTCGGCGCCGCGCGCGGCTGCACCCGCGGCGGCGCGGCGCTCGGCGTCGCCCGCGAGCTCGCCCGCGAGCGCGGCGGCCTTGCGGCGCAGCGCGCGCTCGCGCAGGCCGTCGGCGCGATCCACGATCTCGCGGCCGAGCAGCCGCTCGAAGGGCTCCCAGCCGGAGCGGCCGAGGGCGTCGGCGTCCCCGAGCCGGCCCGCGAGCGCGAGGCGGGCCGACAGGGCGAGCGGCGGGCGGTACGACGCGAGGCCCGCCGTCGCGAGCGCGGAGGTCACGTAGGCGGTCACGCGCTCGAGGTCGCCGGGCTCGAGCCGGTCGCTCTTGTTCAGCACGACCTGCACCGGCACGCCGAGCGCCGCGATCTCGCTCATCACGGCGCGCTCGGTCTCCTTGAGCGGCGCGGTGGCGTCGAGCAGCCAGAGCGCGACGTGCGCCTCGGTGAACGAGCCGCGCGCGCGCTCCGCGTGGTCGGGATCCGGGGCGTTGAAGCCGGGCGTGTCGAGCAGCTCGATGCGCTTGAGCCGTTCGATGGGCGCATGGATGAGCACCCGCTCGACGCGCTTGCCGGCCGCCTCGACCTCCGCGAGGGCCTGCTTCAGCTCGGCGTGCGGCACGACACGGTCGGCGCCCCCGCGCACGAGCACGCGCGCGAAGGCATCCGGCGCCCACGACACCCAGTGCAGGACGGCCGTCGTCGGCCGCACCCCCATCGGCGCGACGTCGGTGCCGAGCAGGGCGTTCAGCATGGTGCTCTTGCCCGCGTTGAACTCGCCGAGGATGGCCACGCGCAGCGGGCGCTCCCGCTCGAGGGCGAGCGCCTCGAGCGCACCCAGCCGATCGAGCCGGTCGAGCGCGCGCAGGGCACCCCGCAGCTCGGCGAGCACGGTGGGCCAGTCGGCCGGTTCGGGGGCGTCGACGCCGTCCGCGCCGCCCTCGCCGGCGCGCGCCGGGTCCGGGGGGACCGCGTCCGCGATGGTCGCGTGGACCAGATCGCGCGCCCAGGCGGCGGCCGGTCCCTCGACCACCTGCTCGAGCGCCCCGAGGGCTGCGTCGCGCTTGCCCTGGCGCCGCAGGCGCAGCGCCAGGAGCAGCTGCTCGGCCTCCGGCTCGAGCGAGCTGCGCGCCGCGAGCGCCGCCAGGGCCTCCTCGTCCCGCTCCCCGAACGCGAGGCGCCGCAGCGTCGGCGCGGCGGTGGCGTCGCCCTGCGCCATCGCCTGGGTGAGTGCGCGCCGCGCGTCGTCCGTGCGGCGCTCGGCCAGGGCGAACGCCGCGACCCAGCGGGGCTCGGCGGCAAGCCCCGCGGCCTCGACGACGCCGCGCACGAGCGCGCGCGGCTCCGCGGCGAGCGTCGGGTACAGCTCTGCGACGAGCTCGGCCGCGCCCGGCGCCTCGAGCACGAGCCCGCCGAGCGCCTCCCGCGCGCCGTCGATGGCGAGCTCGAGCCCCGCGGCCGGATCGAGGCGCGCGAGCCGCGCGCGCACGAGCCTGTCGCGCCCGTCCGGACGCTCGGGCGCGCCGAGCTCGGGCAGGGCGCCCTTGGCCGCCGCGACATCGCCGAGCGCGCGCGCGCACTCGGCGCGGCGCAGGGCGAGCTCGCGATCGGCGCCGGGCAGGCGCCTCGCCCCCTCGAGCCAGCGCGCCGCTCGCGCGGCCTCGCCCCGCGCGAGATCGAGGTCCGAGAGCGCGAGCCGAGCCTCGCGGCCCACCTCGCCCGGATCCGCCGCGGCGCGCTCGAGCGCCGCCCGCGCCTCGGGCCGGCCCTGTCGCACGCCGAGCAGCCCGAGGCGCAGCCACAGCTCGAGCTGCCACGGCAAGGCCTGCGTCAGGCCCTCGAGCGCCTCGCGCTCCTCGTCGCGGAAGCCCGACGCCTCCGCGGCGTCCGCCCAGAGCGCGAGCCCGAGCGGCGATCGGGGCACCCGCGCGAGCAGATCGAGCGCGTGCTCGCGCGCCTCGAGCGGATCGCCGTCCTCGAGCGCCTTCTCGGCGAGCCGCCGCGAGTCCTCGGCGCCTCGCGCCACGATCTCGGCCCGGCCGAGCAGCTTGCGTACACCCGCGACGAAGCGAGACACGCCCGAGGCGTAGGTGCGCGCCGAGGGCGCGGCAAGGAGCGCCGCTGGGGCGGCGTCGCGTCAGTGCCCGCACGGCTGGCGCAGCCTGGCACATGACCCCGGGGTCGCGGTCCGATCGTCTCAGGGGCCCCGACCGCCCGGATCTCGGTCGCCGTGAGGAGAATTTGTTTAGTCAATCAGATTAGATAGACACGAGCTCGCGGCGCCATGGTGCGGGCGCCGAGGCTTGGCCCGGATCGTGAAGGGGCCCCGTCGTGGCGCGTTGGCGCTGCGCAGGAGAGCCCTCGTGAAAGCACGTCCCATCGGTCGTACCCTCGTCTTGAAGCGCGGTCGGCACCTCGGCACCCGCTCGGCCTCGTCGCGCCCGGACACCTCCACGAGCGACGTGCAGGCGCTCGGCACGGGCTCGCGCTCGTCGCAGCCGCCCGTGCGCTCCGCGAGCTCGCGTCCGCCATGCCCGGTGCTCGCGCTCGCGCCCCGCGCGGCCGAGCTCGCGTCCCTCGCGGAGCTCGGGCAGCAGGTCGCCGGCGAGGCACCGCAGCCCTGCGAGCAAGAGCGTCCGACCGTGCGGGACCCTGGCGCCCGCGCGCCGGAGCCGCACGAGGGGCTCGGCGGCGCGCCGGCGCTCGCGCGTGACCTCGTGCCGGCGGCACCGCCGCCTCCCCTCGAGGAGGTCCCGCTCTCGAGCCGCGCGGCCGCGAGCCTCGAGGCGAAGCTCCGCCGCCTCGACGAGGCCTTCCTCGGCGAGCCGCCGCCCGTGCGCCCCGAGCCTGCGCCCCGCGACGACGACGCGCGCGCAGTCGCGCCTCCCTCCGCCGCAGAGGTGAGCCGCCGGCGACGCATCCGGGGCGTGGTCGGGGTCGTGGTCGGCCTCGTCGCCCTGCTGGCGGCCGGAGCGGTCGCCGGCGCCGCGCTGCGCGCCGAGGAGCCTCTGCCGAGCGAGCGCCCGGCGCGCCCGGGCGCCCTCGCCGCGGCCGAGGCGGAGCGTGACGCGCGGCGCGTGGCCCCGAGCGCGGCGAGCCCGGTCGTTGCGGCCGCCGCACCCGAGGCCGAGCCGGCGCGCGTCCCGGAGGCCCCGGCGCCCGCCGCGCTGCCGCCGTCCGTGCGCGAGCTCGGCGAGCGCACGAAGGCCGCGCTCATCGCCGGCCGGCTCGACGAGGCGGTGGCGTCCGCGCGGGAGCTCGTGGCGGCCACACCCGACGACGCGCTGGGCTACCTGTACCTCGGCGCGGCGTACCAGGACCTCCGGCGCGTGGGCGACGCCCTTGCGACCTATGGCGACTGCGTCGAGCACGCCAGGTCCGGGCCCGTCGACGAGTGTCTCGCGCTCGGCGGGCGCCGGCGCTGAGCTCGGCCCCCGCCCGCGGTCGGTGACCGCCAGTTTGTGCTTGCGTCGCGCGGACTTTGGTTGTCCACCCGGGACGTGACCTTCGGCATCGAGACCCTGGGCTCGCTCCTCGCGCTCGCTGCGCTCGAGATCGTCCTCGGCATCGACAACATCGTGTTCATCGCGATCATGGTGGGTCGGCTGCCGCCCGAGAAGCGCAAGGTCGCCTATCGCCTCGGCCTTGCCGCGGCGCTGGTGACGCGCATCGGGCTGCTTCTGACGCTGTCGACGATCATGAACCTGACCGATCCCTTGTTCACGATCTTCGGCGAGGGCTTCTCGTGGCGGGACATGATCCTCGTCGTGGGCGGGCTGTTCCTCATCGTGAAGAGCAGCCAGGAGATCTTCGGCAAGGTCGAGGCGCACGAGGAGGGGGAGCACCAGGCCCCCAAGGTCCAGCGCCTGTGGCTCCTCGTGGCGCAGATCATGGTCATCGACATCGTCTTCTCGCTCGACTCGGTGATCACGGCGGTGGGCATGGCGCGCGAGCTGTGGGTCATGGTGACGGCCATGGTGTGCGCGGTCGCGGTCATGCTCGTCTTCGCCCAGCGGGTCGGCGACTTCGTCACGCGCCACCCGTCGATGCAGATCCTGGCGCTGTCGTTCCTGCTGCTCATCGGCGTGTTGCTCATCGCCGACGGCTGCGGCCAGCACGTGAGCAAGGGCTACGTGTACAGCGCCATGGGCTTCTCGCTGCTCGTGGAGCTGTTCAACATGCGCTACCGGCAGAAGCGCCGGCTCGCGGCCCGCGAGGCGGGCGCGCCCGGCTCGGCGCCGAGGCCCGAGCCACACAAGTGACCGGGCGGCCGCCGGCCTCTCTCGACTTTCGCCCTTTCGGGCGAATGTCTCGCGGCTACAGGGACCAGGCTGCAGACTTCAGGCACGAGACTGGTGTCAGAACGCGACCGTCGTGCCGACCGTGACGTTGCGCTCGCCGAGCGGCACGACCTCGAGCGAGGCGCCGACGGTTTCGCCCGTCACGAGCAGACCCGCCCCGAGCTGGTAGTGGTGTCGGTCGGTGCCGACGAGCGCCTCGCCGCCGCGCCGCCAGAGGACGGGCCCGCCGAACAGGCGCACCACGGCGTAGGGGGCGAAGGAGCGCCAGAACATCTTGCCGAGCGTGAACGCGGCGCGCGCGTCCGTGCCGACGAGCGTCGCGCGCTCGGCCGCGCCCTCGCTCGGCGCGGCGCTCGCGCCGAGCGCGAGCGACAGCACGAGGAACGGCTCCTCGCCGCGGCCGTCGAGGATGCGGTAGCTCGCCGCGAGCGACCCGTAGCCGCCGAGCCCGAGCTCGTGGCGCTCGGCCCCGAGCTCGAGCCAGCCGCCGGGCGCGAGCCCCGCCGACGCGCCGAGCGACCAGCCGTCGTCGAGCTCGCGCTCGAGCGTGATGCCGAGGGCTCGGCGCCGCAGCCCGAGCTCGAGATCGCCGAAGGCGAGGTCGGTCTCGCTGGCGCCGAAGCCGAGCGAGAGGTGCCACGGGCTCGCGGTGGCGCCCGGCAGCGCGTCGCCGGTGCAGGTGATGGCTGCTCCCGGCGGACCGCCGGGCGGAGCGAGCCCTCAGGCGTAGGCGTCGTCGCGGGGCAGGGCGACGGCGCCGGCGAACGCGGCGAGCGCGGCGAGCCATCGCAGCGGTGCTCGAGTCACGGCCCGAGCCCAGGGCCGTGGCTCGGCGCCGTGAGATGGAGCGGAGGCCCGCGTCACTCGGGGGCGATGTTGTTGAGCGCCATACCGCCGGGGTAGCCGTAGGAGGTGGCGCCCGTGTAGCCCGCCCCGACGATGCCGAAGGGCGAGACGCTCGTGATGACGTGGGGCCCTGCGGCCACGGCGTAGTCCGCGACCGTGTAGGCCCCGACCGTGTAGTAGGCGTTCGCAGGCACCGCGACGCCGTCCACGAGCACGTCGTCGCCCGTCGTGCGGATGATCTGCACGTAGTCGACGGCGTAGCCCGAGGGCGTGAGCAGGACGTAGCGGTTCAGGAACTGCTCCACCGGAACGGCCGTGATCATGGCGGGATCGCCGGTGCCGGCGCCGAAGGCGTCTTGCCCGGTGATGTACTGGTAGGCGGCAAAGGGGCTCGAGCCGGTGAAGATGAAGCTCTCCTGCGTGTAGAACTCGTAGAACTGGCCCGCGTCGAGCGTCACCGGAAAGCCCGGCTGCGGCGGCGTCGTGTCGACGACGGTGCCCGGGGCCTGCGACATCACGCGCCAGTAGTAGCGCTCGCTCGCGCTGCGGCGCGGCACGTGGGCCCCCACGTAGGTCGTGCCCCAGTTGCGGACCGGCACGGCCTGCTCCTCCATGTGGTCGCAGTAGGTGTAGCCGGCCGGTACCTGCGCGCACTCGATCGCGCCGAACACCGCGACCGGCGCCGTGGCGTCGATCTCGGCGCCCATCACGTCGCGCTCCGCCGTCGTGAGGCCCGCGCCGTTCACGACCTGGAGCGTGTCGTAGCGGTTCATCGTGACGGTGGTCGAGCCGCCGGCCGCGAGCGCCGACACACCGGACCCACCCGCGGTCGGGTGCGGGACGGTGATCGTCACCTGGGTGTTGTTCTCGGTGGCGATGACGTTGAAGTAGCTCGGGTAGCCGTTGAGGGCGTCGTAGTAGCTCGGCACGAAGTAGTGCCGCCCGAGGGTGGCCTCGGGCAGGAGGCAGGAGGCGTCGTTCGTGTAGTACGGCGTGAGCGGCGAGTGCTGGTAGGCGATGACCGGCAGATCGCTCTCGACGCGGAAGCTGCCGCCCGGGCGCAGCTGCGACACGCTCTCGATGTAGTCGGCCGGGGTGTTCGGCAGCGTGAACGTGTGCTGGCCGAGGGGCGGGATCTGCACGTCGGCCTGGATGAGGCTCTCGACGCCGCCCGGCGCCCCCCACAGGCTCACGACGGCCGTGAGCGTGGAGCTCGTGTTGCCCACGAC
This sequence comes from Polyangiaceae bacterium, assembly GCA_020848455.1. GTDB lineage: Bacteria > Myxococcota_A > Polyangia > Polyangiales > Polyangiaceae > JACRDA01. Next base: position 106,431 of record JADLAB010000351.1, read on the forward strand.
GACGGCGTCGGTGTGCCCCTCGTCGAAGTTGTCCATGTTGAGCGCGAAGAAGGAGCAGCCCACGCTGCTCGGCGCCCGCGCGTAGGCGGCGCACAGGGTCTCGCACCCGACGGTCTCGGTGCAGGTCTCCTTCGGCCCGCAGGTCGCGCCGGGCTCGTAGCCCGTGCCGGAGGCGTTGCAGATCTCGCTCGTGTCGGGGTCCGGGCAGTGCGCGGTACCCGGCGTGCACACGACGGCGAGGCAGGTCCCCCCGGCGCAGGTCTCGCTCGGGTTGCACGCCTGCTCGGACAGCGCGAGACAGCTCGGCAGGCAGACCTCGAGCGCGGTCGCGCTCGCGCAGTTGCCCGTGAGACCCGGGGTGCACATACAGGCGACGCACGTTCCGCTCGCGTCGTCGCAGCCCTGACCGCCGGGGCACGGGTCGGTCTCGAACGAGCCGTTCGCGCACACCTCGTGGACGCCGCCGACGCACTGCTCGGCGCCGTCGGTGCAGCTGCCGCCACCGCCCGCCCCCGTGGCGCCGGTGCCACCGCCGCCGCCGCTCTGCGTGTGGCCGCCCGCCGCGGCGTTGCCGCTGCCGCCGGTGCCCGTCTCGACGTCGGTGCTGCTGCTGCAGGCCGCGAAGAGGGTGAAGAGTCCAAGTGCCGCACCCGTCCAGAAGCCGAGTCTACTCGCGCGCATGAAAAGCCTCCCAGGGCCCGACGATAGCGCCAGACGGTGCGCGAGGTCTCAGGATTCGGCGTGGGGCACGGCGCGGGTGGCACGCGTGCTGCCGAGTGGAGCCACCTTTGAGATTTGAACTCAAGACCTGCGGTTTACGAAAGCAAGGGAAAAGCGCAACCTGGCGAAAGAAAAGAGAGCCACGGGGAAGCCCCCGGACGAGCTTTCGCACAGTTGGCGCGAGGTGGCGCGAGGTTTGGCCAGGAAACCTGGCCAGGTTTCGCCCGGGCACTCGCGGCGGCCGTCGAGCGTGGAGACCGTGACCGCGCCTTGATCCTCGCGCGCCGGCTGCTGCTCGCGGAGCCGAGCCCGGCCGCGCCCCTGCGTCCACGGGCGTGCTCCTCGACGTAGGCGCTGGTCGCCTTCGGGGCCGGACCTTCGGGTGCGACCTCGACGGCGGCACTGTGCCGCACGAACAGGAGCAACCCACATGACCACGAACGAGACCAAGGACACGAAGGACACGAGCGAACGGGCGCGGCGCGGCGTCATGTACGAAGGCCAGATCCACAGCGCGTGCGCCGCGATGCGGCGCTCGCTCGACTACGTGGAAAGAGACGCCCTCGAGATGGTGGACGTAGAGTCGGCATTTGACCGGGGCTCCGCTCGCGATCGATTGATCGAGCACCTGCGCACGATCCGCCAGCTGGTGCTCATGGTGGAGGAAGACGCCTCGACGGCGCGCAAGAACATGTAGCTCGCGCGCCGGGCCCTCGGCGCCGCGCACATGGGCGACGTCGGGGCCTGCGCACGAGCAGTGGTAGAATGAGAAGCGCCCCGCGACGCGGCAAACGTCGTCGGGGCGCGGCACACGAGGACAAGTCGTGGCACCGAAGAAAGTAGCGACCGAGCACGCGAAGCGCAAGGCACCGGCCGCCGCGCGGCTGCGCGCATGCCGCGCCGCGCGCGACGCCTTCCTAAAAGCTCACCCGCTCTACGCCGCGGCTGCGCAAGCGCACGCGCGGGCACTCGAGACGCGCGCCGACGCGGACATTGCCCGCGCCGCGGAGCTCGCCGACATGTCGCGCACGGATGCCTCCCTCTGCACGGACGAAGCTTGCGAGTCTTGCCGCGCTCGGCGCGAGGGGCGGATCCGTGGTGGCTTCGACGGCAAGCCGCTCGGCGTGGGGCTTCCGCCCCGCGGCGCCGGCCGGGGCTCGACGCGCGCCGCCGCGGTGCGTGAGCTTCTCGCGCGAGCAACCGAGACGATCGCGCTCGTCGCGCGTTTGCGGGAGCGCGCGCACAGCATGACGATCGCGGCGACGGACCTGCTTTGCGGCGTCGAGCGCGCCGGACTGCAACGGCGGAAGCCAAGCGCGGCCGAGAAGTCCGCGCTTGCCGATGCCGTCGACGCCGCCGAGCGGGGCCGAGCCCTCAACGCCGAGCGCTTGGCGGTCGCGGCGCTCGTGGCGTGCGGCTGGAAGCGCGGCGAGGCATGGAACGCCGTCGCGCTCGACCGCTACCGCGGGCGCAAGCACACCTAGGCGCCTCCCGTCAAGTGCGTTTTCCCTTTCGCCCGGAAGGGACATACTACGGACTGTCCGCTGTTAATGTTTGCGCAAGCGGGCACCGTGGCCCCTAAATGGGGTCCATGCGCACCACACACACCGGTTACGACGGTCGGACCATTCGCCGCGTCGCGGTGCGAGCGGACGTCGACCCCCGCACCGTCGCACGCTGGCTCGCCGGCGAGCACATCCGCACCGCGAGCGTGCGTGAGCGCATCGAGTCCGCCGCCCGTCAACTAGGGATCGAGCGCCAAGCGAAGCCGAGGGCCGCGTGACCGCGCCCGTTGCCGTCGTGGTGCTCACGCCCGCGCAGCTCCGCGCGCTCTTAGACGAGGCGGTCGCCCCCGTGCTCGAGCAGCTCACGGCGCGCGGGCCGGAGCCCCTCCTCGACACCGAGGGCGCGTGTCTGCTGCTCGGATGCTCGCCCCCCACGTTGCGCAAGCTGCGCGCGGAGGGACTGCCGGTCGTCATGGTCGGCGACGCGCCGCGGTTCGAGCGCGATGCGGTGCTCGCGTGGTTGCGGGCGCGAGGTGCGACGTGAGCGCGCGCATCGACGTGCACGAGCTGCTCGTGCCGCTGCTCGGGCGACGGGACCGCCGGGCAGTGTTCACCGGCCGATGGCGCCGCGAGCCTGGCGACCCCGCCGAGCTCCTGTCCGCTCACCTGCGGGGCGAGCTCGTGCTGGGCGCGCTCCATGGCGGGGAGCCCACAACGCGGCTCATGGCATGGGACGTCGACGGCGCCGAGCACGCGAGCCAGGGGGCCGACGCAGATTCGCGGGCGGCAACCGACGCGCTGTGCCGCGCGATCGATCGGCTCGACCTCATGCCGGCGCTCATCTGCACGAGCAAGAGCGGCGCGGGGCGTCATCCCTACGCCCTGCTAGCAGAGCCCGTCGATACCGGCGTCGCGGCTCGGCTCGCCCGCGCCATCGGGCGCAGCGTCGGGCGCGACGAGCTCGACGTGCCCTATCCGAGCGGCCCATCGGGCGATGGGCTCGTGCTGGCGCTTCCGTGGTGTGGCCTGCTCGGTCGCGCCCGCTACGTGAGCGGCGACGGCTCGCGCATCGTGCACGGCTCGACGCACCGCCCCTACTGCGGGTCGGACGCCTACCCGGGACACGAGCTCACGGACGCCGATGCGCAGGCCGAAGTGCTACGCGACTGGCCACGCTCGACGGCGGACCATGTGCGACGCGCGGCCGCTGCGCTCGGTGTGCTCGACGCGCCGGCCGAAGCGCCAGTGGGGCCCCCCGTGGTGGACCGCTCGCGCCGTCCGCTGCCCGTGTTCGCCGACAAGCTCGACATCCTCGCGCGTGAGTGCGCGTTCGTGGAAGAGGCCGCACGCTGCCCGGCCGGCCTCACCTACAAGGACTGGTTCGCGCTCGCGACCATCCTCCGGCCCTTCCCCGGTGGGGCCGCGTTCTTCGATGCGGTGAGCCAAGGCGACCGTGGGCGCTACCGCCCGGGCGAGCCTGCGCGAAAGCTCGCCAGCGTCCACGGGGCGCCGCGGCACTGCCGCTCGCTCGACTTCACCTGCTCGCGGCTCGACCACTGCGAGGCCCTAGGCGTGCGGAGCCCGGCGGGCCTGCCCTTCAAGCTGCGCCGGGCCAAGCGCATCGGCGGGGCAACATGAGCGCGGCTGTGACCATCCTTCACGCAAGGCGCGGCGGCCGTGAACCCGCGGCAGGCTTCGCCCGTGGCGACCATGCGGAGCTAGCCGATCGCCTGCTTGACGTGCTGGCCGACGAGCGCGGGCACCTCGTGGCGGCCGAAGGGCAACTGTGGCGCTACTTCGCGAGCGCGGGCCTTTGGCGACTGGTCGACCGCGACGAGCAACGCCGCACGGTGAAGGGCTTCGCCGGCGCGCCCAAGGGATCCGAAGGGATCTTGAAGGTGTCGAGCTCGGCCGTCGAGGGCGCGATCGCGCTCGCCAGCGCCGAGGTGGCAGAAGCCAAGTTCTTCGCCGACGCAGCGCCCGGCGTCGCGTTCGCGAATGGCTTCGCCGCCATCGTGAATGGTGACGTCGTATTGCGGCAGCACGACCACGCGCACCGCGCCCGTGCGGGTCACGAATTCGCGTACGCCACGGGAGCCGATCGTGAGCCGCTGCTATCGTTCCTTGCCGAGCTTTTCGCCGATTGCGAATCAGCAGAACGCGAGGCCCGTATCGCGTTCATGCAAGAGCATGTCGGCGCGTGCCTCGCGGGTATCGCGCCGACCTACCAGCGCAGCGCGTTGTGGCTCGGCCCGGGCGGCAACGGCAAGTCCACGGCCGAGCAGATCCTCTATCGCGGCGCGCTGCCCGACGGCACCACGGTGTCCCTCGCACCGCAACTGTGGGGCGAGCGGTTCCAGGCGGCGCGCATGATCGGTGCGCTCGCCAACGTCGTGGACGAGCTACCCGAGGCGGAGCTCATCAAGACGGGCGCCTTCAAGGCGATCGTGTCGGGCGAGCCGGTGCACGTCGAGCTGAAACACCGCGACGCGTTCGAGGCGCGCTTGCGCTGCGGGCACGTCTTCTCGGCCAACGCGCTGCCGGGCACGGCGGATCTCACCGAAGGGTTCTTCCGGCGGTTCGTCATCGTGCGGTTCGATCGCAGGTTCGACAACACGCCAGGTTGCCGGCCCGAGCTCGCGCGCGAGGTGGTCACCGCATGTCGACCGGGCATCGCGGCGTGGGCGCTCGACGGGGCCGCTCGGCTCGTGCGGCAGGGGCGTTACACCATCCCGCCGGGCTCCGAGACCGCCATCGCGGAGTGGCGCAAGACCTGCGACTCCGTGGCGCTCTTCGCCGACGAGCGCACCCGGCCGGCCAAGGACGCCAGCGAGGACACCAGGGCCTCGGACCTCTACACCTCGTATGCGGAGTGGGCGAGGGCCAACGGCCTGCGGGCGGTGTCGAGCCGCACGTTTGCACAGCGACTCGAGGCCCGGGGCACGTTCGGCGTGCACCGCAACGCGGGCACGTTCTACCCGGTGCGGCTGCGCCATGCGGGGGAGCAATGATCCAAGTGCGCGAAAAGTCGTCGGCCGCCATGACGCCAGTGACGCGAGTGACAGATACCTTCCATTGTGGCCCTCTGACGCTCCAATCCCCGCAATGGAGTGCATCTGTCACTGGCGTCACTTCCGTCACTAGGACGGCCCGGCGCTCGCACCCCCACCTCGACGCCCGGAATCGCCCCTCGCCCCAGCGGCGCGAAAGTCCACCCCACCGTGGGCGCCTGCCGGCCCGAGGCATGCGGCTACCGTAGCCGCATGCCATGCGGTCTAAGCATGCGAAACTATTCACCTAACACGAACAACCTGGCCAGAGAAACCTGGCCAGACGCGGCACGGCCGCGAAACCATTGAGGAAAACGACGCCATGACGATCGAACAGAGCCATGGCCGTGCTCGGCCCACACTGCCCCGCGCGAGCGACCTGCGGATCGTGAAATCCGACGCGTCGCCGACCGAGGGGCGGACGTCTGACGGACGCTTTGCCAGCGGGAACGCGATTGCGGGCCGTTCGCGGGGCGTAGGCGTGGCGCGCCGGCTCCTAGGCGGGGGAGCGACCACGGCGCAAGCGGCGGCCGTCGCAGCGTCGGCGACGCGCCTCTACCTCGCGGTCCTGCAAGAGCTGCCCGACACCGGGCCCACCGTCCGCATGCTGGTCGCGCTGCAAGCCCGCCACGCCGCGCTCGCCGCGTGGTGGACCGACCGGGCCGGCGAGCTTGGGCTGGAGACCGAGGCCACTGTAGCGCCGAGCGTGTCGTGGCCTGGCTCGCGGCGTGCGGCCTGCCCGAGGGCTGGACGCCGCCGAAGCGCAAGCGCGACAAGCGGAGCCGGCAGGCGTAGACGTGAAAAGAGCTCGCGCGCCTGGCAGCGCCGAGCCCATGGCCACGAGGAGCCAAGCCTCATGAGCACCAAGAACGTAGAGACACCGACCGAGAAGAGCAAGCGCGGACCGAAGCCGACCGGCGGCTTGTTCCCGACGGCGAAGGGTTGGGGCGCCCGGTTGTGGGTCGTGGTCGATGGTGAGCGCATTCGGCAGCGCGTCGACCTCGGGACCACGAACCGCGCCGTGGCCAAGCGCAAGCTCGCGCGCCTTGTTGCGGCGGGGGAAGCGGGGCAGCCGGGCCCCGCGGCGAACGCTGCCGCTCCCGAGACGGCAGACGGCTACGCGGCCGCGTGGCTGGGCGAGCGGGAGGCCCGTGGCGTGCGGTCTGCCGTGGACGAACGCCGCTGGTGGGCGCGGTACTGGGCCCCGGCCATCGGTCCGATGCTGCTCGGCGCGGTCAAGCCGAGCGACATCCGAGGCCTACTCGAGGACTGCGCCGCCGGGCGCGCCCTCGTGGACGGCAAGCCGCACGAGCCGTTGAAGCGCTTGAGCCTGGCGAACCTGCGCGGCGTCGCGAACCGCATCTTCGGCCGGGCCTGGCGCGACGAGTTGATCCCCGAGAACCCGGTTGCGCGGGTGCGGCTCGCGGATCTGGGCGCGCGGCGCGAGCCTCGACGCGAGCGCGCGATCCTCACGAACGCGGAGTTGCACGCCATGCTCATGCACCCGGGCGTGGACCTGGAAGTCAAGGTCATGTCCGTCGTGGCGCGCACGCTCGGCGGCATGCGCTCGGGCGACGTGACCGCGTTGACCTGGGCCGACCTCGACGCGCCGGCCTTCGGTACCTGCCGCGTGCCACGGCGGAAGGCTGGGCGACCCCAAGTGCTAGAAGTCCCGGTGACGGTCCGGCCCATCCTCGCGGCGTGGTGGGCGGCGCAGGGGAGCCCCGCCCCCGAGGCGCCCGTGTTCCCGGTGCGCCGGGGCAAGCGCGCCGGGGCGCCACGGGTCCAGCGTGGCACGAGCTACGCCAAGCGGCTGCGTCGGGCCCTGCTCCTCGCGGGCGTCGACCGGCACGAGCTCCACCATGAGACCAAGCACACTCGGCCGGTGGAGTTTCACTCGTTCCGGCGAGCGTTCGCGACCGCGCTGGCGACCGCCGACGTGTCGCTACAGAAGGCCCAGATCTTGACCGGGCACAGCGATGCGCGGGTCCACATGGGCTACGTGGCGTCGACGATTCGGGACGTGCCTCCGGCGGCCCTGCCGTCCCTGGAAGGCGTTAACCTGGCCAAAGCCCGGCCAGGTTCTTTGAAAATCCTGAGCCACCTTCGAGACTTGAACTCGAGACCTGCGGTTTACGAAACCGCTGCTCTACCACTGAGCTAAGGTGGCGATTGTAGGGGCGCCTTCAATATCGAAGAGCGCCGGCTCGCGCAACGGTTTTCGGCGCCGTCAGCCGGTGGGCCCCTCCGCGGCGAAGTCGGCGAGCACGGCGGCGAGGGCCTCGGGTGCGGTCCAGTGCATCATGTGGCCCGCACCGGCGAGCTCGACCCGCCGCAGCGGGGCGCCGATCGCGGCGAGGCGCTCGTCCTCGTCGACCGGGTGCCACCCCTCGGCGCCGCCGCCCACGAAGAGCA
>JADLAB010000352.1 GCA_020848455.1 Polyangiaceae bacterium
CCGGTGCGCGAGCTCTCGAGCGCGTGGCGGCGCCGTTCGACGAGCCCGGCCGCGAGCCCGAGGACGAGCCCCGCGAGCAGGCCGTAGAAGTGCGCCCAGAGATCCGTCTCGGGGCTGGCGCCGAGCGAGCCGAGCAGCGCGAGCCCGCCCACGACGGGGGCGAGCACGGCGCGCATGCCGCGCTCGCGGAGGGGGCGCTTGTCGCGCCCGAGCAACACCTGCGTTCCGGCGAGCATCCCGACCGCCGCGAACACCGCGGTCGAGGCCCCGATCGACAGATGCCCGCCCAGGTGGTGCACGGCGTTGAGCGCGTTGCCGAGCGAGGCCGCCACGACCATGCCGAGCAGCGCGGCGCCCGGGCCGAGCCGGCGGCTCAGGATCGCGCCGAAGATGCTGCCCGACACCACGTTGCCGAGCACGTGGGGCAGATCGCCGTGCAGCGTCAGGGCCGTCACCATGCGCCACGGCGCGCTCGCGAGCTGCGACGCGTCGGCGGTGCCGCGCGCGAACCAGAAGGAGCCCTGCGCCGACGGTCCGGTCACCGCGAAGAACACCGCCAGCGCCGCGAAGGCGAAGGGTACGAGCAGGCTCGCCGAGTGGCGAGGCACGTCGCGCTCGACCTCGTGCCAGCCCTCGTTCTCGGTCTCGTAGGCCTCGATGGCGACGAGTGCGCGCGCGCGGTCGTGGGGCGCGACGCGGAGGAGCCAGCCGCCGCCGCTCTGCGACAGCACGGCGCTCGAGTGGAACATCGCGTACGACAGCCCCATCGACTGGAGGACGAGGGCCCACTCGCGGGCCTTGCTGCGCGAGGGCACGGGGCCGATGAGGCCCCGCTCGGCGGCCTGCTCCTCGGAGAGCTCGTCGTCGTGGAGGCTCGTCGGTTGCGCGAACAGCGGGCGCGCGCCGCCGTGGCCGTTGCCGTTGGCTCCCCGATGCTCGGGGCGCTCGCTGACGGGACCGAGCGCGCCCACCGACACGTGCACGATGCGCGCCCCCGGCGGCGCGGGCGCACGCTCGCCGCCGACGTCGCGACTCGCGCCGTTGCCGCCGCTCGATCCCGGGTCGCGCGCGGTGTCGTCGTCGTCGTCGTGCCCGCCGCCGGCGCTGTCACCCTGGTCGTTCATGACGCGGCTCGCTGACCGTCGGCCCGCGAGGCTGCCATGGAACCGCGCGTGCGTCGTCGCCCGCTCGTCGCCGGTCGGCAGCGCGCTGCCTCGCCCGTCGCGCTCCGCCGCTTCGAGAGCCATGGGCCGCAAGGTGGGAACGTGCACCCTGCTTGTCAACCGGGCGCGCGCGTGGCGCCGCGCTTCAGACGGGCGCGGCGACCGCGAGCGCGGTCTCGGGCTCGGGCTCGGGCGGCGGTGCGGGCTCGAAACGGAAGTCGAACAGCGAGCCCGCCTCCTCGAGGCGCTTCGGGTCCGCGCGCACCGCGTCGACGTCGGCGAGGAACGCCGCCTCGTCCACGTCGGCGCGCAGGCCGACCGCCACCTTGCCACCGTGCTCGAGCGCGCCGAACAGGATCTCGTGCGACAGCTTGCGCTTGAGCAGCTGGTCCATGACGCGCGCCAGGGGACGCGCGCCGTTCAGCTTGTCGTAGCCGATGGCCCCGAGCACGCGCCGCGCGCGCTCGTCCACCGCCACCTCGATCTTGCGGTCGGCGAGCTGCGCACCGAGCTCGCGCACGTACTTGTCCACGATCTGCCCCATCACCTGCGGGTCGAGGGGCTTGAAGTGGATGCGTGCGTCGAGACGGTTGCGAAACTCCGGACTGAACATGTTGCGGTAGGCCCGATCGCCCTCGGGGCTCTGCTCGTCACGCTTGCCGAAGCCCAGGCGGCTGTGGCTCAGCTCCTGCGCGCCCACGTTGCTCGTCATGATGAGCACCACGTGGCGGAAGTCGGTGGGGCGGCCGTTGTTGTCGGTGAGGGTGCCGTGGTCCATCACCTGCAAGAGCACGCTGAACACGTCAGGGTGCGCCTTCTCGACCTCGTCGAGCAAGAGCACGGCGTGCGGCGTCTTGTTCACGGCGTCGGTGAGCAGTCCGCCGCGGTCGAAGCCGACGTAGCCGGGGGGCGCGCCGATGAGGCGGCTCACGCTGTGCCGCTCCTGGTACTCGCTCATGTCGTAGCGCAGAAAGCCGATGCCGAGGATGCGCGCCAGCTGCTTGGCCAGCTCGGTCTTGCCGACGCCCGTCGGGCCGGTGAAGAGGAAGTTGCCGATCGGCTTCTCGGGCGCGCGCAGGCCGGCGCGCGCCAGCTTGATGGCGCTCGCCAGCTGCTCCACCGCCTCGTCCTGCGCGAAGATCACGCCGCGGAGCTCGGCGTCGAGGTTGCGGAGGCGCTCCTTGTCGTTGCTCGACACCTGCTTCGGCGGAATCTGCGCCATCTTGGCCACCACGGCCTCGATGTCCGCGACGCCGACCAGGTGCCCCTCACCGTGCTCGAGCTTGGCGCGCGCGCCCGCCTCGTCGACGAGGTCGATGGCCTTGTCCGGCAACTTCCGGTCCTGCAGGTGGCGGGCCGAGAGCTTGACCGCCGCATCGAGCGCGGCGGGCGCGTAGCGCACCTTGTGGAAGCTCTCGTAGCGCGCCACGAGGCCCTTCAAGATCGCGATGCTGTCGGCCTCGGAGGGCTCGTTCACCTCGACCTTCTGGAAGCGGCGCACGAGCGCGCGATCACGCTCCACGTGCGTGCGGTACTCCTGGTAGGTCGTCGAGCCCATCACGCGCAGCTTGCCGGTCATGAGCGCCGGCTTGAGCAGGTTCGAGGCGTCCATGGTGCTGCCGCTGGCACTGCCGGCGCCCATGATGTTGTGCAGCTCGTCGATGAACAAGATCGAGCCCGGCCGCTGCTCGAGCGCCTTGACCACCGCCTTCAGCCGGTTCTCGAAGTCACCGCGGAAGCGCGTGCCGGCGAGCAGCGTGCCCATGTCGAGCGAGTACACGACGGCGTCCTGTACCAGCGTCGGCACCTTCTTCTCGACGATGAGCTTGGCCAGCCCCTCGGCGATGGCGGTCTTGCCGACACCGGCGTCGCCGACCAGCATCGGGTTGTTCTTGCGCCGACGGCACAGCACCTGCACGACGCGCTCGACTTCGGTCTCGCGCCCGATGAGCGGGTCGATCTCGCCGGCCTTGGCCTGCTCGTTCAGGTTCACGGTGAAGGCCGCGAGCGGGTCGTCGACCGTGCGATCCTCGCCGTCTCCGCCCGGGCCGCCGTCGGGCTCGGCCTCGCGCGGCGTGAGCGTGCCCGGCGTCTCGGACTTGGAGATCCCGTGGCTGATGTAGTTGAGGACGTCGAGCCGGCTCACGCCGCCGTTGACGAGCAGGGCGCGCGCCTGCCCCTCGCGCTCGGCGTAGACGGCCACGAGCACGTTGGCGCCGGTGACCTCCTTCTCGCCCGAGCTCTGCACGTGGGCGAGCGCCCGCGACAGCACGCGCTGGAAGCCGAGCGACAGGCTCGGCGTCTGGTCGCTGTCCTCCCCGAGCACGTTGGTCTCCTCGTCGAAGGCCTTCTCGAGCTCCTTCTTCAGCTCGGGGACGTTGCCGCCCGCGTGCTTCACGATGCGCGCCACCGCGTCGTCGAACAACAGGGCGTAGAGCAGGTGCTCCACCGTGACGTACTCGTGCCGCCGTCGGATGGCCTCGCGCGTGGCCAGCGTGACGGCTATCTCGACCTCGGGGCTGATGCGCATGTTGCTCATTCGGGCGGTCGCGGTGCGTGACGGGTGAGGGGCGGTGCGCCTGGGCCGCGGCGCGTCAGGCGGCGTCGGGCTCGGTGCTCAGCATCAAGGGATGGCCATGCGTCTGGGCAAATGCAACGACTTGCTGCACTTTTGTCTCGGCCACGTCCTTGCTGTAGACCCCGGCCACGCCTTGGCCCTTGTGGTGCACCGTGAGCATGATGTGCGTGGCCTCGGTCTCGCTCTTCTGGAAGAACTTCATGAGCACGAGCACCACGAACTCCATCGTGGTGTAGTTGTCGTTGTGGACGAGGACCTTGAAGCGCTTCGGCTTCTCGGTCTCGGAGCGACGCTTGACTGCAACGTCGCCCTCGCCCTGCCGCTTGGGAGTGTCCGCCACGGCCCGAGGATAGCACGCGCGCCGCGAGGCGCCGTCCGGGCCTGGCTCAGCCGGGGGTGGAGCGGTAGGCCGGCAGCTCGACCCGCACCGGCGACACGCCCCAGATCTCGCGGGCATAGTCTTGGATCGTGCGGTCGCTCGAGAAGCCCCCGATGCGCGCGATGTTGAGCGCGCTCATGCGCGACCAGCGCTCCGGATCGCGGTAGGCCTCGGCCACGCGCGCCTGGCACGCGGCGTAGGACTCGAAGTCGGCGAGCACCATGTACTCGTCGTTCTCGAGCAGGCTCTGGATGAACGGGCGGAACAGCGCCGGCTCGTCGGGCGAGAAGAAGCCGTCGGAGATGAGGTCCACGACGGCACGCACGTTCTCGGACGCGAGGTAGGCGCTCCGGCCGGCGGGCTGGCTGCGGCGCCGCTCGACCACCTCGTCCACGCTCATGCCGAAGTGGAAGAAGTTCTCGTCGCCCACGGCCGCGCGGATCTCGATGTTCGCCCCGTCGAGGGTCCCGACGGTGAGCGCGCCGTTCATGGACAGCTTCATGTTGCCGGTGCCGCTCGCCTCCTTGCCGGCCGTCGAGATCTGCTCCGACACGTCCGCGGCCGGGATGATGCGCTCGGCGAGGGTCACGCGGTAGTTCGGCAAGAACGCGAGGCGCACCTCGGGCACGCGCGGGTCCTTGTTGATCACGTCCGCGACGGCGTGGATGAGCCGGATGATGATCTTCGCGAGGCGGTAGCCGGGCGCGGCCTTGGCGCCGAACAGGAACAGGCGCGGTACGACTGCCTCGCCGCGCTTGGCGCGCAGGTAGAGGTGCACGATGTGGAACAGGTTGAGCAGCTGGCGCTTGTACTCGTGCAGGCGCTTGATCTGCACGTCGAAGAGGTGGTCCGAGGTCGCCTCGACGCCGAGCTCGCGCCGCACGAGCTCGCCCAGTCGCTCCTTGTGGTGGCGCTTGACCTCGCGCAGCGAGGCGCGGAACACCGGGTCGTCGGCGTGCGGCTCGAGCTCGCGCAGCCGCTCGAGGTTCGTGACGAAGCCGTCGCCGATGCGCGAGCGCACGAGCGACGTGAGCTCGGGGTTGCACGCCAGGAGCCAGCGCCGCGGCGTGACGCCGTTGGTCTTGTTGCAGAAGCGCGTCGGGTAGAGCTCGTGGAAGTCCTTCATCAGCCGGCTCTTGAGCAGGTCGGTGTGGAGCTGCGCCACGCCGTTGACCGCGTGCGAGCCGACGACCGCGAGGTGCGCCATGTGGATCTGCGGTGGGGACGCCTCGTCGAGCACGGCCACCCGGGCGGCGCGCTCGCGATCGTGCGGGTACGCGGTGATCACCTCGCGCAGGAAGCGCCGGTTCACCTCGCGGATGATCTCCAGGTGGCGCGGCAACAGGCGCGCCATCAGCTCCACCGGCCACTTCTCGAGCGCCTCGGGCATGAGCGTGTGGTTCGTGTAGCCGAAGGTGTCCACGCAGTGCTTCCAGGCCACCTCCCACGTCATGCCGTGCTGATCGACGAGTAGGCGCATGAGCTCGGGGATGGCGACGGCCGGGTGGGTGTCGTTGAGCTGGATGGCGACCTTGTCGCTCAGGTTCGCGAGCGTGCCGTAGGTCGCGAGGTGGCTGCGGACGATGTCCTGGATGCTGCAGGAGGCGAAGAAGTACTCCTGGCGCAGGCGCAGCTCCCGACCCGCCTCGAAGTTGTCGTTCGGGTAGAGGACCTTCGAGATGACCTCGCTCGCGTTCTTCTCCTCGACCGCGCGCACGTAGTCGCCGGCGTTGAACAGATCGAAGTCGAACTCGCGACCCGCCCGCGCGCGCCACAGGCGCAGGGCGTTGACGTGGCTCGTGCGGTAGCCCGCGATGGGGATGTCGTGCGGCACCGCGAAGACGCGGTCGGCGCCGCGCCACACCACGTGGTAGCCGCCGTTCTGGTCGGGCAGGTAGAGGCTCTGCCCGCCGAACTGCACCTCGACGTCGTACTCGGGCCGGGCGAGCTCCCAGGGGCAACCGAAGCGCAGCCACTCGTCGGCGCGCTCGACCTGCTGACCGTTGCGGATCACCTGTTCGAAGATGCCGAACTCGTAGCGGATGCCGTAGCCGAAGCCAGGCAGGCCGAGGGTGGCCAGCGACTCGAGGAAGCACGCCGCGAGGCGCCCGAGGCCGCCGTTGCCGAGCCCGGGCTCGGGCTCGTGGTCGATGATCTCGTCGAGGTCGATGCCGAGGTCCGCGAGCACGCTGCGGTAGGCGTGCTCGATGCCGAGGGCCTGGAGGTTGGCGAGCAGGAGCCGCCCGAGCAGGAACTCCGCCGACAGGTAGTAGACGCGCTTGCAGCGGCTCTCGGCGTAAGCGCGCTCGGTCGCGTTCCAGCGCTCGACGAGGCGGTCGCGCACCGACAGGGCGAGCGCCGTGTAGCAGTCGAACGCCGTCGCCTCGTCGATGCGGCGCCCGCGCGAGAAGCGCAGGTGATCGTGGAAGGCGCGCCGCAGCGCGGCCGGGTGCATGCTGGTGCGGTCGTCCTCGACCCAGACCTGCCGTCCGCTCGGGGCGTCGATGGGGGGCTCGCTCGACATGGGCGCCTCCGTGCCATGCCGCGCCGCGCGCGTCATCTGCGAAGCCTCCCCGCGCGGCTCGCCGTCTGCGCCGGCGGTCGTCTCCGCGGCCGCGGGATGCCGCGTGCCGCAGGCTGGGGTAGAAGCGAGGCGCTTGTCGACCACGCCCCCCGCCCAGCCGCCCGTGCAGCCGGGGCGCCTCGCGCCCGAGGCGACGTTCTGGCGCCAGGCGCTCTACGCCGGCGTGCGCCATGGGCCCGAGGCCTGGGTCCGCTACAGCCCGCCCTTCTTCGGCTGGGCCTTTGCTGCGGCGCTGCCCGAGGTGCGCGCCACGGTGCTGCGCGGTCTGCGCCGCATCCACGGCCGGCGCTCCATGCTGCGCGAGGCGCGCGACGTCGCCGAGGTGTTCGCGACCTTCGCGAGCTCGCTCACCGACTCCTTCGCGGCGGGCGTGCGCGCGGGGGCCGTCGTGCGGCGCCGCACCCGCGGCGAGGAGCACTACCTGCGCGCCGCCGAGGCCGGTCGCGGGCTCGTCATGGTCACGGCGCACACGGCGGGGTGGGACCTCGCCGGCCGGTTGCTCGCCCGCACGAAGCAGCTCGACGTGCTGCTCGTCATGCAACCCGAGCCGAACGCGCGGGCGCGGGCGTTGCACGACGCGGCCCGCGCGCAGGCCGGGGTGCGCGTCGTCCACGCCGGCGGGGACCCGCTCGCCTCGCTCGAGCTGCTCCGCCACCTGCGTCGCGGTGGCGTCGTCGCGCTGCAGCTCGACAGGCTCGCGCCCGGGATGCGCGCGCGGCGCGTGAACTTCCTCGGGGCATCGTGGCGCGTGCCCGAGGGGGCGCTGTCGCTGGCGGCGCTCACCGGCGCGCCCATCCTGCCGGTGTTCTCCCGGCGCCTCGGCTTTCTCGACTACGAGCTCGTGGTGGAGCCCGCCGAGCGCCTGCCGCGCCGCCCCACCGAGGCCGAGCTCGACGCCGCCGCCCAGGCGCTCGCCAGCGCGCTCGAGCGCTTCGTGCGCGCATACCCGACCCAGTGGTTCCGGTTCCGCGAGGACGGCTGAAGAGTCGTCGAGCTCGCTCCCACAGCCAAGCGAACGACGAGCTTCACGCTCGGACCCGCGGTCTCACCGCGTCATCCAGCGCGTGCGCGCGTCACTCGACCGCGAGCTTGCGCTCGATGGCCTCGATGTGGGCGCGCAGCTGCGGATCGTTCTCGCGCTGCGCCTCGATCTTGCGGACCGCGCTCATCACCGTCGTGTGATCGCGCCCGCCGAAAGCGCGCCCGAGCTCGGGGAAGCTGCACTTCAGGCGCGACTTGCAGAGGTACATGGCGACGTGGCGCGCGAAGGCCACGGTCTTGTGGCGGTCCTTGCTCGTGAGGTCGCTCGTGCGCAGGTGGAAGTGGTGGCAGACGGCGCGCTGGATGTCCTCCACGCTCATCGTCTGGGTGCGCTGCGTCACCGTGGCCGAGAGCTCCGCGCGCACGAACTCGAGGTCGACGCGGCGGCCGGTGAGCGAGCTCTTCGCCGCCAGGCGGATGAGGGTGCCCTCGAGCTCGCGCACGTTCGAGCGGATGGCCTGCGCCAGGTAGACGGCGACCTCGTCGGGCAGCTCGATGCCCTCGAGCGCCGCCTTGTTGCGCACGATGGCGACGCGCGTCTCGAGCTCGGGCGTTTGGATGTCGGCGACCAGGCCCGAGGCGAAGCGGCTGACCAGCCGCTCCTCCATGCGCTCGAGCGCCTGCGGGTATTTGTCGCTCGTCATCACGATCTGCCGGTCGGCGCCGTGCAGCGCGTTGAACGTGTGGAAGAACTCCTCCTGGGTCTGCACCCGGCCGGCGAGGAACTGGATGTCGTCGACGAGCAAGAGATCGCACTGGTCGCGGTAGCGACTCCGGAACTCGTCCATGCGGTGGTGCTGCAGCGCCGTGATGAACTGGTTCGTGAAGTGCTCGGCCGACACGTAGCGGATGCGCGTCGTCGGCCGCTCGGCGTAGACGCGCAGGGCGATGGCGTTGACGAGATGCGTCTTGCCGAGGCCGGTCCCGCCGCACAGAAAGAGCGGGTTGTAGCGCCGCCCACCGCCGCCCGCCGCCGCGACGGCCGCGGCGTGCGCGAGCTGGTTCGAGGGGCCGACCACGAAGTTCGAGAAGGTGTAGCGGGGGTTGATGTCCTCGGGGGGCGGCAACGGGGGCCGCGGCTCGTCGGTCGGGCGCGACGACGGCGGACCGCCATCGCGGCCCGCGCCCGACGAGGGGCGCAGGCTGAGCGGCTTGCTGCGCACGGGCTGGGCGACCGGCGCGCGCGCGATCGGGCGGTCGATCTGCGGGTCGATGAGCCACGCCGGCTGCACGCTCCAGCCCGTTGCCGCGCGGATGTTGGCGACGATGTCGGGCAGGAAGTTCTGCTTCACCCACTCGAGCACGAACTCGTTCTGGGCGCGCAGGCTGAGCACGCCATCGGTGAGATCCTCGAACTGGACGCCGCCGAACCACTTGTCGAAGGTGGCAGGCGACCTCTCGCGCGTCTGTCCGCACGCCCGTTCGAAGACCTGTCTCAGCTCGTCCTTCGGCATCCCCATGATCAACGCTTCGCGCACGGGAGCGGCGAGCCGTGCTCGCTCCGTCCCGTCCCGATCTGGTCACCGTGGGCGTGGGCACCGCGTCGAGCCCCGATTTTCCACAGGTTCTCCACAGCCCGACGTCCGCTCGACTCGCCCACAAAACCCAAACAACCAGCCACAGATAGAAGTCCCGCTCCCCCCTTGGGCGGATCAGCAATCCACAGCCTCTTCACCGGGCGGCTCGTCCGCTGCCGGACCCGCCCGCCGTGCCACGTGCTCGCGGCCCTCGCCGCGCCCCTACCCACTCGCTCCTGCACCGTCACCGGCACGCACCCTTGGCACGCGGGGCGCCCCGCCTGGCCGCCTGCTGCGACCGAGGAGGACGCACCTAACACCGAGCGCTTGGCGGAGTCCATGGCGAACTCGCGACATCTGTTCAACGCTTCGTAAGTATTCGTGTTTCACGCCTTGCGCGACCCGCGCGCAGGGGGCTCATCGGCGCCCGGCCACGCCGGCGGTCGGAGGGGCGCCGGTAACTCGGCGTTGCGGCTGGCAAATCGACGCCACCCGGCGGGCGGCGTCGAGGAAACCAGGGAGCGGCCCGCAGAAGGCGCTGTCAAGAGCGAAAAACACAACGGATTCTAGAGAGATGGGCCAGCTTGGCCGCATCGGTTGACACCCCATCCGGACTGTGCGCCGCCTTCATCCCCCGGGAAACATCGAGCGCCCCGGCCTGGCGCGGCGAATACTTGGCCGACCTGGCGGATTGGATCTAACGCAACCCCGATGCTGCGCCGCCCGCCCCTCACGCCGCCCCCCAGCGATCGCGGGTCGATCGGCACCGGTCCGAGCGCTGCCATGGCGGCCGCGGCGCCGCGCCGGGCGGCTGGCGCGGTGGCGCGTGGGCTCGGCCTCGTCGCGGGTGGCGTCGCGCTCCTCGGCGGGGCCGGCACGGTGTGGGCCGATCCCAGCGAGCTGCCACCGTCCTTCAACTACAACTACGGCGAGGCCGAGAACGCCCGCGTCATCGCGATGGGCAGCGCGCTCAGCGCCTTCGGCAACGGCACCGCGGCGCCGTTCGTGAACCCGGCGAACCTCACCCTCACGCGCGTCTACCACTTCGAGGCCATCGCGCAGTTCACGCCCGAGGGGCGGCGCCAGGTGTACGGCGGCTCGGTCGTCGACTCGACGCGGCGCTTCGCGGGCGGCGTCGGAGTGATGGGCGGCTTCATCGACCCCGACGGCGTCAACCGCTCCTACCTCGACGTGCGCCTCGCGCTCGCGTTCCAGGTGGCCGACGAGCTCTCGGTGGGGCTCGGGGGCCGCTTTCTCAACATGGAGCAGCAGGGGCTCGGCCCGCTCGGCGACAGCCTCGCCTCCGGCGGGCGCAAGGACGCCGAGGACCCGCCGGTCGGGCGCAAGCCCATCCTCAGCGTGCCGACGCTCGACGCCGGCGTCTCGCTGCGCCCGACCGAGGGGCTCAACATCGGGCTCGTCGGCAAGAACCTCACGTACTCGAACAACGCCTTTCTACCGACCATCGTGGGTGGCGGCATCGGCTACGGCGACGAGGATCTGACCCTCGAGGCCGACGCCCTCGCCGATCTCAACTCGTATCTGAAGCCGACCGCGCGCGTCGGCGCGGGCGGCGAGTACCTCATCGCCGACGCGGTGCCCGTGCGCATCGGCTATCGCTTCGACCAGGGCGCGGCCTCTCACGCGCTCACGGCGGGCGTCGGCTACGTCCACACCGCGTTCTCGGCGGAGCTCGGCCTGCGGCGCACGCTCGTGGGCCCGAGCGCCACCTCGATCGTCCTCAACATCGCCTACCATCTCGAGTCGAGCGGTCTCACGGAGATCGAAGAGTTCTGAGTCGTGCCGGTCGACTACCAGCGCCTCGACGACGGCGTGCGCGGCGCAGCACGGGCGCTCGGCGCGGCGCGCGCGGCCCTCGCGGCCGCGCCCGCGGGCGAGCTCGCGGCCGAGCTCCGGGCGGATCCGCTCGCGCGCCACGCCCGCGCCGCCGACCCACGCTGGCTCGAGCGGCTGGCCGGGGAGGGGGACCCGCTCGCGCTCGCGCTTCGGGACCACGTCCGCGCGCTCGCGCTCGCGCGGGCGAGCTGGCCGCTCCGCGTGGCAGGCGAGGCCGCGCGCCGCGCCCCGCCCGCGACGCCGGGCCTCGCGGGGGCGGAGCCGCTCGCGCGGGCGAGCGTGCGCGAGCTCGCGGCGCGCCTGCTCGTCGAGCCGAGCGCCGCGGGGCGCGCGCTCTACGCCGCGACGCTCGAGCTCCGCGCCGGGCCGGTGTCGAGCCTGGCCCTGCGTGCGCACGAACGGCGCCTCGAGGCCGAGGCGGAGCTCGCTCGCGGCGCCGTCGCGCCCGAGCCCGAGCTCGGCGGCGCGCCGCCGGGCGTCGTGTCCCGGCTGTGCGACGAGCTGCTCGCGGCGACCGAGCCGTGGCGCGAGCTCCTGCTCGCCGAGAGCGCGCGCGCGCGCGGACCCGGGTGGCATGGCGTCCTCGGCGCCGCCCTCGGGCGCGACGCGGGCGAGGGATGGCCGGCGCGGCTCGGGACGCGCTTTCTCGGCGAGGTGTTCGGCCGGAGCGGCTGGCTCGCGGGGCGCACCTTCGAGTGGCCGCGGCTGCCGGCGCCGCTCGGGGCCACGAGCTTCGTGCGCGCCTTCGCCGATCTCGGCCGCGCGCTCGTGGACGGCGCGGCAGAGGGCGCGCGCTCGTTCGCGTTCTTCGACGCGCCCGCGGGCGTGCGGCGCGAGGCGCGCGCCGGTCTCATGGCCGCGGTGGCGCTCGAGCGCACCTTCCAGGAGCGCGTGCTCGGGCTCGGGCGCGCCCGGGCGCGCGCGCAGCAGCGGCACCTCGCCGTCGCCGTGGCGCAGTCGCTGCGCATCGACCTCTGGCGGCTCGGCGTCGGGCTCGCCCTGCGGCGCGGCGGAGCGGCCGCCGCACGCGAGCGCTACCGCGAGCTCGGTGAGCGCGTGCTCGGGCAGTCGCCGCCGGTGTCCCTGTGCGGCGTCCTGCCGCGTCTCGAGCCCGACGACCCCGTCGCCCCGCGCCTCGCGGGGCTCGCGCTCGCGGCGCCGCGCCGGCGCGAGCTCCGCGAGCGCTTCGACGAGGACTGGTTCCGCAACCCGCGGCTCGCCGAGCTGCTGCACGCCGAGGACCAGCAGGCCGGGGACGCGGCGGCGGCGGTGGCGGACCTCGGCGGCGCCGCCCGCGAGCTCGTCGCCGAGCTCGGAGCGCTGCTCGACTGAGAGCGAGCGAGCGCGCGGCTCAGCCGAGCGCGTCGGGGGCGACGATGTGCCCCGCGATGGCGCTCGCCGCGACGACGAGCGGGCTCGCGAGGTACACCTGCCCGGGGCCGCTGCGGCCGGGGAAGTTGCGGTTGATGGCCGAGACCGTGACCTCGTCCCTCGTGACCGAGACGCCCGGTCCGGCCTTGATGCAGGCGCCGCAGGAGGGGTCGACGAGCGTGACGCCGGCGCGCGCGAAGAGCGCGAGGTAGCCCTTCTCCTCGGCGTAGCGCCGGATGTCCTGCGAGCCGAACTGGATGTAGAGCCGGACCCCCGGGGCGACCTTGCGGCCGCTCCGGAGCGCGCGCTCGAGCACCGAGGCGTAGAGATCCATGTCGTGCTTCTTGCCGCCGGTGCACGAGCCGCCGTAGGCGATGTCGATCTTCACGTCGCCGCCCGCCTTGTCGCGGAGCGTGCGCACGGGCACGCCGTTGCGCGGATCGCCGGGGGTCGCGACCATGGGCTCGAGCGTCGCGAGGTCGACCTCGAAGCTGTGGGCGTAGCTCGCGCCCGGGTCGGCGCGGACGATGCGCGCGCGCACGGCCTCCGCGTCGAGGCCGCGTTGCCGGACGAGGTAGTCCGTCACGACCTCGTCGGCCTCGACGATGCCGGTGAAGCCGCCCGCCTCGACCGCCATGTTGGTGAGCGTCGCGCGCTCGTCGAGCGGCAGGGCCGCGATGCCCGGGCCGGCGAACTCGAGCACCTTGCCGATCCCCTGGCCGCCGCGCCAGAAGGGCTGCGACAGGATGTGCAGCATCACGTCCTTGGCGGTGACGCCCGGGGGCAGCGCGCCGTGGAGCACGAAGCGCACCGTCTCGGGCACCGCGACCCGCACGTCGCGCGTGTACCAGGCGTTCGCCATGTCGGTCGAGCCGACGCCGAAGGCGAAGCAGCCGAGCGCGCCCGCCATGCAGGTGTGCGAATCGGTGCCGCACACGACGTCACCCGGCAGGGCGAGCTCCTCGATGACCTTGTTGTGGCAGATCGCCTCCGAGCCGACGGTCGCGCCGCCGCGCTCGACCTCGCCGAAGAGCTTGATCGACTGGGCGCTCGTGAAGCCCTCCTGCACGACCTTGAGCTTGCGCGCTGCCGCGTCGAGCCCCATCGCGACGTGCTCCTTCGACATCACGCTCTCGAGGAACGTGAGGTGGTCGCGGAACGCGAACACCGTCTCGGGCTCGGTGACCCGGGCGTCGTCGCCGAAGCCCGCGCGGAACAGGCCCTCGGCCTGCGGGGTCGTGTACTCGTGCGAGAAGCGCACGTCGGTGCGTACGAACAAGGCGTCGCCCGGGGCCACCGCCACGACGCCGAGCGCGCCGCCGTGATCGCGCCGCGCGTCGGTGACCGCGTGGCGCGCGATGATCTTCTCGCACAGCGTCATCGGCCGCGGCGCCGTCGTGATGCGCGGCGGGCTCACCTCGCCCGCGAGGCGCGCGCGGTTGTAGGCGAAGAGCCCGCCGTACGCGACGACCTCGGCGCTCACCGGATCGAGGCCGCGCGTGAACTCCGCGATGGGGATCTCTTCGCCGCGCCGCACGCGCTCGAGCAGGCCGAAGTCGGTCGTCGTCAAGAGGCCGATGTTCTGGCAGTTCTGGCCGTAGATCTTCTCGATCGAGCGCGCCACGATCAAGCGCGCGCCCGTGACCATCTCGGCGTAGGGGGCGACCTCGCGCGAGGAGCCGCAGCCCTTGCTGCGCCCGCTGACGATGACGGTGAAGGCGCCGTTCCGGAGCGCGTCCTTGTCGACGACGCCGCCGCGCAGGCCGACGAGGCAGTACCGGCCGATCGTCTCGTCGTAGTAGTAGCAGGCCCACCCCGGCGTGATCTCGTCGGTCGAGATGTTGTCGATGAGCCGATCGGGGACGCTCGGCAGGTCCTCGCCCGCGAGCTGCCGGCGCAAGAGGTCGGGATCCTCGGTGAGGTACAGGATGCGACCCGAGAGCTTGACCGTCGTTCTGCGTTCGATTGCCATGATGGGGACCCGGTGTTCGTGTTCTCCCCCGGCCTCCGGGCTCGGTCGAGCCGGACGGTCTGCCAGGTCGGCGGCGCCAACCGGCATCCCTGGGCAGTTCCCGTAGCGCATGGCGAGCCCTCGCGAAATCCCCATCACCCGACGGCGGTCCTGACGCGCCGCGTCAGCTGTTGCCGGGTCTCGCGCCATCATCTACCGTCGGCGGCTCGCGACTCCTCATGGGTGCAGCGACGACACAGAGCCGCGTCGAGGTGGCGATCGTGGGCGCCGGCCTGACGGGCATGGCCGCGGCCCATCACCTGCGGCAGGCGGGCGTCGGCGTGCGCTTGCTCGAGGCGCGCGACGTGCCGGGCGGCCACGCGGTGACCGTCGAGGAGCGCGGCTACCGCTTCGATCGCACCGGGCACCTCTTGCACGCCGCCGACCCCGAGACCCTCGCGCTCGCGCGGGCGTGGATCGGCCCCGGGTGTCTCGAGATCGAGCGCCGCAGCAGGGTCTGGAGCCACGGCGCGTACACGCGCTACCCCTTCCAGGCGAACCTCCACGGCCTGCCGCCGGCGGTGGCCTACGAGTGCCTGATGGGCTACCTCGCGGCCGCGCGCGGCCCGGCGGCGCCGGCGCCCGGCGAGACCTTCGAGGGGTGGTGCTTGCGGCACTTCGGCACGGGGATCTGCCGGCACTTCATGTTCCCTTACAACGGGCGGCTCTGGGGCGTGCCGCCGGGGGCCATCTCGGCCGAGTGGTGCGCGCGCTTCGTGCCGGTGCCCACGCTCGAGGACGTGGTCGCGGGCGCCGTCGGGCTCGCCGACCGCGAGCTCGGCTACAACGCGCGCTTCCTCTACCCGCGGCGCGGCATCGGCGCCCTGTCCGAGGGCCTCGCCCGGGCCGCCGGCCCCATCGAGCTCGGCCGCGCGCCCGTGCTCGTCGATCTCGAGCGGCGCGAGCTCGTCTTGCCGGACGAGCGCATCGGCTTCGAGGTGCTCGTGTCGACGGCGCCGCTGCCCGAGCTCCTGCGCCTGTGCCGGCCGCTCCCCGACGCCGTCGCGGCGGCGGGCGCGCGGCTCAGAAAGACCCACCTCTACTACCTCGACGTCGCGCTCCGCAGCCCGTGCCTCGTGCCCTACCACTGGATCTACGTGCCCGAGGCGCGCTACCCGTTCTACCGCGTGGGCTGCTACTCGAACTTCTCGGACGCGATGGCACCGCCCGGCGCGGCGAGCCTGTACGTCGAGCTCGCCGAGCGCCGCGAGCCCGACCTCCGCGAGCTCTTGCCCGCGGTCGCCGCGGGCCTGTGCGAGATGGGCGTGTGCCGGACCCCGGAGAGCGTGCTCTTCGCGCGTCTGCGGCGCATCGAGCACGCCTACGTGCTCTACGACGACGCCTACGCGCCGAGCCTCGCCGCGATCCGGCCCTTCTTGGCCGAGGCTCGCGTGCTGTCGACCGGGCGCTACGGCGGCTGGAACTACTCGTCGATGGGCGACGCGCTCGGCTTCGGGCGCGACGCGGCGCGGGAGGCGCAGGTGCTGCTCGGCGCGGGCAGCCGGACGGGAGGGGAGGCGCCCCCGTGAGCGCAGTCCCGAGCGCGGCCGAGGACACCGCTCCGCCCGAGGTCAGCATCGTCATCCCCGTCTACAACGAGGAGCGCATCCTGCGCGGGGCCGTGCTCGAGCTCCGCGAGCGGCTCGAGGACGCGGGCCTTTGCTTCGAGATCGTGCTCGCCGAGAACGGCTCGCGCGACGGGACGGCGGCGGTCGCGGCCGAGCTCGCGCTCCGCCACCCCGAGGTGCGGACCTTCTCGGTCGGCGCGCCGAACTACGGGCGCGCGCTCCGCCTCGGCATCGAGCGCGCGCGCGGGCGCTTCGTCGTGTGCGAGGAGATCGATCTCTGCGACGTCGACTTCCAGCGGCGCGCCGTCGCGATGCTCGAGCGCGGCGAGGCGGACATGGTCATCGGCAGCAAGCTGGCGCGCGGCGCCGAGGACGAGCGTCCGCTCGGGCGCCACGCGGGGAGCCTGCTCTACAACGGCCTGTTGCGGATCACGCTCGGCTTCCGCGGCACCGACACGCACGGGTTGAAGGCCTTCCGCCGCGAGGCGCTCTTGCCCGTCGTGCGGGCGTGCGTGGTCGAGCGCGACGTGTTCGCGAGCGAGCTCGTCATCCGCGCGCACCGCGCGGGCCTGCGCGTCGCCGAGGTGCCGGTGAAGCTGCGCGAGAAGCGGCCGCCGTCGGTGCACCTCTGGCGGCGCGTGCCGAACGTGCTCGGGAACGTGGCGCGGCTCGTGTGGGTCATCCGGCTGCGGCGGGGGTGAGCGGGGGCGGGTGCGGGAGCGGGAGCGGGGGCGCGGGCGGGGGCGGGAGCGGGAGCGGGAGCGGGGGCGGGGGCGGGCGCGGGCGCGGGAGCGGGGGCGGGATGCTCCGGAACCTGGCGCGGCTCGCGTGGGTCATCCGGCTGCGCAGCCGCGGGCCTTCCGGCTCGTGGCAGACGTGTTAGGTTGGGCGAAGGTGGCGCCGTGAACATCATCGACGACCCAGCATTCAAG
>JADLAB010000353.1 GCA_020848455.1 Polyangiaceae bacterium
AGCTCGGTTACGTGTGCCAGGTCGTGCGCGAGGGCGAGACCGCGAGCGTGCAGGTCTTCCTCGACGCGGGCGGCTGCTACACCTTCCTCGGCCACGCCTACCCGGACGTCACCGAGGTCGACCTCACTTTGAAGCCCGACTTCGGCCCGAACCCGCCGCCGCTGCTCGCCATGGCGGCCAACACGACGATCTCCCAGGATGGCGACAGCGGGCCGCAGGCGGCCATCGGCCGCAAGGACTGCTTCAAGAACCCGCTGCCGATCGGCGCCGCCGCACGCATCGAGGTGCGCGCCCGCACGGGCAGTGGCCCCATCGCGGTCAAGGTGTTCAAGAAATAGCCCGTCGCGGAGCCGCCGGCCGCCGGTTGCGCTACAGTCCTCATCGCGCCGCCACACTCCCGCCCCATCCGGCGCCGAGGCGCGCCGGCGGGCGAGGTGCGAGAGGCGCGCACCTGTGAAGACAACGGCCTCCCCGGCCGTCCATACTGCAAGAAACACCGACCCGGAGCCGTTGCTCCACCGGTGCTTGGCTCATTGGCTTCGACAACAGGAGGCTCCGCCGTGCTCCGTCCACTCCGTCCACTCGCCGTCGTCCCCGCGCTCGCCGTCACCGTGGCTGCTCTGGCGGGTTGCCCGCGCGAGAGCCAGCAGCCCCAGCCTGGCCCCTACGGCTACGGCGCGTCGCAGCCCTACCCGCCCGGCACGACGCCCTATCCGGCGGGGACCTACCCGTACCCGACGGCCACGGCGCCGTACCCGACCGGCACGGCGCCCTACCCGACCGGCACGGCGCCCTACCCGACCGGCACGGCGCCCTACCCGACGGCCACGGCTCCGCAGCCGACGGCGAGCGGCTGGCCGTTCCCGTTCCCCTTCCCCTTCCCGACGGGGACGGCGACGGCACCCCAGCCGACGAGCACGGCGCCCGCCCCGACGAGCCCGTTCCCCCTGCCCGGTCCGGCGCCTACTGCAGGCGGTGCCACGGCGCAGCCCATCGACCCCAACCTCGCGAGCGCCGCGACCGTGCCGCTCATGGCGGTCGCGCAGCAGGAGGCGGCTGGCATGCGCGAGACGACCCCGATCGTCGCGGCGAACTTCCAGCAGGGCCAGACGATGGACGCTCCGTTCCAGATGATGCCCGGCAAGTGCTACACGGTGATCTCCGTGGGCGCCGGCATCAACGAGATGGACATCAAGATCGTCGCGCTGCAGCCGATCCCCGGCGTCCAGAACCCGGTCCTCGCCCAGGACAACTCGCAGGGCTCGACGGCCGTGCTCGGGGGCCGCGGCAACTGCTTCAAGTGGTCGTGGCCGTTCGGCATGAACGCCAAGGCCGTGTTCACGGCGACGGTGGGCCAGGGCGTCGCCGCCGGCCGCGTCTACGAGAGGTGAGAAGTCGTCGGTTTTCCGTAGTCAGTCGTCGGTTCCGAGAGGAAATCGGGCGGGCGCCACCGCGGCTCGCGCCCGCGACTCGCCCCAACCGGCCGTAACTGGCCCGACCTCGGGTCTACCCCGAGTTACGGCCGCTTCGAGCGGCTTCTCGGGACGAATCCGCGCCGCATCCACCACACGTCGCGCACTTGCGCGCGTGCCATCGGCCGTAACTGGCCCCGGCGGCGCGGGGACTGACCCTGCCCGCTGCTCGGCGCCGGGGCGACGACTCCGTCAGTGCGGGATGCCCGGCGCCGGGAAGGCGCCACAGAGCTCGCGCACCTCGCCCGCGACGCGCGCGAGCACGGCCGCATCGCCGACGTGCGCCGCGACCTCGTCCATCCAGGCCGCGATGCGCTGCATCTCGCCGGGCCCCATGCCGCGCGAGGTCACCGCCGGCGTGCCGAGGCGGATGCCCGACGGGTCGAAGGGCTTGCGGGTGTCGAAGGGCACCGAGTTGTAGTTGCACACGATGCCCGCGTGCTCGAGGGCGACGGCGTACGGCTTGCCCGCCAGGCCCTTCGGGGTCATGTCGACGAGCAAGAGGTGGTTGTCGGTGCCGCCCGTCGTGGGGGCGAAGCCGCGCGCCGCGAGCGCCTCGCCGAGGGCGCGCGCGTTCTCGACCACGCGCGCCGCGTACACCTTGAACGCGGGCTCGAGCGCCTCCTTGGCCGCGACCGCGATGGCCGCCGTCGTGTGGTTGTGCGGACCGCCCTGCAGGCCCGGGAACACGGCGCGGTCGATGGCGCTCGCGTGCGCGGCCTTGCACATGACGAGCCCGCCGCGCGGACCGCGCAGCGTCTTGTGGGTCGTCGAGGTGACGACGTCCGCGATGCCGACCGGGCTCGGGTGCACGCCGCCCGCGACGAGCCCGGCGATGTGGGCGATGTCCGCGGCGAGGATGGCCCCCACCTCGTCGGCGATGCTGCGGAAGGCCGAGAAATCGATGGTCCGCGGATAGGCCGTCGCGCCACACCAGAGGACGCGCGGCCTGTGCTCGCGCGCCAGCGCCCGCACCTCGTCGAAGTCGATGCGGTGGTCGCTGCGCCGCACGCCGTAGGCGACACTCCGGAAGTACTTGCCGGTGATGCTGACGCTCCAGCCGTGGGTGAGGTGCCCCCCCGCGGGCAGGCCGAGGCCCATCACGACGTCGCCCGGCTGACAGAAGGCGAGGTAGACGGCGAGGTTCGCGGGGCTGCCGGAGTAGGGCTGGACGTTGGCGTGATCGGCACCGAAGAGCTTCTTCAGGCGCTCGACCGCGAGGCGCTCGACCGCGTCGACGCCCTCCTGCCCCTGGTAGTAGCGCTTGCCCGCGTAGCCCTCGGAGTACTTGTTCGTGAACACCGAGCCCGAGGCCTCGAGCACGGCGCGCGAGACGTAGTTCTCGCTCGCGATGAGCCGCACCGTGTCGGCCTGACGCCGCTCCTCGGCGCGCACCAGGCCTGCGATCTCGGGGTCGACGTCGGCGAGCGCGGGCTCGCGCCAGGAATCGGTCTTGCCGGTCATAGTTCGAACTCCGCGCGGCCGAGCACGTCGGCGACGCGCCACAGAAACGAGTTGGCGAGCACGCCGTCGACGACCCGGTGGTCGTACGACAGCGCGGCGTACATGACGGGGTGGATGACGATCGCGTCCTCGCCCTCGCGCGTCACGACCACCGGCCGCTTCTTGATCTCGCCGATGCGCAGGATGGCGACGTTGGGCTGCGAGATGATGGCGCCGCCATAGAGATTGCCCTTGCGACCGGGGTTGCTCACCGTGAAGGTCGTGCCGCTGAGGTCGTCGGCGGTGACCTTGCCGTCGCGCGCGCGGGCCGCAAGCTCGTCGATCGCGCGCGCGATGCCGCGCACCGAGAGCTCGCCCGTGTTCTTGATGCTGGCGACGAGCAGGCCGCCGGGCGTGTCGATGGCGATGCCGACGTGGATGTCGCGCAGCACCACGAAGGCGTCGTCGAGCACGCGCGCGTTGAGGTGCGGGTGCTCGCGCAGCGCCCTCGTGACGGCCGCCACCACGAAGGCGAGGAAGGTGAGCGACACTCCGTCCTTCTCGAATGCGGCCTTGTGCGCGTCGCGCAACCGACTGGTCGCGGCGAGGTCGATCTCGGCCACCGTCACGACGTGCGGCGCGGTGTGCACCGAGTAGACCATGTGGTCCGCCGTGATGCGGCGCCGGCGACTGAAGGGCACCACCTCGTCGCCCGGCCGCGGCACGTAGGGAGGCACCTTGTACGCGCGGTAGCCCGCCCCCGGGACCGGGACCGGAGCGGACCCTACGGCGAGGAGCTCCGCCACGGCGCCGACCGCGCTCGGCGCCGTCGGCGGAGGCGCGGGCGGAGGCGTCGGGGCAGGCGCGCTCTCCGAGCCCGGCGCCACGGCCGCGGAGCGCACGTCCTCGCGCGTGATGCGCCCGTGCTCACCGGTCCCGCGCACGGCGCCGAGGTCCACGCCCTGCTCGCGCGCGAGCTTGCGCGTGGCGGGCGAGCTCAGCGCCGACGGCGCGCTCGGCGCGGGGCTCGCGGGCGCCGCGGGCGGAGTCGCCGCGGCAGCCGGCGCCGCGGTCGGCGCGGGCGGAGTCGCGGCCGCAGCCGGAGTCGAGGCCGCCGCGCGCGGCTCCGAGGCGCCCGGGCCCGCGGCTCCGCCCGCCGCGGGGCTCGGCGCGGTGGCCGACTCGTCGAGCACGCAGAGCAGGCCACCCGTCGGAACGATGTCGCCCTCGGCGACTGCGAGCTTCGCGACGCGCCCGTCGGCAGGCGACGGCAGCTCGCTGTCGGCCTTGTCGGTCGCCACCTCGACGAGCGGCTGCTCGCGCCGCACGTAGTCGCCGACCTGGCAGCGCCACTTCGTCACGGTGCCCTCGGCCACGCTCTCGCCGAGCTGCGGCATCTTCACGTCGATCATGCGAGCTCCTCCAGCCAGCCTCCAGCCTGCGAGTGCGGGCGTAGACGGTATTCTGGCCGGGATCCACTGCCGCTCGCAGGGCCCCTCGGCGCGCCGGGCGTGCTGGCGGCTCGTACCCGACCCTCGGGCGTGCGTCCGACCCCTCGCGGGGGCCTCGGGCTCTCGGCGCTCGCGCGCACGCGGCGCGCGGGCTACACCGTCCGAGATGCTCGTGTCGGTGCGCCACCTCGTCGACCGCTGGCGCCACCCACGCTCGCGGGCCGACGAGCTCGCCTCGCTGCGGGCGCGCTTCGCGGCCCAGCCGGGGCGCTTCGGCGCGAGCGCACCCGAGCGCGCCCTCGCCCTCGAGCTGCGCGCCAGGCGCGGCGCGCTCGCCGCGGCGTTCGGCCAGCTAGCCGCGTGCCGCTCGTGCGCCCGCGGCCGCCCCCTGCCGGCCGGTCGCTGGCCAGGCGGCGCGTGCTGCGGCGCTCGCACGCTCGACCTCTTCAGCCCGGACGAGGTCGGCGCACTCAAGCTCGGTGGCACGCGTGCGGCTGCGCTCGAGCCACCGCGCGGCGATCACGCGGGCTGTGCGTTCCGCGGCGCCGAGGGCTGCACGCTCGCGCCCGAGGACCGACCGAACGTGTGCGTGCGCTACGTGTGCCTCGAGCTGCGGCGCGAGCTCCACGCGCGCCCCGACTGGTGGGCCGTCGCGCGGCAGGCGCGCGACCTCGGCGCGACCTTCGAGCGCTTCTGCGCCGCCCGGCGGCCGCCCGAGCGACCGTGGGACGAGCTCCGCCACGGCTAGCGGCGCACCGTCGCCTCGACGAGGGCGCCGTACACGAGCGCGGTGCCGCGCGCCGAGGTGCCCGAGAAGTGGCTCCCGCCGTGGACCACCCAGAGGGCGACGGGCGCGGGACAACCGGCGATGCCGAAGGTGGCCGACTCCTCCCCGGGGATCGACGCATCGAGGTCGAGGGTGCCCGACCGCTCGAGCGCGCCGGTGCAGCCGTTGCGCTTGCCCCAGGCGAGCACGGTGTCGCGCGCCGAGGGGTGCGGCGGCACGTCGCGGCGGTCGAGCACGGAGCCGCCCTCGAAGTGCACGAGCTTGTCGGCGTCCGCGTTCACGGCCACGACGGCGAGCGGCGGGCGCGCCGGACAGGGCTCGTCGTCGCGCGGACCGGCGGCGCCGAGGGTCCCGATGCCGGTGACGCGTGCGTCGGCGCACGCGAGCCGGTGCGCCATGAAGCCGCCGTTCGAGAAGCCGACGACGAAGATGCGCGCCGGGTCGATGCCGGGGTCGCTCGCCGCTGCCGCGACGATGCGCGACAGGCGCGCGACGTGGTCGGGGCCCCGGTGCTCGAAGTCGCAGCAGGCCGCGCCGGCGTTCCAGAAGCGCTGGCCGTGGCCGTCGGCGTCGCCGTCGGGTGCGGCGTAGGCGAAGCCGAGCTGGCGCGCGAGCCCCGCGACACCGAGGACCTCGACCAGGCGCGCCCCCGACGCACCGAGCCCGTGGAGGAAGAGCACGAACGGGACGGGCGCGCCGCCGCGGGCCCCGAAGACGATGCCCGCGCGCTCGGCGGCCGCGCCGGCGGCGCTCGCGGTCGCGGACGCGGTGGCGGCCCCGGTCGGACCGGCGGCGACGGACGCGGTCGTCGTCGCCGCGCCCGAGCGCGAGGTCGCGCCGGGGCCGCCCGACGGCGCGGAGCTGCACGCCTGGCAGCCGAGCAGCAGCGACGCAGCGAGAAGTGAGCGCATGGCGCCGTCATAGCGCCGCTGGGCCCCGAGGGAAGCGCCGTGCACGCCGGAGCCTCCCGTCACGTCGGGCGGGGACGGTTCTTCGCAGCGCGCTCGAAGGCCTCCTTGTCGCTCGCCTTCTCGATCGCCACTTCGGCGCTGACACGACCGGCCGCGAACAGCTGCATGAGCGCCATGTCCAGGGTCTGCATGCCGACGCCCTGCCCGGTCTGCATGGCGCTCGCGATCTGGAAGATCTTCGCCTCGCGGATGAGCGCGCGCACGGCGCCCGTGCCCACCAGCACCTCGTGAGCCGCACAGCGGCCCCGCCCGTCGGCGGTCTTGAGCAGCTGCTGGGCCACGATGCCGGCGAGGCTCTCGGCCAGCATGCCGCGCACCTGGGGCTGCTCGTCCGCCGGAAACGCGTTGATGATGCGGTCGATGGTGGCGGGCGCGCTGTTGGTGTGGACCGTCGCGAACACCAGGATCCCGAAGCTCGCGAGCTGCAGCGCGAGCTTCATGGTCTCGTTGCCCCGGAGCTCGCCGATGAGGATGACGTCCGGGTTCTCGCGGCCGGCGGAGCGGATCGCGACCGCGAAGCTCGAGGCGTGCGGTCCGACCTCGCGGTGGGTCACCTGCGCCTTGCGCGGCGCGTGCACGAACTCCACCGGATCCTCGATGGTGAGGATGTGGCAGGCGCGGGTGTCGTTGATGTGGCGGATCATCGCCGCCAGCGTGGTCGATTTGCCCGAGCCGGTCGGTCCGGTGACCAGCACCAGGCCCGAGCGGCGCTCCGCGAGCGCGCGCACGACGGGCGGACAGGCGAGCTCCTCGAGGGACAGGACCTTGGTCGGGATGGTGCGGAACACGGCGCCGATGCCGCTCTCCCGGTAGAAGTAGTTGGCGCGAAAGCGGGCGGTGTCGGCGTACGCGTAGGCGAAGTCGAGATCGAGCTCCTGTTCGATGTGGCGGCGCTGCTCCGGGCTCACGATCGAGAAGAGGAGCCCCTCGAGCTCGGCCGCGCCGAGCGGCGGGTGCTCGAGGGGCACCAGATCGCCGTGGGTGCGCACGAGCGGCGGGTAGCCGACGGCGAGGTGGAGATCGCTGCCCTTTCTGCCGAGCAGCTCGTCGAACAGGCGATGCATCGTGTGGGTCATGGTCGCTCGCGAAAGAGACGGCGGAGAGTCGAGCCGGGGGACCGGGCGCGTCAGACGGCGAAGTCCGCCGCCTCGGCGAAGGCCTTGGCGGCGGCGAGCGTGCAGGTGCCGGCGCGGACGAGCTCGGCGAGCGAGTCGTCGAGGCGCACGATGCCGAGCGCCTTGCCGCGCTGCTGCAGGCTCGGGATCTGGAAGGTCCGGGAGTCGCGGATGAGGTTCCACAGCGGGACCGAGCCGGGCAGGAGCTCCGCCGCCACCGCGAGCCCGCCCTTGGTGGTCGGCACGAGGCGCTGGCTCACGATGAGGCGCAGCCCGCCGGCGAGCGTCATGCGCACCTGTCCCTCGTCGGCCGGCGGGAAGAGATCGATCAGCCGGTCGATGGTCTTCGCGGCGCTCGGTGTGTTCATGGTTCCGAGGACCAGGTGGCCGGTCTCGCTGGCGGAGAGCGCCATGCGCACGGTCTCGGTGTCGCGCAGCTCGCCGACGACGATGACGTCGGGATCCTCGCGCAGCGAGGCCTTGAGGGCGCTCGCGAAGGAGCGCGTGTGACGGCCCACCTCGCGCTGGCTCATGAGCGCCTGCTTGCGCGGGTGGAGATACTCGATGGGGTCCTCGACGGTGATGACGTGGTGGGTCGTGTCGCGGTTGATGATGTCGACGATGGCGGCGAGCGTGCTCGTCTTGCCGTGACCGGTCGGCCCGGTGACCAGGATGAGCCCCTGGTGGTGGCGCGTGGCGTCGGCGATGGCCCCGGGCAGCCCCAGCGACGCGAGCGTCGGCACCTCGGCGGGCACGACGCGCAGGCACAGCTTGTAGCCGCCCTGGTGGCGCGCGGCGTTGGCCCGGAAGCGCCCGAGCCCCGGATGCGCGAGCGCGAAATCGCACGATCCGTCGCGCGCGAGCGCGGCCCGCACGCGCTCGGGCACGGTGCGCTCGACGAGCTGCTCGACGGCGCTCGGCTCGAGCGGCGCACCCGATGGGCCGAGCTCGCCACCGACGCGCAGCAGCAACGGTCGACCGGCCACCAGGTGCACGTCGCTCGCGTGCGCGCGGCAGGCCTGCGCGAGGATGCGCTCGAGCTGCGCGTCGAGGCTCGGCACGGCTCGGTCCGGTGCCGGCACGTCGGCCGCCACGCCGCCCGAGACTCGGACGCGGGTCGGGGCGCTCGCGGCGTGAGCGCGCGCCGGCGCTGCGGGGGACTCCACGTCGAGCTGGAACGCCTCGTCGTCGGGCTGCGCCGGGCTCGAATGCACCGGTTGCCCGTGGCCGTGGCCGTGGCGGTGCGCGCGCCCGGACTCCGGTGGCTGGCTCGCGCGCCTCGGGGGCGGCCGCGTCGCGGGCCCGGGCGCAGGCTCTGGCGGCCGCCGCAGCCCTCCGGGCGGCGCGCTCGCCGGCGCGGAGCGTGCCGCCGCATGCAGCGCGTGACCACTCGCCCGCCGGGGCCGCTCGGGCGCGGCCTCCGCGTGGGCGCTCGCCCGGGGCCGCGCGTGGGCGTGCTGCGCGTGGTCGCTCGCCCGCCGGGGCCGCTCGGGCGCGGCCTCCGCGTGGGCGCTCGCCCGGGGCCGCGCGTGGGCGTGCTGCGCGTGGTCGCTCGCCCGCCGGGGCCGCTCGGGCGCGGCCTCCGCGTGGTCGCTCGCCCGGGGCCGCGCAGGCGTCGTGTGGGTGGGGTCGGCAGGGTCGCTCGGTGGCACGCTCGGGCGGCGCGGTCGCAGGCTCGCGGGCCGCTTCGGACCTGCGGCCGGACGCGACACGGCGAAGCGCGCGTAGATCGCGCCGTCGCGGAGCGAGGCGACCGCCACCACCGAACCGAGGCCGGCGAGCTTCACGCTCCACTGGGTGGGCTGCGCGTCGAGCGCGTCGAGGTGCCGACCGCCACCCACGGCGCTCAGCATGAGCACCATGGCGGGGTCGTCGGGCGCCATCGTGTCGATGGGCTCGAGGCGACCCGCCACCCTGGCGCACGGCAAGCGGCCGGTCATGAGGGCGACCTCGCTCACGTCGTCGCGGCCGAGGTGCTGCAGGAGCTCGAGGATGTTCTTCACCAGCCGACCAGGTTACGCCAAGTGGCGCGGCGCCGGACAGCGTCTCGAAGCGGGTCGCGTGCCGCCGTCCCCTGGGCTCGCTCGCCTCCGAGCAGCAAGAAGGCGACGACCGCGGAGACGCGGAGACACGGAGAGCGGCACGGAGCCGGGCAAGGTTCAGCGGCTCCATCCACGCTCCGGCTTCTGGGCCTGAAGCCTGGAGCCAGAAGCCTGACACCACCACATCACGCTCGGGCCGAGCTCCCTTCTAGAGTGCCGTGCCCGCGAGCGCCTTCTGGATGGCGCGATCGACTGCGGGCGGCGAGAAGCCTTGGACCAGCACGCCCCCCACGTCGAGGACCGGGATGCCGGCACCCCGCATGCCGGCGCGCTCGAGCTTCTGCACCATCTCGGCGCGCGCCGCCGAGTCCTCGTCGATGTCCTTGTGCACGACCGTGACGCCGCGACGCCTGAGGTAGGCCTCGGCGATATGGCACGGCTCGCACCACGCGGCGCCGTAGACGATCGCGGTCAGGCCGCTCAGCGCCCGCGGATCATCGAGCGGCGGCGTCGAGCGCGGCGGGGCGTCCCGGTCGGTGCCGGGCTCCGGCTGCTCGTGGGCCGCGAAGGCCTGCCGGCGCTTGTCGAGCAGGCTCTCCCACTCGGCGCGGGTCACCGTGTGGACGGGGTAGCTGCCGTCGGCGCCCGCCGTGCGGAGGTCGGCGACGTAGAAGAGCGCGCCCTCGCCCTGCAGTGGCGCCGTCACGACGACGCGCACCAGGCCGCGCCCCTGCTTCGGCACGGCGCCGACCTCCGTGGCGGTGTGCGTGGCGCCGCGCTCGTCCACCCACGTGAGCAGCAGGTTCGGGGTGTCGTTGCGCAGCTCGAGCGGCGGCAAGGAGGTGGCCGTCGCGGCGCCGCTCTCGCTCCGGTCGCAGGCGCTCGGTGCCGCGACCGCGAGCGCGAGCGCCAGCAAGACGAGCGCGCTCCGCAGCACCGCCTCAGCGCGCCGCGCCGCCGAGCTCCTCACCGAGCGTCGCCCATTCCTCGAGCATGCCATCGAGCCTGCGCTGCAGAGTCTGCTCTTCCTCGGCGAGCTTCGCCAGTGCGAGCCAGTCCTCGCCGGGCGGCTCCTTCAGCCGCTCACGCATGCCGGCGAGCCTCTGCTCGGCCGCCGCCACCTCGCGCTCGAGCTCGACGAGGCGGCGCTGCTTGCGCTCGAGCTCGCGCTTCTCGCGCTTCTGAGCCTCGTACGACGCGGCCTCGGCGGCGGGCGCGGGCACGGGCGCGCCGGCACCGCGCGCCGCGTCCGGGCCACCCGCCGCCGTCGCTGCCGAGCGGCGCACGCGCCGCCCCTCGCCCGTGTCCGCCGCCGCGCTCGCCGCCGCCGCGCCCCGCCCGTTCGCGCCCGCGGCGCGCTCGGCCGCGGGGCTGGCGGCCGGCCGGCTCGATGCGCGCGCCGCGGCCGGCGCAGGCGCCCGCCCCTTCGCCGACGACGTCGCGGGCGCCGCGGCCCGGCGCGTCTGCGCGACGAAGTCGCGGTAGTTGCCCTCGTAGACGTCGATGCCCCCCTCGTGCATCGCGACGATGCGCGTCGAGACGGTCTCGAGAAAGCGGCGGTCGTGGGACACGAAGACGACGCTCCCGTCGAAGCCGCACAGGGCCTCCTCGAGGATCTCGGCGGCCGGCATGTCGAGGTGGTTCGTCGGCTCGTCGAGGAAGAGCAGGTTCATCGGGTGCAGGAGCAGCTTGGCGAGCGCGAGGCGGCTGCGCTCCCCGCCGGAGAAGCTCGCGACGCGCCGGAACGGGTCGTCGCCGTAGAAGCGGAAGCGCGCCAGGTAGGCCCGCGCCCCGTCGTCGTTGAAGTCGCCGCGCACGCTGCGCACCTCCTCGATGGCGCTGCGCCGCTCCTCGAGCGAGCCGAGGTGCTGGTCGTAGTAGCCGGACGCGAGGTTCGCGCCGCGCTTGACCTCGCCGCGATCCTCCGGGGCGCCCTGACCCGAGAGCAGCCGGAGGAGCGTCGTCTTGCCGGTACCGTTGGGGCCGATGACGCCCACGCGGTCGCCGCGCCGCACCAGCAGATCGAAGGGACCGAAGAGCCGACGGCCGCCGCGCGACGCCGTGAGGCCGTGGCAGTCGAGCACGAGGTCGCCCGAGCGCGGTGCGTCGACGAAGCGGAAGCGCACGCGCGCTGCGCGCTGCCACACGTCCTCGGGCCGGTCCACGCGCTCGAGCTTGTCGAGCATCTTGCGGCGGCTCTGCGCCTGCTTGGTCTTCTGGCCCGCGATGTTGCGGCGGATGAAGTCCTCGGTCTTCTGGACGAAGGACTGCTGGCGCTCCGCGAGCTCGCGCTCGCGCTCGAGGTCGGCGGAGCGCGCGACCGCGTACTCGCTGTACGGCAGCGAGTAGACGCGGAAGGTCTTGCGCCCGAGCTCCATCGTCTGCGTCGTCACGTTGTCGAGAAAGGCGCGGTCGTGCGACACGATGAGCTGGGCGGCGGACTGGCCGTTCAGGTAGTCCTCCAGCCACGCGATGGTCTCGAGGTCGAGGTGGTTCGTGGGCTCGTCGAAGAGCATCAGGCCCGCCGGCTTCGTGAGGCAGATGCCGAGCCGCAGCCGTCCGCGCTCGCCGCCCGACAGGCTCGCGATCGGCCGCGCGAGATCGCGGTCGCCGAAGCCGAGGTGCTGGGCCACCATCGCGACGCGCCGCTCGACCTCGTCGCCGCCCGCCACGTGGTAGCGCTCCATCGCGTGGGCGAGCGTCGCGAGGGCGCGGTCGGTGCCGCTCGCCGCGGCCTCCTGCGCCGCGTGGAGCTCGTCGCGGAGCGCGAGCAGCTCGCCGAAGCCCGAGAGCAGCGCCTCGGCCACCGTGCCCGTGGCACCGAGCTCGTGCGACTGCCGGTAGTAGGACAGGCCCGCCTCCTTGTCGTACTGCACGCTGCCGGCGTCGGGCGCGAGCTCGCCCGCGAGGATGCGCAACAGGGTCGTCTTGCCGGCGCCGTTGGGCGCCACGAGCCCGGCGCGCTCCCCCGCGTTGAGCACGAAGGTGACGTCCTCGAAGAGCGGCTCGTGCGTGTAGCCGAAGCGCAGGCCGGCGACCTGGAGCATGGCGCGGCTCTTTAGCACAGCCGGCGCCGTCCGATCGCGGCGCTGGCCGGGGCGCGGGCGTTTGGTAGCATGGGCGCATGCGACGTCTTCACTTGGGCCTCGGCTGGATGTGCCTCGGGGTGTTCTTGAGCTGCGCCGGCAGCAAGGCCACGAACCGGGACAGCTGCCCCATCGGCGCCGAGACCTGCGCCTGCACGACGGGCGGCAGCTGCGATCCGGGCCTCGCGTGCCTGTCCAACATCTGCGTGAACCCGAACTCGAACCACGGCGGCGGGGGCAGCGGCGCGGGCAACACCTCGTCCACGACCACGACCACGGGCACGGGCGGCTCGCAGAACTGCCACCCCGAGGGCTGCCAGGCCATCGACGTCGTGTTCGCGCTCGACGGCTCCGGCTCGATGATGGAGGAGATCTCGGCGCTCTCGGCGGCGCAGGCCTTCACGCAGATCACGGGCGTGCTGGCCGGCGTGAACTGCGGCAACATCCAGTACCGGATCGGCGTCACCGACGACAACGACGGCGGCTGGAAGCAGGTCGGCGGCGCGCCCTGGTTCGACTCGCAGCAGATGACGCAGAGCGAGATCGCCAGCGCCTTCGCGGCGGCCGCCGCGCAGGTGTCCGCCGGCAGCGGGACCGACCCGGGTTGCGAGCACGTGCTGACGAGCGCCAAGAACCTGCTCGTGAACGACGCCACGGGCTTTCTCCGCCCGGACGCGATCCTCGTCCTCGTGCTCGTCACCGACGTCGACGACTACGGCGCGTACGACCAGCTCGGAGGCAACACCTGCGGCATCGGCTGCACGACGCCGCCGCCGCCGCTCAACACGACCTACGACGCCCTGCTCGCGCTCAAGGGCAACGACCCGAAGGGCCTCGCCACCGTGGTCGTCGCCGGCGATCCGAACGTCAACAACGGCGTGAACTTCTGCGGCCAGCCCGGCAGCTGCGGCTGCAACGGCCTCGACTGCGGCGTGTTCCACGCCGACCGCCTGTTCTCCTTCGCGGGCATGCTGCAGGGCTCGAACGGCTACTTCGGCAACCTGTGCAGCGGCGCGGCGTCGGTGCCGACCGACGTGCAGGCAGCGTTCGCGAACAACATCAACCTCGCCTGCCAGACGTACATCCCGCCGAACTGAAGCTGCGCCGGGAGCTCGAAGCGCGGGGCCGTCGCGCGCGCGCGAACGCCCGGCGCGCGGGGCCGGAACGCGCGCGTCCGGGCTGTGCCCGCGGGCCAAAAGGCGCTAGGGTCGGCGGGCCATGGAACAGCGACTCGGACGCGACGTGTTTCTCGCCCTCGCGGCGGTGGGGTGGGCCGACGGCAAGCTCGACGAGGACGAGGCCGACGCCATCGTGCGGACGGCGCTCGAGGAGGGCCTCGACCTCGACGAGATCACGAGCATCGAGGAGGCGACCAAGAAGCCCGTCGACATCGGCGCCATCGATCTGCGCAGCATGTCGAAGGCCGACCGGCTCTTCGTCTACGCGGTCGCCTCCTGGATGGCGCGCATCGACGGCGTCGTCGCCGACAAGGAGCGCCAGGCGCTCGACAAGCTCGGCGAGGCGCTGCGCCTGCCCGAACGACCGCGGCAGTACGCCGACGACATCGCGCGCGAGATCGGGCAGGCCGCCGACAGCGACAAGCCCGCGTTCTTCAACCTGCCGAAGCTGCGCCGCACGCTCAAGGTCCGCCTTCAGGAGGCGCAGGCCCTGCGCGCCGCCAAGGGCGACGACGAGGTGGAGTAGGCGCCCGCTAGCTCGCGCGGCGCCCGGCTTTCGCCCCCGGCACCGCCCCCCCAGCGGGCGTCGTCATTGACAACGGCCGGTGGGAATGCATAATCCCGCGCCCCGTCACCCCCCAGGGGGTGGTGTCTCCCCGACACGTCGGGCTGCAGCGCCGGCTCTCGCGGTCGGCCACCGAGGTTCGCCCATGTCTGCTACGTCGAACGCCAACATCCTCGCCTCTCTCGAGTCCCCGCAGAAGCGCGCCGACGTGCCGCAGTTCCGCATCGGCGACACCGTGCGCGTCAACTACCGCGTGGTCGAGGGCGACAAGACGCGCGTGCAGGCCTTCCAGGGCATCGTGATCAAGCGCCACCGCGGCGGTCTCACGGCCACCTTCACCGTCCGCAAGGTGAGCTTCGGCGTCGGCGTCGAGCGCACGTTCCCGGCGCACAGCCCGCGCATCGAGAGCGTGGAGCTGGTGAGCTCGGGTGACGTGCGGCGGGCGCGGCTCTTCTACCTGCGCACCCTGCGCGGCAAGGCCGCTCGTGTGAAGGCGCGCAAAGAGCAGCGCACCTGAGGCGCCCCGGCGAGCGGAGCGCGGCGACGGGTCGCATGCCCGTCGATCCGTGCCGCGCTCGCCCCGCCGATCGGCTCGGCCGCCCTCGAGACGTGGCAGCGGTCGTGGACCAGCCCGTGGCGTTCGTGCGCGTGCTGCGCCGAGCCCGTGCCGGTCGCTCGACCCCGCGCCGCGGCGCGGGCCGCGGGCGCGCCCACCGGGTGAGCGGCGGTGCCGCGCGCGCGAACCTTGAAGGAATTCGCACATCGCGCGATGATGCCGCCGCTCGGGTGGGTGCGCTCCCGTGGCGCCAGGCAGCTCCGCTTGTCGCAGCTGGCACCCAAGTGTACGAAGGGATGAGATGAACTGTCCGCGATGTGGCTCTGCCAACCCGCCGTCGAACCAGACGTGCGCGGTGTGCTCGGCCCCCCTGATGGGTGGGCCGCCCGCGTACGGGCCGCCGGGCTTCGGCCCTCCGCCGCCACCCCCCGTCGGTGGGCCCCCGGGCTACGGGCCACCCCCGGGAGGGGGTTTCGGTCCCCCGCCGCCGCCTCCCATGGGCGGCCAGCCCGGCTTTGGACCACCGCCGCCTCCGCCGATGGGCGGCCAGGGTGGCTTCGGGCCGCCCCCACCCCCGATGGGCGGACCGCAGGGGTTCGGAGGGCCGCCTCCCGGTGGTGGGCCTCCGGGCTTCGGCCCTCCCCCGCCGCCGCCTCCGATGGGCGGGCCACCCGGCTTCGGGCCGCCGCCACCGATGGGCCCCGGCTTCGGACCGCCCCCGATGGGCGGGCAGCCCGACTTCGGACCGCCCCCGATGGGCGGGCCACCGGGTTTCGGACCGCCGCCGCCGCCCCCCCCGATGGGCGGGCCACCCGGCTTCGGGCCGCCGCCGCCACCGCCACCCATGGGCGGCCCGGCCGGCTACGGGCCCGGTGATGGGTTCGGACCGCCGCCCATGGGCGGCCCGCCCGGCTACGGGCCCGGTGATGGGTTCGGACCGCCGCCCGGGCCACCGCCCGGAGGGCCCGGTTTCGGACCGCCACCGGCCGCTGGTGGCTACGGGCCGCCGCCACCTCCGGGGGGCGGCGGTGGCGGCTACCCTCCCCCGCCAATCCCGGCGGGGTATCCGCCCCCGCCGCAGGATCAGTACCCGCCCGGTCAGGGCCAGGGCGGCTTCGGTCCGCCGCCCGGTCAGGGCCAGGGCGGCTTCGGTCCGCCGCCCGGTGGGGGTGGCGACGAGCTCGGGGCGACCGCCTTCGCTCCAGGCATGGGGCCGCCGAACTTCGGCCCGCCTCCGCCGATGGGCGGACCGCCCCCGATGGGGCCGCCCGGCATGGGGCCGCCCCCGATGGGGCCGCCCGGCATGGGGCCGCCTCCGATGGGGCCGCCCGGCTTCGGGCCGCCTCCGCCGCCGATGGGACCGCCGGACTTCGGCCCCCCGCCGCCGATGGGGGGACCGCCCGGCATGGGGCCGCCTCCGATGGGGCCGCCTGGCATGGGACCGCCCGGCTTCGGGCCGCCCCCGCCCCCCCCGGGGCCGCCGGGCCCACCCGGCTTCGGGCCTCCCCCGCCCCCCCCGGACTTCGGCCAAGGGGGTCCGGGGTTCGGACCGCCGCCAGGGCCGCCGCCGGGACCGCCGGGATACGGCCCCCCACCGGGGCCGCCGGGGTATGGCCCGCCGCCGCCCCCGCCCCAGTACGACCAGCCGCCCGCCTTCGGGCCGCCGGGCGGCTTCGAGCCGCAGCCTCAGCCCCCTCAGTACGAGCCGCCGCCGCCGCCCCCTCAGTACGAGCCGCCCCCTGCCGGCCCCGAGGCGCGACCTCCGGCTGCACCCCCGCGACCGGCGCCCCCGACGCCCCGCAAAGACGCGCCCGCCGGACCGCGGCGCGTGCTCGCCGGCTTCCTCGTGAGCTTCCAGGACGACCCCTACGGGACGTTCTGGGCCCTGCACGAGGGGGACAACCTGGTCGGCCGCGCCGAGACGGCCGTGAAGGTGGACGTGGCCATCGCCCACGGCACCACCTCGACGCGCCACGCGACGATACGCTGCAACGACGGGGCGATCGTGCTGAGCGACATGCAGTCGACCAACGGCACGTTCCACAACCAGCAGCGGCTCGCGCCGCAGGCGTCGGTGCAGCTGAACGACGGAGACAAGGTCCGCTTCGGCGGGTACACGGTGAGCGTCATCGGTCTCGCGGGGCGGACCTGACCCAGCGCGCGCCGCGTCCGACCCGGTGGAGGGACGCGGGGCAGCGGGGCCAGGGTCCAGGCTCGTCGGGGTTGGCGCAGCGCGCGCTCTCGTCTAACGGCCAGGTATGCTCGCACTAGGCGGCGCGGTCCGGCAGCGGGCACGCCCTCGGAACCACGGAGAAGTCGCATGACCGATCAGGCACAGCGATGTCGCGCGCGCGCTACCGAAGCGACACCGGCACGGGAGACGGGCCCCTCCGGCGCGTGCGCCCTGGCAGCGCGCCGGCTGGCGCGCGGGGTGGGCCTCGCCGCCGTCGCGGGGCTGGTCATGCTCTGCGCGGGACTGGCCCACGCGGCGCCGACCGCCAAGATCATGCGCATCGACCCCCGGGCCAGCATGGACTCCGGCGTGCCCCTCATCTCGATGGTGGTCGATCTGTCGGAGTGGCGCTCGACCAGCGACGCTCTGGCGGGCTGCGGGACGCCCAACAGCTCCAACGACTACCTCGACTGCGCCGCCGACTCGCTCGAGCGCGGCGAGGCCACGTACAAGCCGCTCAAGTGGCCGGGCGAGCCCGCGAGCGGCGAGCCCGACATCGGCGCCGAGAAGCAGAACGCTCAGCTGCTCGTCACCGTGGACGGCGTGGACATGCCCGCCGAGTACACGGCGCGCACGCGCTGGGGCAAAAGCAAGGACCAGCCGGGGGTCGGAACGGCCTACCTCATCCTCATCGACGCTTCCGGCAGCATGGGCGGCCGCCTCGACCACGCCAAGATGGTGGCCAAGGCCTTCATCGACAAGAAGGACCGCAACGACATCTTCAACATCAAGGCGTTCAACGACATCGCGGTGTTGCCGGGCTCGGGCTGGCTGAACGACGCCAACGCCCTCAGGGGCGCCATCGACTCCGTCGCCAAGACGTCCGCGACCCAGGGCCGCGCCCGACCGCTCTTCAACCTCATCAAGCAGGCGACGATCGACGGCTTCTCGGAGCTCGGCAACGTCGGCCAGCGCGTCGAGACGCCGATGCACCAGGCGCTCATCGTGCTGTCGGACGGGTGGGCCGGCACCGACGCCAGCTCGGCGCCGCCGCTCGCCATCGAGCTCGGCAACTACCTCGCCAAGGGCATCCTCGACGAGAACAACCTCACGCTGCCGCGCATGCCGATCCCGGTCGTGAGCGTCTGGTTCCCCGTGACGGCGATGGAGGAGTTCTTCGAGAACTCGCGCGAGTTCATGAAGAACCTGCCCGTGCCCTCGGTGGGTGGCGGCTTCTTCCTGGTGCGCGACGGCAAGGAGAACCGCGCGGGCAACATCGTGGCGGCGGTCAAGCGCCGCTTCGACCAGATGCACATCGTCAAGTGGAAGGTCGCCTGCCTGCAGCCCAACTTGAACCAGACGCTCAAGCTCGCGTTCATCCGCACGAGCGTCAACATCGCGGGCGACAGCTTCGTCAACGCGCCGCTCGGCGTCGACCCCACCCTCTGGCCGCTCGACGTCAACGTCGAGGAGACGACCAAGGCCGCGAGCAAGGACCCCATCTACCCCGGCGGAAAGGTGCAGATCTACGGCAACTTCTGCTGGGGCAACGACGCGCAGCGCGCCGAGCTCTACCTCATCCCGAAGAACCAGGACCTGCCCGAGACGATCAAGAACATGACCGTCGAGGACGCCAAGAGCCTGCGCGACTCGCTCACCAAGGGCGGCTTCCGCGGCACGGCGATCAAGAGCGGCGAGAACTTCGTCGAGTTCCAGCTGCCCGACAACGAGAAGTTCCTGACGGGCAAGGAAGACAACTACACCGCGCGCATCATCGTGCTCGACGGCAAGAGCAAGCGCTTCAGCGCCGTGACCCAGAGCGCGGTCATCTCCGTCAAGGCCAAGAAGCCGCCGATGAGCCTGGTCACCATGCTCCTCATCGGCGGAGGGGCCTTCGGCGGCACGGTCATCCTGCTCCTGCTCGTCACGGTGTTCCGGAGCGGCGGCAAGCGCCGCGGCGGCGGTGGCGGACCGCCGCCTCGACCGGTCGTCGCGGCCGGCGGCCCCGCGCCCGCGCCGTTCCCGCAGCCCGCCCCGGTCATGCCCGGTCCGATGCCGATGGCGCCGGCCCCCGCCCCGATGGGCCCGCCGGGCGGCGCCCCCTCGCCGTTCGGAGCGCCGCCCGCCGCGGCGGCGCCCCAGATGGTGCAGCAGGCCACGCTCTCCGGCCCGCCTGGCATGTTCCCGATCACGCCGGGCCGCGAGGTGCGCGCCGGGCGCGACCCCGGCACGTGCGAGATCGTGCTGAGCGAGCCGCGGGTGAGCGGCACGCACGCCACCATGAAGA
Source organism: Polyangiaceae bacterium (assembly GCA_020848455.1). GTDB lineage: Bacteria > Myxococcota_A > Polyangia > Polyangiales > Polyangiaceae > JACRDA01. The sequence goes on from JADLAB010000353.1 coordinate 19,127, forward strand.
TCGACGGTGGGCAGCTGTTCGTGCGCGACGAGGGCTCGAACAACGGCACCTTCGTGAACGGCGGGCGCATCCAGGCGCACGTGTGGACGCCCGTGGGTCAGGGTGCCAGCGTGAAGTTCGGCCCGATCGAGTTCAGCGTGCGGCTGGAGTAGCCCGGCCAGCCTGGAAAGCGCACCGTGCCCGTCCCCACCACGCCGGACTCCCCCCACGCGCACGGCGCCGGCGGGGGTCTGCGCCTCGAGTACGGGCAGACGAGCGACCCCGGCCGCGACCCCGCCAAGCAGGTCAACGAGGACAGCTGCGGCTACGCCGAGACCAAGTTCGGCCACCTGTTCGTCATCTGCGACGGGATGGGTGGCCACGTGGGCGGCAAGGAGGCGAGCACCATCGCCATCCGCACCATCTTCGAGACCGTCGCGGCGACGCCGAGCGGCACCCCGCCGCCCGCCGCGCTGCGCGCCGCCATCGAGGAGGCGGCGCGCCGGGTGTACCACTTCGGTGGCGCGGGGCAGCACCTGCAGCGGCCGGGCTCGACCTGCGTCGCCGTCCTGATCCACGAGGGCGGGCTCGAGGCGGCGCACGTCGGCGACAGCCGGGCGTACGCCATCCGCAGCGGCGAGATCTACCGGCTCACGCGCGACCACTCGATGGTCCAGAACCTGGTCGATTCCGGCGTCCTCACGGAGGCCGAGTCGATCGGCCACCCGGACGCCAACAAGATCACCCGCGCGCTCGGCATGACCCCGAGCGTGGACGTCGACGTGCGGCCCGAGCCGATGGAGCTGTTCGAGGGCGACGTCATCCTCCTCGCGAGCGACGGCCTGACGGACATGGTGCGCAACGAGGAGATCCTCGCGACCACGCTCGGGGCCCTGCCCGCGGGGGGCATCCAGCACGCCTGCGATCGCCTGGTCGCGGTCGCGAACGACCACGGGGGTCACGACAACGTGACGGTGCAGCTCGTCCGCGTGCTCGAGGCAGCGCAGAAGAACGTGGCCCCCACGATGGCGGACCAGCCACTCGCCCTGCCACCGGGCCCGGAGGCGGCGCGCCCCAAGCCGACCACCGTCGAGACGCCCGCGTTCCGCGTGTCGAGCACCGTCACGGACGAGGCCCACGACGTGCCGCCCCTCGCCCTGCGCCCGCTCGAGGCGCCGCCGGGGCCGGGCGGCGCGCGCGCCGCCTCCGCCGCGGGCGTAGCCCTCGCGGCCGGTCCGCAGCCCGGCCCCGTGCCGGCAGCTCCGGCGGGCGTGCCCGGCAACCTGAGCACCACCACGCCCGATGGGCCGGGGCCCACCATCATCGACGCCCACGGGAGCGGCGCGCTCGGCGCGACACCGCTCGCGGGTCCGGTCGGCCACGCGCACCGCTACGCCCCGATCCCGCCCCCGGCCTGGAGCGGCGCCCACGAGCCGCCGCGACGCCTGCTCTACCTCGTGCTCGGCATGGCGAGCGCGATCGGGATCCTGCTCGCCCTGCTCATCTGGGCGCTCTGGTATCGCTGAGACACGGACGCAGGCGGACGCCCACGCGCCGGCGGCATCGTGGTAACAACTGACGCCGTATGCTCCCCGGCTTCGGCAAGCAGGCGATCACCATCGGCAGCGCCCCGAGCTGCGACATCGTGCTCCCGGGCACCGCCCCCGAGCACGCGCGCATCGTCCACCAGGGCGGCGGCAAGCTCGTGTTCGTCGCGAGTGCCGCCGGCCAGTCGTTCGCCGACCGCCGACCGCTCGCCGCCGGGGAGCAGGTCGCGTTCGACTTCCGCGCGCTCTTCCACGTCGGCCAGGCGCAGGTCCCCTTCGACCACCCCGCCATCACGCTGATGCTGATGGCCCGGGGCGCGCACCCCGCGCCCGCGGGCCAGCTCGTCATCGGCCGCGACGCCACGCGCGCTTCGCTCGTCGTCGGGCACCCGAGCGTGTCGAGCCTCCACGCCACGCTGAACGCGGACGCCCTCACGCTCACGGACCACGGCTCGACGAGCGGCTCGTACGTCGGCGGGCAGCGCATGCCGCCGAACACGCCGACGCCCGTGGCGGCCCAGGGCGTCGTGTTCTTCGGGCCGGTGCCGGTACAGGTGAGCCTGCTGCTGCAGCTCGCCGGCCGCGGGCAGCCGCAGGCGGCCGCGCCCTGGGCGCCGACACCGGGCATGATGCCCGCGCCGCAGGCGCAGCCGTCGGCGCAGATGGCGGCCCAGCCCGCCGCGCAGCCGCAGGGCGTGGGCACGATGGCGGTGCCCGCGGCGCAGGCGCTCGCGGTGGCGCAGGCCTCGGCGGCGGCCGGAGGCGGCGCGGGCGGCCCCTCGATGCCCGGGGGCCAGGCGCAGCTGAAGAAGCACAAGACGGTCTTCGGCCAGCTCGACTTCAACGCCACGGCCGGCGGCGCCGCGGTGAAGACCATCGGCCGCACGCCGAACAACGACATCGTGGTGCCCCACGCGCAGGTCTCGTCGCGCCACGCCGTCGTGCACCAGATCGGCGGCCAGCTCTACGTCGAGGATCGCGGCAGCGCCAACGGCACCTACGTCCAGGGCCATCGCATCGCGCCCGGACAGAAGGTCGCCATCCGCACGGGCGAGAAGATCTACGTCGGCCCGATGCCGCTGCAGCTCAACATCTCGGCGACGGGCGCGGTCGAGGTGGCCTACGAGGCCTACTCCGAGGAGCGCTGGGGCGGGCGCCCGCTCTACGAGATCGAGGCCTGGAGCCTCGTCGTGCAGGTTCCCGACCGCGACCGCAAGGGCGAGACCAAGACGCTGCTCGACAACATCTCCTTCAAGGCCCTGCCGGGCGACATGATCGCCCTCATGGGGCCGAGCGGCGCCGGCAAGACGACGCTGCTCATGACGCTCAACGGCTACATGCCGCCCACGAGCGGCATGGTGCGCATCAACGGCGAGGACCTCTACAACATCTACGACACGCTGCGGGGCTCCATCGGCTACGTGCCGCAGGACGACCTCGTGCACCCCGAGCTCACGGTGTTCGAGGCGGTGCGCTACAGCGCCAAGTTCCGCCTGCCGCCCGACTACTCGAGCGAGGAAATCGACCAGCGGGTGATGCAGACCATCAAGGACCTCGGCCTCGAGGGCGTGGCCAACCTGCAGATCGGCGCCCCCGAGAAGAAGACCTTGTCGGGCGGCCAGCGCAAGCGCGTCAACATCGCGCTCGAGCTCGTGACCGACCCGGTCATCCTCTACCTCGACGAGCCGACGAGCGGGCTCGCCTCCGACGACGCAGCGAGCCTCATCCACCTGTTGCACGACCTCGCCAAGGCCACCGGCAAGACGATCATCATGACGATCCACCAGCCGGCCAAGGACGAGTTCGAGAAGTTCAACATGGCGCTCATCCTCGGCTACGGGGGCGTGCCCATGTTCTTCGGGCCGACGGCGCCCGACGCCTACCGCTTCTTCGGCAACTTCGCGCAGCGCAGCCGCCCGGGCGCCGTCATCGACAATCCGCGCGACATGTTCGCGGTGATCACCGAGCGCGAGAAGCCGATCTTCGAGCAGCTCAAGGCCCAGAATCCCAACGCCGAGCGCCACGAGGCGCGCTACCAGGCGGCCCTGCAATGGCGGCAGGAGTACTACCAGGACGCCAACCCCATCTACCGGCGCATGTACTCCGGCCGGCGCGCCGTCGGCACGGGCGACGGGGCACGCGCCATCCCCGAGCGGCGCCCCTCGACCAAGGGGCAGTTCCGCCTGCTCCTGTCGCGCTACTTCAAGACCAAGGTGCGCGACGTCGGCGGCACCGTGATCATGTTCGCGCAGGCGCCCATCATCGGCATCCTGCTCGCGGCGGTGTTCGGCGGCCAGCAGGCGGCCGCACCCGCCTGGTGCCTCGGCGCCCTGCAGGAGGTGCGCGACAAGTACAAGGACCAGATGAAGGGCGGCGGCGAGATCATCCTGCAGCAGACGCAGGATCACACCGGCGCGCTCTTCTTCCTGGTGGTGGCGGCGATCTGGTTCGGCACCTCGAACGCGGCGCGCGAGATCGTGCGCGAACGGTCCATCTACCTGCGCGAGCGCATGGTGACTCTGGGCCTGTTCAACTACGTCATGTCGAAGTTCGTGCTCCTGGCGCTCTTCTGCGTGGTGCAGTGCACGCTCCTGCTCAGCATCGTGTTCTTCGCCCTGAAGTTCAGCGGCGGCATGCAGGCCTTCGCGCTCGAGCTCGCTGCGCTCACCGCCACGGCGGTCGTGGCCGTGGCGATAGGCCTGCTCCTGTCGACGATCGTGCAGTCGAGCGAGGCGGCGATGGCGCTCACGCCCATCGCGCTCATCCCGCAGGTCGTGCTCGGCGGGCTCATGGTCCCGGCCACCACCATCCCGAAGCTGGCGTTCCTCATGTACGGCATCCCGGCACGCTGGGGCTTCGAGGCGGTCGTCATGCACGAGCGCCTGGCGATCTCGAGCGATCCGGCGTGGCTCATCGACCTCAGCCAGCAGCTGTCGGGCAAGCTGCCCCCGGAGGACTTCTTCGAGGAAGGCGGGAAGTTCCGCTGCGCCATCGCCCAGATGGCGAGCGACTCCCTCAACGGCGCCTGGGGCTTCAGCACCTTCGAGCAGCGCTATCTCCCCTACGCGGTCATGGCGGGGATGACGCTGGTCCTGTTCATCCTCATGTGTGTCATCCTCAAGCGCCGCGATCCAGTGTGAGACGTGGCTCGCAGCGCCCACCCAGCCATGCGTAGTCGTCGATGCCGAAGTACCCGCGCACGCGCCGCGGGCGCGCTCCTGGCGGCCGGCCTCGCGCTCGGGCCGAGCCTCGCGCGTGCGCAGCAACCGCAGCCCGAGCCGCCGCCGGACCAGAGCTACGATCAGTACGGGCGGCCCATTCCCAGGCCCGCCCAGCCCGAGCCCGAGAAGAAGAAGCCGACCCCGCCGAAGCCGCTCAACTACGTGCCGCCCGTCTACCCCGAGGAGGCCCGCAAGCTGGGCCTCGAGGGCGAGGTCATCCTCAAGCTGAGCGTGAGCACCGAGGGCAAGGTCGACGCGGCCGAGGTCGCGACGCCCGGTGGCCACGGCTTCGACGAGGCCGCGCTTGAGGCCGCGAAGGGCCTCTCCTTCGAGCCGGCGCGCAGGCCCGACGGCACGCCCTTCGCGGCGCGCATTTCGTATCGCTACGCCTTCAAGCTCGCGCCCGCGGAGCCAGCCGGGCCGGAGCCGGCCGCGGTGAAGACCGGCGTGCTCAGCGGCAAGGTGCTCATCCAGGCCATCGACGAGCCGCTCGCCGGTGCCACCGTGACGATGGTCGGGCCGGGCGGGGTGCCGCGCGTCACGGTCGTGACCGGCGTCGACGGCACCTTCAGCTTCCCCGATCTCTTGCCGGGCGCCTACCAGCTCGGCGTGAGCGCCCCGGGCTACGTCGACTTCAGCGCCACCGAGGACGTCGAGGCCGGCGCGGAGAGCATCGCCACCTACCGCGTGTCGGCCGAGCTCGCGGGCGCCATCGAGGTCACCGTCGAGGGCGACCGGCCGCCGCGCGAGGTCACGCGCCGCACGCTCGAGCAGCGCGAGATCGCGCGCATCCCGGGCACGAGCGGCGACGCCCTGCGCTCGGTCCAGAGCCTGCCCGGCGTGGCGCGTCCGCCGGGTCTCGCGGGCCAGCTGCTGGTGCGCGGCTCCGGGCCCTTCGACACGGCGACCTTCATCGACGGCATCCCGGTGCCGCTCATCTACCACTTCGGCGGGCTCTCGTCGGTCGTGCCCACCGAGCTCTTGAGCAAGATCGACTTCTACCCGGGCAACTTCTCGAGTCGCTACGGTCGCGTGATGGGCGGCATCGTGGACGCGGGCATCCGCTCGCCCAAGAACGAGTACCACGGCATGGCGCAGGTCGATCTCATCGACTTCCGGCTCATGGCCGAGGGGCCCATCCCGGGCTTCCCGCCGGGCTGGACCTTCGCCGCCGCCGGGCGCCGCAGCTGGCTCGACACCTGGCTCGGCCCGGTGCTCGAGGAGGCGGGCGCGGGCGTCACGCAGGCGCCCGTCTACTACGACTACCAGTTCCTCGTGGAGAAGCGTGCCCCCACCTGGCGCTACCGCACCTCCTTCTACGGCTCCGACGACAAGCTCGAGCTCGTCGTCAAGGAGCCCGCGCCCGGCGAGCCGGCGCTGTCCGGGGACATCGGTCTGCACACCGCCTTCATGCGCCTGCAGTTCCAGGCCGACGGCAACCTGACGCCGCGCGACCGCATCGAGTCCGTGTTCGCGCTCGGGAGCGAGAACATCGACTTCGGCCTCGGGGAAATCTACTTCATGCTGCGGGCGCGCTCGCTGACGGGGCGGCTCGAGTACACCCACACGTTCTCGGACGTGCTCAAGCTCAACGTCGGTGCCGACGTCAACGCGGGCCTCTACGACGTCAAGGTGCGCCTCCCGTCCCCGCCGGGTCCGGGGCAGCCCCCGAACCAGCCCTTTTCGACCAGCGTGCTCGACGAGTCGAACGAGCAGGGGACGGCGATCCGCCCCGCGGGCTACCTCGAGTTCGAGCTCACGCCCGACAAGCGCCTGCGCATCGTGCCGGGGCTGCGCATCGACTACACGAAGGACACGAAGCGCCTCGACGTGAACCCGCGCCTCACGGCGCGCTACCTCATCGCCGACGAGCTGCCCAAGACCGCCGTGAAGGCCGGCATCGGCGTGTTCACGCAGCCGCCGCAGTTCCAGCAGTCCGCGAGCAGCATCGGCACGCCCGATCTGCGCTCCTCGCGCGCCATCCACTACGCGCTCGGGCTCGAGCAGGACATCACCGAGCAAGTCGACGTCTCGGTGGAGGGCTTCGTCAAGCAGCTCAACGACCAGATCGTGGGGCGCCCGTCTGCGAGCGGCACCGGGCTCGACTACGACAACAAGGGCCTCGGCTACGTGGTCGGCGCCGAGGTGCTGCTCAAGTACAAGCCGGACAAGCACTTCTTCGGCTGGCTCGCCTACACCCTGTCGCGCAGCGCGCGCCAGAACGGCCCGGGCGAGCCCGAGTACCTCGTGAGCTTCGACCAGACGCACATCCTCACGGTGCTCGGCAGCTACCAGGTCGGCAACGGCTGGGAGTTCGGCGCGCGCTTCCGGCTCATCTCGGGCAACCTGCTGACGCCGAACGTGTGCGACTTCACCGACAAGGAGTGCGATCCCAAGCGCATCGGCGGCTTCTTCCACGGGCCGAGCGGCGCCTACACCGCCGTGCCCTTCGGCTCGGTCACGAGCGAGCGCCTGCCGGTGTTCCACCAGCTCGACGTGCGCGTCGACAAGAAGTGGGAGCTCGACGGCTGGCAGCTCTCGACCTACCTCGACGTGCAGAACGCCTACAACTCCCTCAACGTCGAGGGGCTCGTCTACAACTACAACTTCACCGCGCGGCAGTACCTGACCGGCATCCCCATCCTGCCGAGCGTCGGCCTGCGAGGAGAGTTCTGATGCTGCCGAGAACCGTGCTCTCGGGCCCGCGTCGTCCGGGCCGCTACCGGCGTGCGGTGCTCGCGGCGCTGGCAGGTGGCCTGCTCTTCGGACCGAGCTGCGCGGCCTCGTTCCTGCCGTCGAGCTACGTGAACAGCCTGCGCGTCCTCGCGGTCACGATCGACGCGCCCTACGCGGCGCCGGGCGACGAGGTGACGTTCCGCATGACGGTCCACGACGGCCTCGATCCCGTCAACGGCCCGCGCGCCATCCAGGTCGTGTGGATCGGCGGCTGCTTCGACCCCGAGGGCGACCGCTACTACCTCTGCTTCCAGCAGCTGGCCGAGACCCTCGCGGGCCTCGCGGGCGGGGGCCCGCCGCCGACCGAGCTGCTCAAGCTCGACCTCGTCGCGCCGACCTCGAGCGGCGTGCCGGATCTGTCGAGCTTCACGCTGCGCCTGCCCGACGACATCATCTCGCGCCGGCCCCCGCCGGTCTCGGGCCCGCACTACGGGATCGGCTACGTGTTCTTCGCCGCCTGCGCCGGCACGCTGGCGCCGGGCGAGCTCACCTCGCCCTCGGGCGGCGCCGTGCCCGACTTCCCCATCAAGTGCCTCGACGCGAACGGGCAGGAGCAGGGTCCCGAGAGCTTCGTGCCGGGCTACACGCAGGTCTACGCTTTCGCCGACGGCCGGAGCAACACGCCGCCCCCCGTCGCCGGGATTCGCCTTGGCGACTTCGAGCTGCCCGAGGACGCCGCGCTCGCGCCCACCGTGCCGCGCTGCCCGCTCACCGCCGACGACCGCAGAAAGAGCGGCTGCGCGCGCCCCACCGACGACGCCTGCGTGGACCTCGACTTCGAGGTGCTGGTCGGCGACGTGGCCGAGGTGGATCCCGACTCCAAGGGCCCACTCGGCGAGACGCGGCGCGAGGTCGTGTGGGAGAGCCACTTCGCCGACGGCGGCGACTTCGCCTCGGATCTGTTGCTCGTCAGCTCCTCGGAGGGCGGCCCGCAGCCGCACGTGACGAGCTGGACGCCGCCCTCCGAGCCCGGCGTCGTCACCTTCTGGGCGGTGGGGCGCGATCAGCGCGGCGGCGCGAGCGTGGTGCGCCGCTTCGTGCGCGTCGAGTGACGAGCCTGCCCTGCAGGCGCGTACGTGCGTGCACTCCGCTCCGGCTTCTGGGCCCGTAGCCCGGAGCCCGAAGCCCGGTGCCCGTAGGCACGTCTCGAGCCGAGTCTCCCTCTAGAGCGCGTACGTCTCGGCGAGGTAGCGCACGATGTCGGCCGACTCGAACATCTCGCGACCGGTGTTCGGATCGAAGAGGTAGGGGACCTGCATCTTTCCCGAGCGGGCGACGAAGGCCGGGCGGCTCGGGCTCCGCTTCGCGACGTTGTGCAGCACGTACGGCAGCTCGAGCTCGCACAGGGTCTCCCGCGCCAGCCGGCAGTAGGGCGAGGCCTCGAAGCTCCAGAGCTCGAGGGGGCGCTCGGGCGCCCGCGCCGGACGGTGACGGGCGCCCTTGCCCGCGCGCGCGAGGCTCGCCGCGGCGGAGCGCGCCGTGTCGAGGGGGCCGAGGGCGAGCCTGAACGGGGCGCGCCCGCTGCCGTAGGTCGCGTGGAGGTAGCGCACGATGGCCGCCGACTCGTAGAGCTCGCGGCCGGTGTTGGGATCGACGAGAAAAGGGAACTGCGCCTTGCCGCCGCGGCGCTCGACCTCGGCGCGGAAGCGCCCGCCGCCCTTCGGGCACGGGTACACCAGGGCCTCGAGATCGAGCTCGGACAAGGCCTCGCGCACCTTGCGGCAGAAGGGACAGCCCTCGAACTCGTAGAGCTCGAGCCGCTCATCCGGGCGCGCTCCGTGCGCCGTCGTGGCGAGCCCGGCGCCGAGCTCGAGCACGCTCGACAGGTAGGAGGTGGTGACGTCGACGACGCGGTTCATGCGGTGGGCGATCCTTCGGGTGGGGCGGTGCGCGACGCTCGACGCTGGCGCATTCGTGCTCGGTGCGCAAGCGCTCGGTGTCGCGGCCGCACGGGCGCGCCCCGCTCATCCGAACGGCGACTGGGCACGCGGGAACACCCTGCGAGCGAGCGCGCGGCCGAGGAACAAGCCGAGTAGCCCGAGCACCCCCGCGGCGATGGCGGCGCCGACCAGCATGCCCTGCAGCGGGTTGTTCATTTGCTCGCCGAGGAGCTTGCCGGGAAAGAACAGGCCGAGGACGATCCCGCCGACGACGCCGATGCCGCTCACGACCTCGACGAGCACGTGGCTGCCGAGCCACCCGAGCAGGCCCCGCGCGTGCATCCCGCCGCCGGCGCGCCGCGCCTCGGGATCCACCGGACCGGGCTCGTGGTCGTCGAGCGGCCCGCCACGCGGCCGCAGCGCGCGGTAGACGAGGCCGCCCACGAGCAGGCTGCCCACGAACACGAGCACGGTGCCGAGCGCGAACCAGCCGGCCACGCCGGCGAACCCGACCAGCATGCCGGCGCCCATGGCCCCGCGCTCGCGCCAGACGTGCCGGCGCACGCGCCGCGCCGCCTGGTCGAGCTCCTCGTCGGTGACCTCGCGCGCCGGGCGCGGACCCGTGACGTTCTCGGGCGGAGCACTCATGGCCCGAGCTGGTACGCGGCCAAGGCCTCAGTCCTTCCCTGCGCCGGGCCGCGGCGCGCCGGTCGCGGCCGGCTCGGCCGTGCCGGGTGAGGTCGACGACAAGAGCACGCGCCCGGTCTGCGCGTTGACGCTGAGCAGGATGCCCTTCCTGTCGCACAGGAACTGGTAGCTGTGGTTCGCGTAGTCGAAGACCTTGAGCACGCAGCTCTTCTCGACCAGCTGCGCGATGTAGAGATCGCGCACGCCGACCGGGTCGCGCCCGTCGACCATCATCTCGACCTTCTCGGGGCTCGAGGCGCACACGTGGCCGGAGCGCTTGAAGGTCTCCTGCGTGAGCAGGCTGACCCACGGCTCGGTGAGCGTGACCTCCGGGGTCACGCAGCTCGAGCCCCGGCAGCCGCCGAGCGCGAGCGCCGTCGCCGCCACGAGCGCCATCCCTCCTAGAGTCGCCGATCGCACCATCACCTCCGCTTTGCGAAGCATACTCCGCGGGCCTGCTCGGCGCGCGTCACAGGATGTCGAGCACGTACCCGCCGTCGCCGTAGGCGCGGGCGGCGGATTCCTTGCGGAGCTCGTCGTCGTTGGCCTCGAACTCGTCGGTGTTGTGCTTGAGCCGCTTGCGCGCGAGCGCGCCGAAGATGCGCGTCCACTCGATCTGACGACGCGCGCCCTCCTCGCCGTGCTTCTCGATGGCACGCGTGGCGCGCGCGAGGCACGCCGAGAGCGCGTAGAGGTCGATGGCGGTGTCGGCCACGCGCCGCTGCACGTATTGCATCTCGGCGATGTCGCGCCCGTGCTTGCGCAGGGTGTTCTCGACGTGGCGCGCCAGGATGGCGGTGAACTCCTCGACGATCACCGCCTCGCGCGCCAGCACCGGGTGAGCACGGGTCAGCCGCTCGGGCACGAGCATGCTGCGCGCCTTGCCCAGAGCGAAGTCGCGCAAGAGACCGAAGCCCTTGATGGGCTCCCGCATGGCGCGCGCGACCTCGGCGAGCTTCTGCCCCGGACCTGCCATGCCGGCGAGCGCGATGAAGCAGCGCAGGATCTCGTTCGTGCCCTCGAAGATGAGGTTGATGCGGGCGTCGCGCAGCATGCGCTCGTACGGGTAATCTCCCATGTAGCCGACGCCGGCGGCGATCTGCAGCGTCTCGTTCACGACCCACCACAGGGTCTCGGACCCGAACACCTTGCAGATGGCGCTCTCGAGCGAGTAGTCGGTGACGCCCGCGTCCACGAGGCCGGTCGTGAGGTAGGTGGCGGACTCGAGCGCGTAGGTCTGCGCCAGCATGAGCGCGATCTTGTCCTTGATGAGGCCGAACTCGCCGATGCGGCGGCCGAAGGCCTGCCGCTCCTGCACGCGCTCGACCGCGAGCTTGACGAGCGCCCGGCACGAGCCCGTGCACCCCGCGGCGAGCCCGAGCCGCCCCGAGTTCAGGACCTCCATGGCCACCCGGAAGCCGCGGCCGACCTCGCCGACCACGTTCGCCACGGGCACCTTCACGTCGTCGAAGTACACGCTCGTCGTGGACGAGCCCCGGATGCCGAGCTTGTGCTCGTTCGGCCCGTTCCGCACCCCCTCGCCGCGCTCGACGAGGAAGGCGGTGAGCTTGGGCTTCTGGGTCTCGAAGTCGCTGGTGCGCGCGAACACCGTGAACACGTCGGCAAAGCCGCCGTTCGTGATCCACAGCTTGGACCCGTTGAGCACGTAGTGGCTGCCGTCGGGCGCGAGATCGGCGCGCGTCTTGATCGCAGCGGCGTCCGAGCCGGCGACCGGCTCGGTGAGCGCGAAGGCCGCGACGCGCTCGCCCGTGGCGAGCGCCGGCAAGAAACGTCGCTTCTGCTCGGCCGTGCCGTAGAGGAGGATCGCCTTCAGGCCGATCGACTGGTGGGCGCCGAGCGTGACGGCGAGCGAGGCGTCGTGGGCGCCCACCTCCTGCATCACGCGGCTGTACGCCGTGGCCGAGAGCCCGAGGCCGCCGTGCTCGCCCGCGATCTGCAGGCCGAAGAGGCCGAGCGCCTTGGCCTCGGCGAGCACGTCCGCGCCGATCTCGTGGCTCTTGTCGATGGCGGCGGCGTCGACCTTCGTCTCGAGAAAGCGCCGCACGCTGTCCAGCATGAGCTCGAGATTCTCGCGCTCTTCGGCGCCGAGCTCGGGGAAGGGGAACACGACGTCCTCGGCGAGCACGCCGTGGAACATGGCCTTCATGAAGCACTGCTCTCTCATCGTCTCCTCGCGGCGGCGGACGGCTTGGTGCGGTCCGGTCGGGGCCCGGTCAGGTTCCGGCGGCGGGGTCCGGCGGGCTCGTGGCGCGCCGCGCGGCGGCGGGAGCCTGGCTGCGCTCGCGCGCCCCGCTCGGGCGCTCGCTCTCCGGGCTCGGCGTGCTGCCGCCGTCACCGGCCGACGGCAGCGTCGCGGCGGAGGCGCCGGCCGGCGCGGCGACGGCGGCGACCCCGGACGGCGGCACGGCCGCGCGGGCCGCCGGCGCGCCGTCGGAGTCGGGCACCGGCGTGGCGAGGCCGCTCGGGCGCTCCGCCGGCGCGGGCGTGTCCTTGTCGCGCTCGCGCTGCCACGGGTACTTGATGCGCCCGTGGTACATGTTGACCAGGGTCGAGGCCATCCGGTCGGCGAGCACGCGCAGATCCTGCACGGTCAGACCCGAGTCGTCGAGCTGCCCCGAGGCGAGCTTCGTGAACACGACGCGCTGGATCATCTCCTGGAATCGCTCGTGCTCCGGCGGCTGCACGGTGCGCGAGGCCGCCTCGATCGAGTCGACCAGCATGAGGATGGCGGTCTCCTTCGTCATCGGCTTCATGCCCGGGTAGCGGAAGTGCGCCCTGTGCAGCGACTTCTGGCCTGCCTGCGCCTGGTATTTCGACCAGAAGTACTCGACGAGCTGCGTGCCGTGGTGCGTGTAGGCGAACTCGACCACCGGCTCGGGCACGCCGCCGTCCCGCAGGATCTTCGTGCCCATCACCACGTGCGCCATGATGGCGTCGGCCGACACCTCGGGCGCGAGCTCGTCGTGGGGCGAGCGCTCGCCGGGCGCGAGGTTCTCGACGAAGTACTTGGGCTGAACCGTCTTGCCGAGGTCGTGGTAGTAGGCGCCCACGCGCGTCAGGAGCGAGTCGGCGCCGATCGCCGCGGAGGCCGCCTCGGCCAGGTTCGCCATGGCGCGAGAGTGTTCCCAGCTGCCCGGCGCCTCGCGCGCCATCTTCTGCAACAGGGGCCGCTCGATGTCGGTGAGATCGAGCAGCCGGTCGCGCGACACGTGTCCGAGGGCGAGCTCCGCCGGCTCGCGGAAGAGCCGCCCGAGCAGCCCGCTCACGACGCCCCCGCCGCCGCACGCGAGCAGGTTCGACTCGAAGCCCCGCCGGAGATCGTCGACCAGGGCGACCTTGCCTTCGAGCAGGATCGCCATCGCGACGTAGGCCACACACGCCGCGAGCCCGGCCACCGTCCCGGCGAGCAGCATCTGGCGCGCATGCCGCCGGTTCACGAACAACACCGTCGCCGTGATGCCGCGGGTCGCGAAGACGGCGAGCAGGGTGAGGTCGAAGCCGAGGCACGAGGTCACGAAGAAGCTCGCCGTCAGGTCGACGATGAGCGCCGTCCGCCGGTCGAAGGAGAGCGCCACCCACAGGGCCGTCGCCGCGACCGGGATCCAGAACGCCGGCAAGGCCGTGAACAAAAGCCATGCCTTGGCGACGACGAGGACGGCGAGCACCAGGCCGAACACGCCGACCTGCGAGCGCAGCAGCCGGGCGCGGGGATGACCGTAGCGCCGGAAATAGGTGGTGAGGACGCCACAGGGAAACAGGTACAGCACGAACGCGCTCAGCAGCCGGGGGACCGTGAGCGGCCGGCGCTGGGCCTCGAAGGCCATCGCCGAGCGGTGCTGCGCGTTCTGGGGGTCGAGCCGGGTGTGGGGCGGCACCACCGTGCGGGCGTAGATGCGCTGCACGGTCCCGCCGGGCCCCGGGACGTCCCGCGCCTCGTAGGGGGTGCGCAGGGCCACGACCACGGACTCGTGGTACGCGGGGGCCAGCGCCGGCACGAAGAGCTCGGCGAGGCTCGTCGCGGCGAAGAGCGCCGCGAAGACGATGCTCAGCACCACGCCGGCAACAGGGCCTACACGAACGCGCGTTCGCAGCATGGCGCCAGTCGGGGACCCTAGCAGACGGTGGGGGCTGGTTCTATGTGAACCGCCGCGAGGCCCCCGATCCTCGCACCGATGTGGGACCATGTGCTCAACACGCCGCAAGCCCGGGCCGTGTGCACCGGTCCCCGAGCCGCGCCGCGGCCCGTGGCCGGGCGACCGCGCGACCGCGCGGAGCGCTCGCGAGATGCTTCCGAAAATGTTGGGAATTCGAGCGCGATTCGTGACCCGTTTGCGCGCGCCCGTTCGACATAAGGACGTCGTGCGTCTCATGGGGATCCTGAACGTGACGCCCGACTCGTTCTACGACGGCGGCACGTACGGGGACGAGGAACGGGCCCGGGCTCGGCTCGACGAGCTCGTCCGCGACGGCGCCGACATCGTCGACCTGGGCGCCGAGTCGACCCGGCCCGGCGCGCCCGAGGTCGACGCCCGCGAGCAGCTCGCGCGGCTCGGCTCGCTCGTCGGGCGGGCCGTCGCCGCGGCGCCGTGCGTGTCGGTCGACACCACCCTGCCCGAGGTGGCGGAGCGCGTGCTCCGCGCCGGGGCGCACATGGTGAACAGCGTGTCCCTCGAGCCGGCGGCCGAGCTCGGCCGGCTGTGTGCGCGGCACGGGGCGACGCTCGTCCTCACGCACTGCCGCGGACGCATGAGCGCCATGGCCGGGTTCTCCGCGTGCGCCGAGGACGCCTACGGGGACGTGGTCGCCGACGTGCGCCGCGAGTGGGAGGCGGCCGCGGCGCGCGCCCTCGGCGCCGGGCTCGCGCCGAGCGCCCTCGTGATGGACCCGGGGCTCGGCTTCACGAAGAGCGCCGCGCACTCCCTCGAGCTGTGCGCGCGCCTCGACGAGCTCGTCGGCATGGGCTACCCGATCCTGGTGGGGCCCAGCCGCAAGAGCTTTCTCGCCAAGGTGGTGGCGGACGAGGCCGGCATCGCCGCGCCGGCGGCCGCCGACCGCCTCGGGGCGAGCCTGGCTGCGGCGCTGCTCTGCGCGGCCCGCGGCGCCCGCATCCTCAGGATCCACGACGTCGCCGCCACGCGCCAGGCGCTTGCCTACGCGCGCGCGCTCGCGAAGGTGCGCCGCCCCGCGGCGGCCGAGACCGGGGGGCCGGCCGATGCTTGACGGCCTCGAGCACCTGTTCAGCGCGCGGCCCGCGGTCGAGCTGCTGCGCGATCTGCTGGACATCTTTCTCGTCGCCTTCCTCACCTACCGCGCCCTCGTCGTGCTGAAGGGCACGCGGGCGATGCAGATGGGCATCGGCTTCATGGTGTTCGGCCTGCTCTACCTCGCGGGCAAGTACGCCTCGCTCGCCACGCTGCAGCAGCTGCTGTCCTACGTCGGGGCGCAGCTCATCCTCATCATGGTGGTCGTGTTCCAGAACGACATCCGGCGCGCGCTCATCCGCGTCGGCTCGCGCGCCTTCCTCGGGCGCGGCCACAAGCAGCAGTCGCGCGTGGTCGAGGAGGTCGTGGCGGCAGCGACCGAGCTCGCGCGCCATCGCATGGGCGCCATCATCGCCCTCGAGCAGGACGCCAACGTGCTCGAGTTCGTGCGCAACGATGGGATCGCGATGGACTCGGTCGTCACGCGCGAGCTCCTCGTCTCGCTCTTCATCCCGGAGAGCGTCAACAAGACCCACGACGGCGCCGTGCTCATCCGCCACCTGCGCATCGCGCGCGCCGGCGTGTTCTTCCCCATGCCGGAGTCGAAGATCACCGACGCGGCGCTCGGCTCGCGCCATCGCGCGGCGATCGGCATCACGGAGGAGACCGACGCCGTCGTCGTGGTGGTGAGCGAGGAGCGCGGCACCATCAGCCTGTGCCAGAACGGCGACATCGAGTCGAACCTCGACGGCCAGCAGCTGAAGGACACGCTCATCAAGCTGTTCACCAAGGCCGAGACCCCGCGGTCGAAGCGGCCCCCGGAGCGGGCGCCGGTCTCCGAGCGACCGAGCGCGCGTCCGCCGGCGAGCAAGCTCCCGCGCTCGAAGGGGGCCGCGGGCGGCGGGGCGGACGCGACGGGCGCACACGAGGCGATCGACTCGGTGCGCCCGGGACCCCCGCCGCGCGCGCGCACGACCACGCCCCTGCCAGTGGCCACGCCGCGCGAGCTGCCGCCCGAGGACGTGGAGGACGAGGACGTCGGGCCCGGGTCACGGGGCCACAGCCGCTCGATGACCCCGAGCACCATCCCCTTGTCGCTCATCGCGGCCGCGACCAACGAGGACTCGCAGGCCGGGCTCGACGAGCCCGAGCCGGAGCCGCCACCGCAGCGCGGACCCAGCCGGCCGATGCCCCAGACGCAGAAGCCCGCGCGGGTCGAGCAGGGAGTGGACGAGCCGTGAGCCGCCGCAGCGACGTCTGGTTGCGCATCAAGGGCGTCGTCTTCGACAACCTGTGGTTGAAGGTGCTGTCGCTCCTGTTCGCGGTCGGGTTCTACAGCTTCATCAACGGCTCGCGGGTCGTCCAGCGCACCGTGAGCGTCCCGCTCATCGCGGACATGCCGCCGCAGAGCTCGCAGCGCGAGCTCATGAACCAGCTGCCGAACGCCGTCACGGTCACCGTGAGCGGCACCGAGGCGCAGCTCGACGCGCTCCGGGCGATCGAGCCCGTGCACCTGAACCTCGCCGAGGGCCGGATCGAGCGCGTGGACTTCGAGCCCGAGATGCTGTCGCTGCCCCCGGGCGTGAAGGCGGAGCGCATCGTGCCGGCCGCGCTCAACCTGCGCTGGGAGGATGTCGTGAGCCGGCAGGTGCGGGTGGAGGTGCGCCTGGCGGGCGAGCCTGCCAAGGGCTTCGTGGTGAGCGGCTCGCCGCTGGTCGACCCGCTCATCGTGACGGCCACCGGCCCGAAGTCCGCCGTGCTCACGCTGCAGATCGTGCGCGCCGCCGATTTCTCGGTGTCGAACCTCACCGACGGCGAGCACAAGCACACGCTCGCGCTCGACCGGCCCCCCGACCTCGTGAGCTACGACCGCGAGAGCGTCGACGTGCTGGTGCGCATCGAGCGGCAGCTCGGACGCGCGGCCTTCTCGCACCTCGCCGTGGAGGTGGTCGGCTACCCGAAGGCCAAGACCCTGCCGCCGAAGATCGACGTGCACGTCTCCGGCACCCCCGAGGCCGTCGCGGCGCTCTCGGCCGAGCTGCTCCTGCCGCGCGTGATGCCCGGCCCCGACGCCGAGAAGGCGGGCAGCGTGCTGCTCGACGTGCTGGTGGACGCTCCGAACGTGAAGATCGACATCCTGCCGCCGCGCGTGCTCGTGAAGTTCTGACGTGACGCGCTCAGCGCGGGCGGCGCAAGGGTGCGGAGCGACGCCCCGAAAAGTGACGGCGGCGGCGCGCGCTCGTGAAACCCGGGCGCGCTCGTGGGAGACTGGCGACGGACATGTCGGACCCATCCACACCCGAGGCACCCGCCGCGGCCTACAGCTGGCTCGTCGGCTTCGACGGCGACTGGCGCGACACCTGGTGGAGCCAGGACTTCCTCGAGCTCGTGGCCGCGCGGCTGGGGCTCGGGGAGCGCCGCTCGCTCGTCGACGTGGGCTGCGGAGTCGGCCACTGGGGGCAAAGGCTCCTACCCCTGCTCCACTGCGATGCGACGCTCGTCGGCGTCGACCGTGAGCCCGCGTTCGTCGCGCGCGCTGCCACCGCGGCGCAGGCGCGGGGGCTCGCAGCGCGCGCGACGTACCGGCAGGCCCTCGCCGAGGCCCTGCCGCTCGCGACGGCGAGCGCGGACCTCGTCACGTGCCAGACCGTGCTGATGCACGTCGCCGACCCCGCCGTCGTCGTGGCGGAGATGGCACGCGTCGCTCGCCCCGGCGGCCTCGTGCTCGCGGCCGAGCCGAACAACTTCGGCGAGAAGGCGAGCGCCCTCGTGGCCGCTCCCGGCCTATCGCGCACCGATCGCCTCGCGCTGCTCGAGCTCGAGGCCGTGTGTCAGGACGGCAAGCGGCTCGCAGGTAGCGGCGACAGCTCCGTCGGCGAGCGGCTGCCGGGCCTGTTCGCGGCGGCGGGCCTGTGCGACGTGCGCGTGAGCCAGAACGAGAAGTGCGCCCCGCTCATCCCGCCCTACGACACGCCCGGCGAGCGCGCCGAGCTGCGCCAGATGCTGAGCTGGATCGACGGGGGCGTGTGGCTCGGCGTCGGCGGCACGCGCGAGCAGACCCAGGCGTGGTACCTCGGCGGCGGCGGCGATCCCGCGCGCTTCGACGGTCTGTGGTCGGTGGCGCGGCGCGAGGCCGAGGCGTGGAAGGCCGCCGCCCTCGCCGGGACGGTCAGCGGCGCGCGCGGCCCCACCTTCTACCTCGTGGCGGGCAGGCGCGGACCGTAGCCTACTCGCGCGGCACCGCCATCTCGCCCGCGGCGATGCGCCGGCGCAGCTCCGCGACCTCGGCCTTCACGCCGTCGGGGACGTCCGCGGCATGCGGGCCCTCGCTCACGTAGCCGACCCCGTCCTCGGCGATGCCGAAGGAGCGCAGCCCGCCCTCGAAGGCGCCCGTCTCGAGCGCGGCGATGGTGTCGAAGACGGCCACGTCCACGCGCTTGATCATGCTCGTGACCACGGTGCCCGGCTTCTCGTCGTACTGGTCCGAGTCGACGCCGATGGCGCGCACGCCCATGTCGTGCGCCGCCTCGAAGACCCCGTGCCCGGTCGTGCCCGACGCGTGGTAGAGCACGTCCGCACCCGCGGAGATCTGGCTCACGGCGACCGCCTTGCCCTTGGCCGGGTCGCGAAAGGCCTCCGGCGTCGTGCCGGCGTAGGCGGCGTGCACCTGGCAACGCGGGCACACGGTGCGCACGCCGGCGCGGTAGCCCGCCTCGAAGCGGTGGATGAGCGGGATGTCCATGCCGCCGACGAAGCCCACGTGGCCCGTCGCGGTGATGAGGCCCGCCACCGCCCCGACGAGAAAGGAGCCCTCCTCCTCGCGGAAGCCGAGCCCCACCACGTTCGCGGGCATGACCCCGTCCTCGGGCGGGGCGTAGTCGACGCACGCGAACTTGGTGGCGGGGAAATCCCCGGCGACGACGTTGATGTCGGTCGAGAAGATGAAGCCGACCCCGATCACGAGGTCGAAGCCGCGCGCGCCGAACAGGCGCAGCGCGGCCTCGCGATCCTCGGCGCCCGTGGGCTCGAGCAGCTCGACCGTCACGCCGCGCTCGCGCTCGGCGCGCGCCACGCCCTCGTAGGCCGAGTCGTTGAAGCTCTTGTCACCGCGCCCGCCCACGTCGAAGACGAGCCCCACGCGGAGCGCGCTCGACCCGGTCTTCGGCAGCTCGGCGCCCGGCACCGGCACGAGGAGCGCGAGGGCGGCGAGCGCCGCGGTCGCGAGCGCGAGCCGTTTCATGGCGCCTGCAGGATCGCGCAGACGACGGCCCCGCGCACGCGCGGATCCGCGTCGCCGAGCAGGCCGAGGGCGCCGCGGTAGTCGCCGAGCGCCACGTAGAGCGCACCGGCCTCGCTGCGGTCGTCACCGCTCGGAGACTTCGCCTGCCGCTCGAGGGCCGCGAGCGCGCCCGCATCGCCCGCGTGCGCCAGCGCCCGGACGGCGGCGCGCCCCGCCGGCCCATCCTGCTCTGCGTACTCCGCGAGGCGCTTGTGCGCCTCGGCCTGCGCCTCCGGGGCTCCACCGGCGGCGAGGCGCGCGTGCGCCGCGACCGCGACGACGTCGTCGGGCGAGCTCCGCGCCGCCTCGACGGCCGCGCGCAGGGCCGGCCAGCCGAGCGGCGCCGCCTCGATGGCGCGCACCCGCGCCGCGCTCGCGCCGTCCTCGATGCTGCGCTCGAGCGCGGCTGCCGCGACGTGGGCGAGGTCCGTCGCGTCGGCTGGCGCTCGGTCGCCCACGAGCGCGAGCGCGACCTCGACGCCGATGCGACCGCTGGCGCGCGAGAGGAGGCGTTCGAGCTCGACCTGTCCCCCGGCGGCACGGCTCGCGGGCGCCGCCCAGGCGGCCACGATGCGCACGCGGTCGGCCTCCTCGGCCGCCTCCCACACGTCCTTCAGTCGCAGGACGGCCACCTCGCCCCCGACCCGGCCGATGCCCGCGAGCGCGAGCGCGCGCACCTGCTCGTTCGGGTCGAGGCGCGCTGCCTCGAAGAGCGCGTCGACGTCGCTCTCGGTCGCAGCCGCCGCGGCCGACAGCACCGCCGCCTGCCGCACGATGCCGCTCGGATCGTGCAGCAGCCGCACGCGCCAGGCGCGCGCCTCCTCCGAGCGCTCGGCGCCGAGGCCGCGCGCGGCGGCGGCGCGCCACCCGTCGAAGGAGCTCTCGAGCCGGTCCACGTACTCGCTCGCCGAGACGCTCCCCGCGTCGGCGCGCAGGAACGCCGACCAGGCCGCCGCCTCGTCGTCCGCCGCCGAGCGCTCCCGGAGCGCGGCGTCGAGCGCCCCCGCGCAGGGTCGCAGCGCGAACAGCGTCTGCCGGCCGACCTCGCCGCGGGCGTGCTCGATGTCCCGCCCCCCGAGCCCGAGCGCCGTGTCGCGGGCCTCACCGCGCGGGATGGGCTCGGGGTCGGCGAGCCGCTCGACGAGGCGGGCGCGAAAGGCCTCGAGATCGCCGGCCCGAGCGGCTTCTACCACCGGGGAGGCGGCACAACCGGTCAGCGCGAGCGCCGCGGCAATCCAGCAGAGTCGCATGCTGCTCCGTTCCTTACCCGCTGGCCGGACCGGCGTCGACCGGGACCGGCCGGATGGCAGGACAGAGGCGCCGCGTGCGCAGCCACGCGCGGCGGCGGCGGACGACGCCCGGACGGCGGGTCCGCGTCCCGCGCTCGGCGAACCGTGCTACGTGCAGCGCGTCCCGCCGGCTTGCGGCGCTCGCGCCCCGATGCACATCGCGCTCATCGTCAACCGCACGGCACGGCGCTTCGTGCGCCAACCCGCCCTGCTCGAGAGGCTGGCATGGGCCGCCCGCGGGCGCGCCACGGTGCACGTGACGAGCACGCTCGAGGAGCTGCGCGCGGCAGCGGCGCGCGCCGTCGGGGCGGGGGCCGGGCTCGTGGCGCTCGCCGGCGGCGACGGCAGCCTCATGGCGGGCCTGACCGCGCTCCGGCGCGCCGCCACCGACGCCGGCCGGCCCCTGCCCGCGATCGCGGCCCTGCCGGGGGGCACGGTCTCGACCGTGGCGCGCAACTTCGGCATCGCGGGCGATCCGGCGCGCTGGCTCACGCGCGTGCTCGCCCTGCCGGACCACACGCGCCCGTGGCCGAGCCTCGCGGTGCGCGGCGACGGCGAGACCCGCCTCGGCTTCATCTTCGGCACGGGGCTCGTGGCGCGCTTCTTCGAGCAGTACTACGCGCGCGGCGCGCCGGGCTACACGGGCTCGGCTGCGATGGTGGCGCGCATCTTCGTCGAGTCCTTCGGCAACGGCCCGCTGGCGCGTGCCGTGCTCGAGCCGCTGCCGTGCCGCCTGCAGGTCGAGGGGCGAGCGCTCGCACCCGACGCCTGGTCGCTCGTGTGCGCCGCCGTGGTCCCCAACCTCGGCATCCACATGCTCGTGACCTACCGCGCCGCCGAGGACGCGACGCGTCCGCACCTGGTCGCGACGTCGCGTCCGCCGCGCGCGCTCGGGCCGCGCATGCCCTGGGTCCTCGCGGGGCGCTCGCTCCGCGGCGAGCACGACGGGCTCGTCACGTCCTTCGCGCTCGACTTCCCTGCCCCCGACGGTCCCTACGTGCTCGACGGCGAGCTGTTGCGCGCGCGCCGCGTCGAGGTGAGCGCCGGCCCGGTGCTGCGCCTGTGGATGCCATGAGAGAGTTGTCAGTTATCAGTTATCAGCGTCGGTTGTCGGTTGTCGGTTGCGAGCGCAGAGGCTCGCCACGTCCCGCTCAGGGATACCTGATAACTGATAACTGATAACCGATGACGGACAACTACCGCTACTCCTTGCCGTCCATTTGCCGCAGCTTCTTGTGCAGGCCCTCGCGCGTGATGCCAAGCGCCTTGGCGGCGGCGGTCTTGTTGTCGCCGTGCTCGCGCAGCGCGCGGCCCAGGAGGTAGCGCTCGACCTCGGCCATCATGTCGCGCAGGGTACCCTTCGGCGCGCCGGCCTCGCGCACCGTGCGCTCGCCGCGCCGCAGTCGCGACGACAGGAGCTCGGCCGAGGCGAACGCGCCGGGCTCGGCCTGGATGGCGAGCCGCTGCACCTCGTTCTCGAGCTCGCGCACGTTGCCGGGCCAGTCGTACCCCACGAGCAGCGCCATCGCCTCGGGCGCGACCCCGGCGATCGTCTTGCCGAGCTCGCGCGCGTGCCGCGCGAGAAAGTGCGCCACGAGCAGCGGGATGTCGCTGCGGCGCTCGCGCAACGGCGGCACGCGGATCGGGAACACGGTCAGCCGGTAGTACAGGTCCTCGCGAAAGCGGCCGGCGCGCACCTCGGCCTCGAGGTCGCGGTTGGTCGCCGCGACCACGCGCACGTTGACGTGGCGCGCCTCGGAGGCCCCGACCGCGCGGATCTCGCCCTCCTGCAGAGCCCGCAGGAGCTTGCTCTGGATCGCGATCGGCGCCTCGGTGACCTCGTCGAGGAAGAGCGTGGAACCGTCGGCGAGCTCGAACAGGCCCTTCTTGTCCTCGCTGGCGCCGGTGAAGGCGCCCTTCCTGTGACCGAAGAGCTCGCTCTCGAGCAGGCCCTCGGCCAGCGCCGCGCAGTTGAGCGCCACGAACAGCCGGTCGCGGCGCCGCGAGCGCTCGTGGATCGCCGCAGCGACGAGCTCCTTGCCGGTGCCGGTCTCACCCTCGATGAGCACCGTGACGCGCGTGTCGGCGACCTTGTCGATGAGCGCCGCGAGGGCGCGCATCGCCTCGTTGTCGCCGACCATGCTCGGAGCCGCGCGCCGCCGCGCCTCGCGACCGCGCAGGAAGCGGTTCTCGTTCTCGAGCCGCTCCTCGGCCGCGGCGAGCCGGGCGATGACGCGCGCGCCGGCGATGGCGAGCGTCGCGTGCTCCCCGAGCACGAGCAAGAGCTCGAGGTCGGGCGCCTGCAGCATGCCGGGAGCGTCGCGGTTGTCCACCTGCAGCACGCCGAGGATGTCGTCGCCGCGACACAGCGGCACGGCGATCGTGCTGCGCACCGAGGCCCGCATGATCGACGCCGAGCGCCCGATCTCCGTCGCCGCCTCGGCCGCGAGCACGGCCGCGCGATCCTCGAGCACCCGGCGGTAGACGCTGCGCGTGACCGGCACGAAGCGCTCGCCACCGCCCGGCGCGGCGCGGCGCGCGCGCGTGAGCACCGGCAGGTAGTTGCCCGCCCCGGCGCCGTCCGGGCCGTCCTGCTCCCGCAGCACCACCGTCACGTGCGTGCAGGCATGGACGAGCTCGAAGACGGCGTCGGCCACCGCGTCGAGCACCGCGCCGAGCCCGCTGGCGCGACCGATGCGCGTCTGGGCGGCGTAGAGCTTGCGCAGCACGTCGGGGTCGGCCGCGAGGCGGGCCTCGGTCTGCGCGGCCTCGCCGAGCGGCTTGACGGACACGAGGTGCGCGGCGCCCTCGTCGAAGCGCAGCGCGAACGCCGCCCGGCCTGCGCCGCTGCCGAGCTCCACCACGTCGGCGGGCCCGAGCGACGCGCCGCGCTCGGTCACCGCCTCGCGGTCGTCGCCGCGCCGCACGAAGGTCCCGTTCGTGGAGCCGAGATCCTCGACGCGCGGCGCGTCGAGCCCGAGCACGATGCGCGCGTGGCGGGCCGAGACGTGCTCGTCGTCGAGCACGATGTCGTTCGCGTCGCTCCGCCCCACGGTCACGAAGGGCTTCGCGAGCTCGAACGTCGCCCCCGATGCCCGTCCGAACGTGACCTCCAGGCGCACCATGGCTCCACCATGGCCGAGCGACGCGCTGCCGGTCAACCGCTGCGACCACCCGGACATGGCAACGCCGGCCACCGCCCACGCAGGCGGGGCCGGCGTCGCAACCGGCGTCCGGGGCTGGTCAGGTCACTCGGCGCGCGCGCGCAGCCGAGCGATGACCGGCCCGTAGAGGGCCGTGTCGATGCCGATCTTCTTGTCGTCGCGCGTGGCGCGCGTCTTGTCGAGCAGGGCCTGCAGCTTGTCGGCCATGGCCGCGTCGCCCTTGCCGCACAGCCGGTCGAGCACCGACACCGCCGCGTCGCGCACCGAGGCGCTCTTCATCTTCGGCAGGATCTCGATGAGCTTGTCCTTCGAGCTCTCGTCGCCGAGGATGGCCAGCATGTAGGCCGCCTTCACGCCCTGGAAGGAGGTCTTCGGATCCTGCGAGGCCGGCTCCTCCATCTTGGCGAGGTAGCACTTCGGACCGTTGCCCTTGCAGGCGTTGAGCAGCGCCTTGACCTGGCGCAGCTGCGCCGAGTAGTCCTCGCCGACCGAGTCGACCGCCAGCACACCGTCCTTGAGGCAGGTGGGCTCCTTGGAGCCGTCACAGTCGTTGAGCAGACCCTTGGCCGTGTCGACCTGCGTCGGGTGCAGATCCTTGTCCTTGTCCGCCGTCGGCTTCAGCTTCTCCTTGTAGCACTTCTCGTCCTTCGCATCCTTGCACTCGGTGAGGATGGTCTTGGCGAGCGCGACCTCGGGGTACTCGACGAAGGAGTTCTCTTCGCCGCTGAAGGTCGCCTTGGTCTTCTCGATGAAGCAGGCGGCGTCCTTGTCTTTGCAGGTGCTCAGCATGCTCTTGGCTTCGGTGCGCTCGTCGGTCGTGAGCGTCTTGTCGTCGTCCTTGGCGAAGGGCGCGAGCGCATCCTGGAAGCACTTCTTGTCGGCCTCGGTCGGGGCCCCGCCGCCCTTGCCGACGCACTTCTGGTAGACGAGCCGCGCCATCGCCGGCTTCGCGTACTTCTTCACCTCGTCGAAGGCGTCCTTGAAGCACTCGCGCGCCTCGCACGGCGAGGTGCCGCCCGGGAGCACCGACTTCGCGAGGCCGATGTCCGCCTTGGCGCGGTAGGTCTCGAGGATCTTGCCGATGCAGGCGTTGTCCATCTCCTTGCAGCCGTCGGTGATCTCCTTGACCATCTTGGCGCGCGCGTCGAAGCCCTTCTGTGCGTCGGCGCCCGAGGGCTTGATGCGGAGCGCAGCGAGCTTGTCGAGCATGTCGAGCTGGCCCTCGCCCACGAGCTTGAGCGCCAGGAGGAGCGCGGCGCTCTGGATGCTCGTCAGGGTCCGGGCATCGTCCTCCTTCAGCTCGAGCGCATCCTGCACCGCGAAGGCGGCGATGTCGGGGTCGTAGAACAGGCGCGCCTGGTTGAGCATGATGAGCCGCGCGCTGTCCTCGGTGTAGAACTTCGTCTTGGCCGGGGTCTTCGCGTAGACCTCCTTCCACGCGGCCTCGGACTCGTCGCTCTTCGGGAGCTTCGCGAGCTCGTTGGCGATCTGCGCCTTCAAGACGGCGTCGTCGCCGGCGGCCTTGATCGCGGCGATGAGGGCGCCGGTCGCCTCGGCCCGGCCGAGCGACGCGAGGATGATGGCCGCGCTCGCGACGTGCGCGGTGCCGGCCATCTTCTCCTTCTCCTTGTCGTCGACCTTGAGCAGGCCGGTCCAGTCGACGCCGGTGGTCGGCGGGCCGCTGCGCTTGGCGGCCTCGGCCGTCGCCTTGATGGCGTCGAGGTTCACCTTCTTCGAGAAGTCGACGATGTCCTTGTCGTCGCTCGTCAGCACCTTGAGGGCGGCCTCCATGCTCGGCTTGCCGACGCGAATGAGGGCGATGAGCGCGGTCGTCCCGATGCCCCACTTGGCCTTGTAGGGCGAGATGACGGCCTTGATGAGCGACGGCACCGCCTTCTTGCTCTTCAGGTAGCCGAGCAGCTTCGCCGACGTCGCCTGCCAGAACTGCTCGTTGCTCGCCGCCGTCATGTCGGTGAGCGTGTTGTCGAACGGCTTGTCGAGCGTCTTGATGAGCTGGTCTTCCCAGGCGGGGTCGAGCAGGTCGATGAGCGCCCCGTCGACCGTCTGGTAGAAGGTCTTGTTCTGCGCCTTCTTCGAGGAGGCCGGCAGCGCGAGGAACAGCTTGAGGAGCGCGCCGGAGGCGGCCTTCAGCTTCATCGAGCCGACCGCGCGCACGACGTTGTTCATCGCCGAGTCGATCTCGCCCGGGCGCCCCTGGTCGGCCTTGTAGGCGTCCATCGCCTTGACGAGCGCGTCGGCGGCCTTCTCGTGGCGCGAATCGGCCAGCATGTTGAGCAGCTTGGCCTGCAGCACCTCTTCGAGCTCGCCGCTCGACGCCACCGTGGCGAGCGGCTCGACGATCTTGTCGAGCAGGGCCTTGACCTTGGCGTCCTCGAGCGGCGCGTCCCGGTTCTCGGCCTGGCTCATGTGGTCGTTGAACATCTGGAGCAGACGCTCGACCGCCGCGTTGCGCTTGCCAGGCTTGGTGAGCCGGTCGACGTGCGTCATCGGGTCGCGCTCGTCGCCACCACAGCCGGTCACCGACACCGCGGCCACGAGCGCCGAGGGCACCGCGAGCCCGATGAGCACGGCCCCAACCATCGAGCGCACACGACGCACCGAACGCACCATGACATCCTCCTGCCTAGACGTGCCAGAACCGAGCCACCGCCACGCCCACCCGAGCGCACATGGTGACCGGGCGGGCTCGCACGAGCGCCCCGCACCGTGCGGTGCGGGCCGACGCGGCCCAGGCGCCGAGAAACTAAGCCGGTACCGAGGATGGTGTCAACGCGCGCGGAGAGGCTCGGAGAAGCTCCCCGGGGGCAGCGGCGCCGACACTAGCGCGGGGCGCGGCCCCCCACCTCGGCGACACGGCCCAGGATCTCCGCGTGCAGGAGGCCGTTCGTCGCGCAGAGGCCGCGGCCGAGCGCGAGCTCGGGCTCGGCGTAGTCGATGGGCGCCCCGCGGAGGTCGGTCAGCCGCCCGCCGGCCGCCGCGAGCACCGCCTCCGGGCCGCAGCTGTCCCACTTCTTCACACCCGGACCGTCGTGGACGTACACGTCCGCGAGGTCGCGACACAGGCGCGCCACCTTCACGCCGACCGAGCCGCAGCGCTCGACCGGCGCCGGTGTGCCGAGCGCGGCGTGCAGCGGGCCGACGAGCGGCGCCGCGTGCGAGCGGCTCGCGACGACGCGCGCCTCGGCGCCCGTCCTGCGGCGAGAGACGCGGAGCGGTGCCCTGCCGCCGGCGGCGTCCTCCCACCACGCCTCGCCGCCCACGCGCCCGGCGTAGACTTCGCCGCTCACGGGCAGCGCCAGGACGCCGAGCGCGGGCCGACCCGCGTCGCACAGGCCGATCATGACCGCGAACTCGCCGTTGCGCGCCAGGAACTCGCGCGTGCCGTCGAGCGGGTCGACGAAGAAGACGCGCGGCCGGGCGAGCGCCCGCGCCACGGCCACGTCCGCCCCCGGCTCCGCGGCGCTCTCCTCGGCCACGATGCCCGCCTCCGGGAAC
Organism: Polyangiaceae bacterium; assembly: GCA_020848455.1. Taxonomy (GTDB): domain Bacteria; phylum Myxococcota_A; class Polyangia; order Polyangiales; family Polyangiaceae; genus JACRDA01. The sequence goes on from JADLAB010000353.1 coordinate 46,647, forward strand.
GCGCGCGCGAGCTCGCGACAGATGAGATCGTTCGCGGCCCGGTCGGCGCGCGTGACGGGGTCGCCGGGCCCCTTGTACGCGACCTCGAGGTCGGAGGCGCCGTACGCATCGAGCACGAGCGTCGCGGCGCGCCGGGCGATCGCCACGACCACGCCGAGCTCGTCGGCGGGCGAGGACGCCGGCGCACGCACCTCGTGCCCGCTCATGTCGCGATCCCGTAGCGCTTGAGCCGGGTCGAGAGGTCCGCGAGCGCCGTGTCCGGCAGGTAGCGCGGACCGGGTCCCGCCTCGCGCACGAGCTCGTCGAGCTGGCGCACCCGGCGCGGCCCGAGGACCACGCTCGTGACGAGCGCGTTGGCGAGCGCGAAGCGCAGGGCCGCGGCCCGCAGGCTCAGGACCTCGCCGCCGACCAGGGGCCGGAGCGCGTCGAGCTGCCGCAGCCGGTGGCGGAGCTCGTTCGGCTTCCAGCGGAGCGCGCGGTGGTCGCCCTCCTCGAACACCCTTTCCGGACCCCAGTGGCCGGTGAGCAGGCCGTGCGCGAGCACGCTGCGCGCGAGCACCGCCGTCGGCCCCGCCACGAGCTCGTCGCTGAGGCGGTGCAGATCGCGCGCCGCGAACGGGTTGTAGGCGAGCTCCACCACGTCGGCCCCGAGCGCGATCGCCCGGTGGGCGACGTCGTAGCTGCCGGCGCTCACACCCCAGGCCTCGAGCTTGCCCTCGGTGACGAGCTGCTGCAGAAAGTAGGCCGCGTCGCGCTCGCGCAGCACGGGCTCGCTCGGGTTGTGCAGGAGCACGACGTCGAGCTTGTCGCGCCGGAGCCGCTCGCGGCTCGCCTCGAAGGCGCGCCCGAGGCTCGCGGGGTCGAAGCGCTTGTCGGCGGCCGCCTCCGGCCCGTCGCCGGCCTCGGCGCGCAAGGTCCCGATCTTGGTCACGATCCGGACCGACGTGCCCGCGAGCCGCGCGCCGAGCTTCTGCTCCATCGCGCCGCGCCCGTACACGTCCGCCGTCTCGAAGAGCGTGATGCCGAGCTCGAGCGCGCGGTCGATGACCCGGTCCACCTCGGCGTCGGCGACCGGCCCGTAGCCGTCGCCGGACAGTCCCCAGGTGCCGAGCGCGAGCTCGCTCACCTCGTGGCCGAGCCGGCCGAAGGGACGGGTACGCACGGCCGGAACCATACACGCTCCGGGCCGGCGTGTCGCTTGACAGGGCGGCCCCCGTCTGCTCATATGCGCGGCCCCGCGTGGACTGCGTCTGCGCTGGGCGATCACGGGCGCAGAGCCGCGCGTGGTCGCACTTCCCGCACGCATCTCGGCGGGCGCCGGCAACGGCCTCTTTTGCGGAGGCGGCCCCCGAGAGCGCAACGTGTAGCGTATGAGGAGCTACCCATGCCCAAGATGAAGACCAACCGCGCCGCTGCCAAGCGCTTCAAGCTCACCGGCGGCGGCCACGTGCGCCGCTCCAAGGGCGGCCTGCAGCACGGCATGATCAGCAAGAACCGCAAGCGCTGCCGTCGCCTCCGCAAGAACGACATGGTCGACAACACCATGGAGAGGCGCATCAAGACGCTCCTGCCCTACGGCTGAGCGGGAGCGCCCCGAGCGATGCGAGGCTGAGTCATGCGAGTCAAACGCGGAGTCAAGGCGCGCCGCAGGCGCAACCGGGTCCTGAAGGCGGCCGAGGGTTTCTTCGGCGGTCGCAAGAACCGCATCAAGCAGACCATGGAGGTCGTGCGCTGCTCGTGGGCGTACTCCTTCTACGGCCGCCGTCAGCGCAAGCGCGACATGCGGCGGCTCTGGATCGTGCGCATCAACGCCGGCGCGCGCCAGAACGGGTTGTCCTACAGCAAGCTCGTGCACGGCCTGAAGAAGGCCTCGATCGGGCTCGATCGCAAGATCCTCGCGGATCTCGCGGTGCGTGATCCGGCCGCCTTCAGCGCGGTCGTCAAGGCCGCAGCGGCCTAGCCTGAGGAGCTTCGCCCGCCCCGGACCCAGCACGGGGCGGCGAGCGCGGCGCGGCGCGGGCGTGGAGCGCCTCGCGCCGCACGCGTTTTGTCGACCGGGACCTGCCGACGCCCATGACCGACCCGACCGCCCCAGAGTCCGCCGCCCGCCGCATCGAGGTGGGCCTCACCACCCTCGGCGACGGCTTTCGCGACGAGTTCGCGCGCGCCGCGGACGAGCACGCCCTGCGCGCGGCGCAAGCCAAGGTGCTCGGCAAGAAGGGCGACCTCACGCAGCTGCTCGCCCTCATGCGCGACGTCGGGACGGCCGACCGGCCGCGCATCGGCGCGCTCGTCAACACCTTCAAGGCCGAGGTCGAGCGGGCGTTCGCCGCGCGCCTGCAGGAGCTCGGCGAGGCCGCCCGGCGGGCGGAGCTCGAGGGCACGCCAGCCGACCTCACCCTCCCGGGTCGGCTGGAGCTCCGGCGCGGGCATGCGCACCCCATCGCGCAGGTGCGCGACGAGGTGCTCGACGTGTTCCGCGACCTCGGCTTCGCGGTCGCCGACGGGCCCGAGGTCGAGCTCGAGGAGGTCAACTTCACGAAGCTCGCCTTCCCGCCGGACCACCCGGCGACGGACATGCAGGACGGCTTCTGGGTCGACGTCGCGCGCCGCGGCGCGGCCTCCCCGGCGCGGGCGCTGCTGCGCACGCACACGACGACCGTGCAGGTGCGCGAGCTCATGGCGCGCAAACCACCGCTCGCCGTGGTGAGCGCCGGGGCCGTCTACCGCCGCGACGACGACGTCACGCACTCGCCCATGTTCCACCAGATCGACGGCTTTCTCGTCGACGAGAACGTGAGCTTCGCCGAGCTGAAGGGCGCGCTCACCGCGTTCGCGCGCGGCATGTACGGTGCCGACGCGCCCGTCCGCTTCCGGCCGAGCTACTTCCCGTTCGTCGAGCCGGGGGCCGAGCTCGACGTGGGCTGCGTGTTCTGCCGGCCCGGCGACGGGAGCCGCGCGAGCTGCCGCATCTGCAAGGCCACCGGGTGGCTCGAGGTGCTCGGCTGCGGCATGATCCACCCCGAGGTGTTCGAGCACTGCGGCCTCGACCCGGAGCGCTACACCGGCTTCGCCTTCGGCATGGGGCTCGACCGGGTGGCGATGCTGCGCTTCGGCATCCCCTCGATCCGGCTGCTCTTCGAGAACGACCCGCGCTTTCTCGAGCAATTCTGAGGGCTCTGCCGTCCGCGCTCGGCGCCGACACGCACCGCCGACGCGCCGGCACGAACGCGACGCCCCGGTCGACCGCCGCGGCGCGGGTCCCGAAAGCTTTGGCCCCCGTCGCGCGTAGTTAGAACCGAGGCCTACGCCGAGTCCAAGGACCACAAACGACTATCGCCTGGCACCGCTCTTGCGAGCCAGCAAATCGACCCCATGTTCTATGGCACGTCCCGACAGCGCAAGCCAGCTGGCACGGAGCGTGCTCACCTCCCGATCGAACCCTCAGCAAGAAAACCTGCGTTCCGCCGTTCTCCCGGAATCAACCGACCCCCTGGTCCGTTGAGCCCCGTCCCTCGACCGGCCCGGCCCCGCCCCGTGCGGTAGCCGGGTCCCCTGCCCCTGAACCCGGGCCACGGCCACGCACCGCAAAGACCTCATGAGCCTTCCGTCCGCCGCCTCGACCCTCCGACAGAGCCCGCGCCGCGTGCGCTCGGCCCCTGCCGCGCGGGCCACCGGCAGCCGCAAGCCCGCGCGCTCGGCTCCGCCCCCCTCGTCGACGACCCGCAGCGCCGCTGCCGGCCGGAGCGCGGCGGGCAGCCGGGCAGCATCCGCCGCCATCCCCACGCTCGAGGAGACGACCATGAGCAACCCCCGCGCTGCCACCACGCTCGACACGGCCACGGCGCTCGACCTGGAGCCCGAGGCCCTGGACGACCTCGAGCGCGAGCTGCCGCCGCTCATCGACGACGACGAGTCCGAGACGACCGCGGTGCGCGCGCGCGTGCCCGGCGAGCCTGGCATCGGCAACGTCGAGCCGGCGACCGAGGCGCCCGCCGGGGGCGCCGACCCGCGCTCCGTGGCCGGGGACTCGATGCTCGCCCGCTACTTCCGCGACATGGCGACGCACGCCGTCATGGGCCACGCCGAGGAGGTCGAGGCCGCCAAGGCGGTCGAGGCCGCCGAGGTCGCGCACTGGGCCGCCCTGCTCGCGTACCCCGCGGCTGCGCCCTTCCTGCTGCAGGCCCTCGAGGAGGACATCGCCGCGCTCGGTCCCGAGACCTTCGAGGTGCCCGAGATCGCTCTGCTCCAGAAGCTCCTGCGCAACAAGAAGCCGACCGCCGCCACGCAGCGCCGCTACGACGAGCTCTGCCGCGTCCTCGCCCAGCGCGTGCAGCTCCCGGACTCGGACCGGCTCTGGGTGTCGCGCGCCCACGTGCTCCTGCGCGAGATCGGCAAGCGCCCCGACCCGTCCGCCTGGCGCCAGCAGGTGGTCGGCCGCCCGCTGCCGTACGTGCCGCCGACGCGCGCGTACCGCCGCCATCTCGAGCTCGTCGACGAGACCTTCGGCGCGCAGCTCGCCGCCAAGAACCGCTTCGTCAAGGCGAACCTCCGGCTCGTCGTGTCGATCGCCCGCCGCTACAACCGCGGCAAGATGGCCCTCATCGACCTCATCCAAGAGGGCAACATCGGCCTGATGAAGGCGGTCGAGCGCTTCGACTATCGGCGCGGGTACCGCTTCAGCACGTACGCCTCGTGGTGGATCCGCCACGCCATCAACCGCGCGCTCGCCGACAAGGGTCGCGCCGTGCGCATCCCTGTCCACATGCTGGACACGTACAACCGCGTGGCGCGCGCGACGCAGGCCTCGCTCGCCCGGCTCGGCCGCGAGCCTACGGTCGAGGAGCTCGAGCGTGCCACGGGCGTCCCGCGCGAGAAGCTCGACAAGGTGAAGAGCTTCTCGGCCGACGCGCCCTTCTCGCTCGACCGCCCGGTCGGCGACGAGGACGGCCGCAAGTTCGTGGACTTCCTCGAGGAGGAGGACGCGGTCTCGCCGTACGACCACGTCGCCGGCCAGTACTGGACCGACGAGGTGCGGCGGCTGCTCACCAAGCTGACGCCCATCGAGTCGAACATCATCCGGTGGCGCTTCGGCCTCGACAACGAGAGCGAGCTCACGCTGAAGGAAATCGGCGACAAGTATGCCCTGTCGCGCGAGCGCATCCGGCAGCTCCAGGAGCAGGCCCTCGCCAAGATGCGCCGGCAGATGCGCGAGTTCTAGAGGCACGCTCGGCCCCAGCGCGACGTGTGCTTGCCGCGGATCCCACGCGGAGTGCGCGCACGTGCGCGCCTGCGGGGGGCGCTGTTTCCGACGCGGGTCGGGCGCACACGCGTGGCCGGCGACCGACAACTTCTTTTCCGCACCCCTGACAGCGGTGTCGCGGTCGCCGCGGCGTGTGCGACACCCGGTCCGCGGGTCGCGGCGCCGGGGGCGATCGCCGGCACGCACGGTGGCGCCGCTGCTCGGGGCCTGGCGCCGCGCAACCCGCTTGACCGGCGTGGCGAGCGGTGTCACTGCGTGGCGGACCTCGGGAGCGGTGCGCACGGACCGGAACCGGCGTTCCGGATGGTCGAGCCCGCCTACGCGGCGGCCGGCCGGAAGAGCGGAGTGGTCATGGGTACGACGAACCAAGTCCTACTGGTGTGTCTGGCAGCCGGCCTCGCGATGGGTTGCCCCAAGAAGGGCAACCAGCCGACCTCGGAGCCCGCGCCGACGGCGACGGCCACGACCACGCCCACGGTGGTGGGGCACGCGACCGCCATGGCGCTCGCCGATCTCGGCGACTTCGACCAGAAGATGGCCGACGAGATGGTCGCCCGCGCGATCCGGAACGCGCGCGGCTGCACCGCAGCGCTCGACAAGACGCCGAAGAGCGCCGAGGTCGACGTCGTGTTCGACGGCGACAAGGGGCGCATCACCGACGTCAAGCTCGACGGCTTCTCCGGTCTGTCGGAGCAGGGCACGAGCTGCATCAAGAACGCCTTCACGGCCGAGGTCGTGCCGCCCTTCGCCGGCGGGCAGAAGACGGTGAAGTACACCCTCGAGCTGCCGGCCATCGCGCCCGCCGCCTCCGCCAAGCCCGAGAAGAAGCCGTGAGTCGGTCCTGGCCCGTCACCGGCCTCACCGGCGCAGGGCTCGCCCTCGCCGGCGTGCTCGTGGCCGGCTCCGCCCGCGCGCAGGACGCGGAGCCGGCCGAGCCCGAGGCCCCCGCGGAGGCTGCACCGCCGAAGCCGTCGGCGAGCGCTTCCGGCGCCCTGCTGGCGGCCGAGCCCGGGGACGAGGCCGAGCCGCTGCGGCTGCGCTACCCGCCGACGTCGGTGCGCTGGGGTCTCATCGGCGCCGGGGCCGGCCTCACGCTCGGGGCGTACGCCGCCTCGCTCGTCGCGGCCTACACCGCGACCGACGTGCCGGGCATCGACAAGCTCAAGATCCCGGTCATCGGACCGTGGTGGACGCTCGGCGTGAGCGCCTGTCCCGACAGCGACCCGGAGTGCGGCGCGGCCGTCTACTTGCGCGGGGTGGGCTACGTCTTCGACGGCCTGTTCCAGCTCGCCGGCCTCGCCATCATGGCCGAGGGCATCTTCATGACGACCGAGGCCGAGCCGACGCTGCCCGCGCCGGAGGTGAGCATCGTCCCGCTCGCCAGCCCGACGCTCGCGGGCCTCGGGGTCGTCGGCGTCTTCTGATCACAGTGCGCGCCAGGGCGCGTCCGCCGGGCCGGCGACGAGCGTGCCCGCGAGCCGGCCGAGGCGCGGCGCGGTGAGCGCCACCTCGACGCCGAGCTCCACCGTGCCGGCGACGACGTCCGCGGCGACGACGACGTCGCCGGGCCGGAGCGGCAGGTGGTTCGACACGTAGGCGATCGCCTCCCAGATGCGGCGCCACGCGCCTGCCGGGCCTGGCGCGGCGAGGTGCCGACCCGCCACCGTGAGCTCGAGGCGCACGGCGTCGAGCGGCCCGATCTCGTCGGGCGTGACGAGGGCGGGACCGAGCTGCGCACAGCCGAGCGGCCGACCGGAACCGCGGGCCGCGAGGTGGAGCACGTAGCCGAGGACGGCCTGCTCCGCTTCGCGGGCGGTGCCGCGCGACAGCTCGTCGCCGAGCACGGCGCCGAGCCCGCCCGAGACCGCCACCGGCCCGGCCCCGACGGGCAGGGGTAGCTCGCACGGCACCAGACTGCGGGCGCTGGCGAGCGCGAAGGCCGGGCCTCCGGGGGGGGCCGGCATGCCCGCGCCGTGGAGGGAGACCTCGACGAGCGTGGCCCGCGCCTCGTCGCACGGGGGCAGGATCAGGGCGTCGGGCGCCCGGATGCGCGCCTCGGTCGGACGGCTCCCGGCGCGCAGAGCTGCGTCGAGCTGCGCCAGCCCCGCGGCCCGGGCGGCGAACACCCGCGCGTGGAAGTCGCTCGGACCCTCGCGGCCGAGCGCAGTCTCGAGCGCGGCCACGTCGTAGTAGGCGCCGTCGCAGCCGAGCGCGAGCACCGGCGTCGCCATCGAGTCGACCTGGACACGGCAGATGCGCATGACACTCTGGAGGGTGTACGCGGCAGCTCCGGCGCGCAAGCGATTGACGCGGCGGGCGCGCTGCCCAATAAGCCCCGCGGTTCCTCGCCGCCCTGGAGGCAGAGGAGCCGGGAGCCTGCGGTCGACATCCGTCGCCCGCGCGCGGTCGAGGCGAAGGAGCACGCGGTCATGAGCAGAAGGACCAAGTTCGTGTTCGTAACCGGGGGCGTCGTCTCCTCGATCGGCAAGGGGCTGAGCGCGGCCAGCATCGGTGCGCTGATGGAAGCCCGCGGCCTCAAGGTCACGAACATCAAGCTCGACCCCTACATCAACGTCGATCCCGGCACGATGTCGCCGTACCAGCACGGCGAGGTGTTCGTCACCGACGACGGCGCCGAGACGGACCTCGACCTCGGTCACTACGAGCGCTTCACGAGCGCGCGCATGACGCGCCAGAACAACTTCACGACCGGCCGCATCTACGAGGCCGTCATCTCGAAGGAGCGGCGCGGGGAGTACCTCGGCGCCACCGTGCAGGTCATCCCGCACGTCACCCACGAGATCAAGAGCCGCATCGTGCAGGCGGCCGAGTCGGTGGATCTCGCGATCGTGGAGATCGGCGGCACCGTCGGTGACATCGAGTCCCTGCCCTTTCTCGAAGCGATTCGCCAGCTGAAGCTCGAGAACGGGCCGCAGAACGCGACCAGCATCCACGTCACGCTCGTGCCCTTCATCCCGACGTCGGGCGAGCTCAAGACAAAGCCGACCCAGCACTCGGCCCAGAAGCTGCGCGAGATCGGCATCCAGCCCGACATCCTGCTCTGCCGCTGCGACCGCCCGCTGCCGCGCTCGCTGAAGGAGAAGATCGGGCTCTTCTCGAACGTGCCGGTCGACCGCGTGATCGCCGCCGTCGACGTGGGCTGCATCTACGAGCTGCCGCTGCTCCTGCACTCCGAGAACCTCGACGATCAGCTCGTCGACATGTTGAACATCTGGTCGCGGCAGCCCGATCTGTCGAGCTGGGTGCGCGTGGTCGAGCGCTTCAAGCGCCCGACGCGCGGCGCGGTGAAGATCGGCGTCGTCGGCAAGTACGTGCACCTCAAGGACTCGTACAAGTCGCTGCACGAGGCACTCATCCACGGCGGGCTCGAGCACGACGTGAAGCTCGACCTCGTGTACATCGACTCCGAGGAGATCGAGAAGGGCAGCGCCGAGGCGCTGCTCGGCGGGCTCGACGCCGTGCTCGTGCCGGGCGGTTTCGGCGACCGCGGCGCGGAGGGGAAGATCAGCGCCATCCGCTACGCGCGCGAGCGGAAGGTGCCATTCTTCGGCATCTGCCTCGGCATGCAGCTCGCCGTGGTCGAGTTCGCGCGCGCCCTCGCCAAGATGCCGCTCGCCAACAGCCGCGAGTTCGACAAAAACGGCGAGTTCGCCGTCGTCGACCTCATGCCCGACCAGCACGGCATCGTCGACAAGGGCGGCACGATGCGCCTCGGCGCCTACCCGTGCGTGCTCGGCCCGGGTACGCTCGCCGCGACGGCCTACGGCACGACCCAGATCAGCGAGCGGCACCGCCACCGCTACGAGGTGAGCAACCGCTTCCGCGACCGGCTCGTCGAGGCGGGGCTCGTGCTGAGCGGACTGTCGCCGGACCAGCGCCTGGTCGAGATGGTCGAGCTCCGCGACCATCCCTACTTCGTCGGCTGCCAGTTCCACCCGGAGTTCAAGAGCCG